>CALXWY010000005.1 GCA_944392535.1 uncultured Alphaproteobacteria bacterium | reverse complement strand
TCGTCAGAAAAACTGATATCGCCACCCGAAGAACTGGCCGCGTTCGCATATTGGGCACACATGGTTAACATAATCGCCGAAAACAAACCACCGTTTATAATGGCGGTTTTTATTTTTGTAAAAATCCCAGATTTCTGCATTTTTTGTCTCCCACTTTTTGCCGAATCTAAACGGTGGTTTAGGTTAGGCATCTATTCGTACATATTTTACCCAAAAATCCGACCATACGTCAACGGCATTTTTGATGTTTGCTGTCGGTTTTTTATTTCTATTAATAACAATAATTCATAAAAAATACCGTTTTATCTGATTTGTGGTAATCAGAATTGCTCACGAAATTTTTACTTTGCGATTATATGGATGATAACGGATATAATTTGCTTGTTTTAATGACAGAATGAAAAAAACACCCAAAATGGGTGTTTTATCCTTGGTGGCCCTGGTCGGACTTGAACCGACACTCCTTGCGGAACTTGATTTTGAGTCAAGCGCGTCTACCAATTCCGCCACGGGGCCAAAACACAACGCAACAAAAATTATTTTGTTGCCGCCTGGCGTGATTCAACCTTTTTTACCAAACGCGCACTGCGGTTCGCCTTGTGCGTGGCTTTTTTCGCTGGTTTTTCAGCCGGGCCAATCTTTTTATTAATCGCGCGCTTAATTGCCGCCATTTCAGGTGTTAAACGCGATGGTGATTTTGACATCACATATGCATCCAGTCCGCCATGTTTTGTCAATGTACGCAGACCAGCCGTTGAAATACGCAACGAAAAGTCGCGGTTCAAAATATCACTGTGAAACTTTAATTTTTGCAAATTCGGCAAGAATGTACGCTTTGTATGGCGCATGGAGTGGGATACATTCATCCCAACCTGTGTTTTCTTACCTGTAACTTTACATACACGTGGCATATTATAATCCTTTGATAACCGGGGCATAATTTATAATAAAAATCATAAAAAGTCAAGAAATGTTTTGTTTTTTCAAAATAAATGGCCTGGCTGGTGCATTATATCACAAAAAACGCCCATTTTCAGTCAATATATATTTATCAATGTTTTGATTCCTGTACCTTGAAAAAGCACAAAATGCTACTATATATAGGAAAAAATAAAGGAGATTTATAATATGAATCCAGAAGAAATGCAAGAAACCCCAGACCAGGCGATTGCAAAATATACCACAGATTTTACAAAGCTGGCGGCGGATGGAAAACTTGATCCGGTTATCGGTCGCGACGAAGAAATTCGTCGTACAATCCAGGTGTTGTCACGTCGCACAAAAAATAATCCTGTATTGATTGGCAATCCAGGTGTCGGTAAAACAGCGATAGTAGAAGGACTGGCGGAACGAATCGTATCTGGGGATGTGCCAGAAAATTTGTTAAAGAAAAAATTGTTGTCGTTGGATATGGGCGCGCTGATGGCGGGCGCAATGTTCCGTGGACAATTTGAAGGCCGTTTCAAAGCAATATTGAAAGCCGTCAAAGATTCTGATGGTCAAATCATACTGTTCATTGATGAATTACACACATTGGTTGGCGCCGGCAAAGGCGAAGGTTCTATGGATGCAGGAAATTTGATAAAACCGATGTTGGCGCGCGGTGAATTACACTGTTTGGGCGCAACAACACTGGATGAATATCGTCAGTATATTGAAAAAGACCCAGCGTTGGCACGTCGTTTTCAACCCATATATGTTGATGAACCAACGGTTGATGACACAATATCTATATTACGTGGCTTGAAAGAAAAATACGAAGGACATCATGGTGTTCGTATTTCTGATGCAGCACTGGTGGCGGCGGTTCGTTTATCAAACCGCTATATCACAGACAGATTTTTGCCCGACAAGGCAATTGACTTGATTGATGAAGCGGCCGCACGTGTTCGTATTGAAATTGCGTCAAAGCCGGAAAAACTGGACGAAGTTGACAGACATTTGATGCAATTAAAAATAGAACAACAGGCACTGAAAAAAGAAAAAGATGAAGATTCTAAAAAGCGTTTGAAAGAATTGGACGCAATCATCAAAGACACAGAATCTGAATCAGAAAAATTAACGGCTGCATGGCGCGCAGAGCAAGAAAAAATGCGTGCATTATCTGATGCAATGGCCGCGTTGGATGCCGCCAAGGCCGAAGTTTCCACCGCTATGCGCAATGGGGACTATGAAAAAGCGTCAGCATTGCAATATGGAAAAATCCCAGAACTGGAAGAAAAAATTCAAAAAATGAATGCGGAATCCAAGGAATATAAAACCGTTCTGCCGGAACATATTGCCGCCGTGGTCAGCAAATGGACCGGGGTGCCAGCCGACAAATTAAGCATGGAAGAACAATCAAAATTATTGAACATAGAAGACGAACTGCGCAAACGTGTCGTTGGTCAAGATCACGCGTTATCCGTAATTGCGCGGGCAATTCGGCGCAGTCGCGCGGGCTTATCTGATCCGCACCGCCCATCAGGCAGTTTTATGTTCTTGGGCCCAACCGGTGTTGGTAAAACCGAAGTTGCCAAGGCACTGGCAGAATATTTGTTTAATGACGAAACGGCAATGACCCGTATTGATATGAGTGAATATATGGAACCACATTCTGTATCCCGCCTGATTGGCAGTCCCCCGGGATATGTCGGATACGAACAAGGTGGTGTATTAACCGAAAGTGTACGTCGTCGCCCATATCAAGTATTGCTGTTTGATGAAATTGAAAAAGCAAATCCAGACGTCTTCAATGTGTTCTTGCAGATATTGGACGATGGGCGTCTGACCGATGGCCAGGGTCATGTGGTGAATTTTACAAATACCATCATAATTATGACCAGCAATTTGCCTGATATGGACGCAGTGAAAAAACAGTTCCGTCCGGAATTCATAAATCGTATTGACGAAATTGTGTTCTTTAATCCATTGGGCAAAGATGTCATGGCCGGCATTGTAAAGATTCAATTGCAAAATCTGGAAAAACGCTTGGCTGAACGGCGCATTAGTATGGAAGTATCAGACAAAGCCATTAAATGGCTGGGCGATAATGGATACGACCCTGTATTTGGTGCGCGGCCATTAAAGCGGTTAATCACGTCGGCGGTTGAAGATAAAATCGCAGATTTGATTTTATCTGGTCGTATCGGCGAAGGCAGTACTGTTTTCGTTGATGTGAACGGCAAAGATTTGGTCGTGAAATAAAATACGGGGCGTTCGCCCCGTATTTACGTTTGCATTTATATTTAATAAATTGTATAATTCCAGTTGCAGTGATGTGTTGTTGCTGCGGGGCGTCACAACCTCTTATCAAGTGTCTGAGTCAAGACAAAAATATATCTCCAACCATATGGTTGGAGGGACCCTGGAATATATTGAATACAGGTCGCAATTCTTGATAATTGTTGTGAACCTCCAACCACTTGAAATTATTTCCGGTGGTTTTTTGTTGCAAAATGGGGGTTAAAGATGAAAAAGATATTTATCGCCATTGTCGCGTGCATGATCTGCAACGTTGGTTGGGGTGTTAATTGGGTTTGTGAAATAGACCAGTGTAATAAAGGAACTTGGGCGCTAGATGATAATCCTTATAATAACCCATGTATGGTTTGCCCAGCCAACACATATCAAGATGGCTGTGTTTATGTTGGTGAAGAGTGTACCCCATGTCCCGCGGGGACCGTCACGATTGGCGATACGGCGGCCGATCACGACAGTATTGATGACTGTATTCCGATGGAAACAGAAGAAATATCTTGTAATCCGGGATATTATTTACCCGCAAACAGTCAACAATGTACGCAATGTCCTAAAAATTCATATTGCCCTGGGGGAACATTTACCCCGACAACCACAGATTCTGGGATAACACAATGTCCCGATAATATGTATTCACCACTGGGGTCAGATAGTGCGGATGATTGCGGTCGTATATTACATATTGGTGAATATATACTATATCTGCGCACGGCAAAGCTGACCGTGCCATCACTGAATGTCCAGATTGGCAACGCGATATATTACGGTGATATGTTCCCCGCGTAATAATTAATATCACCGCCATGGGGCCCAGGGTAAATGAAAAATCGCCCAATTGGACGATTGACTATTTCACTTGTTTTTTATCCTTGAATTGAATATCGCGCAGTTTTTTGTATTCGCCGTCCAGCGCGACCAGTTCTTCGTCTGTGCCACGTTCCACAATTTGTCCATCTTTGACAACACAAATAATATCCGCATCCAGAATCGTAGACAGGCGGTGTGCAATAACGAACGTTGTGCGACCCTGCATCAATTTCTTTAATGCAGATTGAATTAACTTTTCACTTTGCGTATCCAATGCGGATGTTGCTTCGTCCAATAACAAAATTGGTGCATTTTTTAATATTGCACGCGCAATGGCGATTCGTTGTTTTTGGCCGCCAGACAACAATGCCCCACCTTCGCCAACACGTGATTTATATTGCCGTGGAAAGTGCATAATAAATTCATGCGCGTTTGCCGCACGGGCGGCGGCCTCTATCTGTTCGGGTGTGGCATCTGGTGACCCGTAACGGATGTTTTCTTCAATTGTGCCATTAAACAAGAACACATCTTGGGATACATCCGCAATATTCAATCGCAGTGAATGCAACGTATAATTACGAATGTCGTTATCGTTAATTTTTATTGCACCCTGTTGTGGGTCATAAAAGCGTTCTATTAAATTCAGCATTGTTGTTTTACCACCACCTGATGGTCCAACCAATGCGCAAACTTTGCCCGCCGGTACAAACAAACTGACGTCTTTTAATATTGGTTCACCTGGATTGTATTCAAACGATACATTATCAAATTCCACAGACATTTTACCCGGCTGTAACACAACCGCATTTGGTGAATCCTGGATGTCTGGTTTGCTGTCCAAGAAATCAAATAAAACTTCGGCCGCCAACAATCCATGCTGAACCGTGTTTCCTGTTCCTGTTATGCCCTTGGCCGGTTTATATGCCGCCGTTAATGCCAACAAGAACGCCGTGAAATCACCGGTTGTAATCGCCCCAGATACAATAAAGTGTCCACCAATTAACAGCGCCATACACAGCCCAATTGAAATCATCAATTCCAATAACGGCGATTGCAGTGCCGATGCCTGGGTTCCCTTGTATGCGTTAATCATCGCCGTATTCAACACATTATGAAAACGCTTTGATTCAACACCTTCGGTGGCAAACGATTGTATTGTCTTTATTCCACGTAATGTTTGATTCAAATGTTGTGTCACGTTATTCGCGATACTAAACGATTCGCGGGACAATTTGCGCCGCTTGCGCATTATGATAACCAATGGCACCATGATTGCAGGAACCAAGAATAACAGTATCGCGCACAGTTGGGGCGCATAATATATCATCAACCCAACCGTCATAATTAACGTGGCAATTTGGTGAACAGTACTGATAAGTGTGCCAGTTACCAAATTCAACACCGCCCCAGCCTGGACACTGAAATAATTCAAATGTTTGCCAATGCCGGTTCCATAAAATTTTGATATATTCATATGAATCATATGGTCGTATATGCGTTCTTGTAATCTGGCACTGGCCAACAGCCCCGCCTTGGACATGATTAATGATTTGGCGTAATTAAATATACCCTTGAACCCGAACGCAGCAATGATTTGCAGACCAAATATCAATATGTTCTGCATGCTTTTTTCAATAAAAGCCTTGTCCACAACCTGTTGAACCAGCGTGATACTGTACGCTTCGGCGCCGGCGGCCCCAATCGTGGTCAATACGCCAAACAATAACCACTTCCATTGTGGTTTACCAATTTCACGCCACACACGACCATATAACGACCATTTAATACGAACGTTATCTTTGTCGCCATGAATAAATGTTTTTATACTTTTTACAATTTTCTTAAACATGAGACATATTATAAATACAGTACATCAAACTGTCCAGAGAAAGATTAAAAAGCCCGATTTTCATTTTTAATTTGACAAAATTAATAAAAACGTATAAAATCCATGGGCTTTGACGAAATTAATCAAGGCAAAGTTCTGGGGTTGTAGCTCAGTTGGTAGAGGGCGGGTTGCTTTGTAACGCATGGGACGCCACACGATTGAACAGCAATCTTGACAAGGCAAAGTTCTGGGGTTGTAGCTCAGTTGGTAGAGGGCGGGTTGCTTTGTAACGCATGGGACGCCACACGATTGAACAGCAATCTTGACAAGGCAAAGTTCTGGGGTTGTAGCTCAGTTGGTAGAGCACCTGCTTTGCAAGCAGGGGGTCGTCAGTTCGAGTCTGATCAGCTCCACCAGGAATTGTACAGATAAAGTGCGCAAAGGGGGTGAATAACCAATGGTCAAAGTTTTGGTACGCGATAATAACGTTGAACAGGCACTGCGTGTTGCAAAACGCAAATCACAAAAAGAAGGCCTGTATCGTGAAATGAAAGAACGCCAACGTTATGAAAAGCCAACAACCAAGCGCAAGCGTTTGAAAGAAGAAGCCATTCGTAACGAAAAGAAACGTCAGTCTAAACAGCGTATGGTTTTCGGATTTTAAGATTACCAGTCCCGCACATGCGGGATTTTTTGTTATATTATCGCAATAATTATGATATAATTCTTGGGTATATGAACAAGGGGTAAATATGCCAATGTCACCAGACAAAAAACAACCAAAACAGTCCAAAACTTCACCAGCCAGCCAAAAATACACAAACATGTTTGCGGCATACGCGGCATATTGGCGTCGCGGGTTTACCGAATGGGCCGGAACATCTTCACGTTCTGAATATTGGTGGACAGCATTGGTTAATTTTTTGATTTCTGTGATATGGGCAATAGTGGTTACATCGGCTGGATTTGGCATTAATGACATTGCCGCAACAAACTTTGTTTACTCGCCAGTCGTGGATATATTAAGCATTGGATTTCTGGCATATGGAATCGTTGCATTTATACCATCACTGTCATTGCTGGTTCGGCGGTTGCATGATGCCGGATTAAGTGCATGGTGGACGCTGTTATTTATACTGACGATATTCCCAGGTTTGGACATTGTTTGCAGTATAATCATGATGATATTTGTATTGCTGCCAACACAAAAAAGGGGGAATCCATACCATAAATTTAACAAATGACATTGACTGTTATATATAACTTGGATTATTATGTATAACGCATAGGCAACTGCCTAACCTAAACCACCGTTT
>CALXWY010000004.1 GCA_944392535.1 uncultured Alphaproteobacteria bacterium | reverse complement strand
ACTCAATATAATCTGCTAATTTTGCCGGTAGTGGTGACAATCTTTCCTTTCCTTTACGATTTGATATTACAAAATCACGCCACCTAAATCCAGTAGTAATTTTTTACTTATATTTGTTTTTATTTGCTTTTAGTTACTAAGAAAACGTGCGCCTATATACTAACTTGACTTTAAGACAATAATAAGCGTAAATGCGGCAACTGATTAAAGGGGTGTCGCATGAAGTATAAATCCTATGAAGATATCAAGCCAAACAATGTTTCCACCTGCAATATGCTTTATTATTGTGCTTGTCGCATTTTGAATAAAATGGAACATCGTATCAGACGTCGTAATGGCGGCTACCTGCCCTGTCGCGACAGAATCCTGTTACGCCGTCTGCACCGCAAAATTACACAACTGACCGCAGTATATAAAAATAAATCTATTTAACTTGACTTTCTGTTCTTTCCAAGCAGTAATTGGACGAACTTAAAGACATAGTAAAAACAAAGGAGTCCAATATGCCTAAATACCCTGATATAAAGGTTTATTTAACAAATCGCGATGGTAATGCTTTCGCTATCCTTTCGCGGTGTAAAAACGCCCTAACCTTAGCCGGCAAAGAAGATAAATGGTCCGAATTCTTGACCGAGGCCACCAGTGCTGATTATCCCCACCTGCTTGTCACTGTTATGAAATGGTTTGAGGTTGAATAATGCCATACAAAAATCCACCTAAAACAACCAGGTTTCATATAGGTAAGTCCGGCAATCCGTTCGGGCGTATGCCCGTAATTACCAATAAAGACCTGTATCACAACTTGCGTATTCTACGTATGCTGGTTGATATTGCTATGCAGCATCTGCGACAAAAAGGAAATTCTAATGCAACGGAAAGTTAAAGACATTTTACCAAAAACATTTGAAGAGTTGAAAGCGTTATCACAAGATGAGCGAGCACGTTTATGGGCACGGTATTCGCCCCACCCTTTTAAGCGACAAATGCGATCGCTTTGGTACTATATTCAATGCGAACGCTTAAACCTGCATATTGAGCCAAAGTTCATCAAGAAAATCAAAAAGTATAAAGACAACCCCGCCGAATGCGTAAATCGTGTATTGAAGCACAGATATAACATAGCACCTGGTACAACTATCATTAGGCAGTTTCGGAATATAGAACACAAGGTCCTGGTCAATTATGACAACACATTTTTATATAACGGGAAACAGTATCGTTCATTATCCGCAATTGCGACTGATATTTGTGGTACGAAGACATCAGGACCACACTTTTTTGAACTGGATAAAAGGAAAGTAAATGCCGGTGATTAAATGTGCAGTGTACGTCCGCAAGTCAACTGAACATGGGTTGGAACAAGAATTCAATTCCCTGTTAAATCAGGAAGAGTCTTGCAAGGCCTACATTGCGTCCCAGGCATTTAATAATTGGGAATATGTTAGTACTTATACTGATGCAGCAATTTCTGGTGGAACTATGGAACGACCCGCATTAAAGCAAATGTTGGAAGATATATCCAAAGGGTTGATAAACACTGTTGTTGTGTACAAGGTTGACCGATTATCCCGTTCTATCTTGGACTTTCATAATATGATGAAGTACTTTGATAAGTATAACTGCAACTTTGTGTCCATTACACAGGCATTTGATACCAGCACTTCTATGGGTAAACTGACCCTGAATATGTTATTATCGTTTGCACAGTTTGAGCGGGAAGTTGCCAGTGAACGAGTACGTGATAAAATACGCGCCAGTAAAGCCAAAGGTTTATGGATGGGTGGCAATCCACCATTAGGATACGATATAAAAGACAAAAAGCTGGTTGTAAACGAGGCAGAAGCCCAGCAAGTAAAACAACTGTTTGAAAAGTATTTAGAGTTGCAATCTGTAAAACGCTTGGTTCAATATGCCGAAGCACAGGGTATATATTCCAAGAAATGGATTTCTAAAAAAGGCAATCAAAAAGGTGGTAATAAAATATCACTGATGGGAATGCACCGCCTGTTACGTGATATGACTTATATCGGTCAAATTGCACATAAAAAGGCAAATACCACTGCCAAGGGCGAACAAGACGCAATTATCTCAAAAGAACTGTTTAACGAAGTTCAACAGGCGCTAAAAAACAATTCTAATAACAAAACAGAATCACACCGGTCACCAAACTTGTTGTCAGGCAAACTGTTTAACAGTCAAGGCGAACGTTTTATCAACCAAGTTAAAACCAACAAAAATCATACTAAAATACATTACTATGCGCAAAAGGGACTTTTTATACCAGCGGCACCGGTTGATGAAGTTGTATCAAATACTATTTCAGAGTTTCTAAATGCCGACCTGTCACATTTGCCCCCAGATTCAGCAAGTGCATTAAAGTCAGTAAATTTGGCGGCTCTATCGGGCGTACAAAAACGGGACTTTATACAAGCAATAGTTGATAAGGCTATTTTCTCAAACAAGCAACTGATTATCTATTTGGACGTATCGCCAAATTCTGTGCGCCCATTTATTACGGATGTCTATGTAAATCAATCAAGTTTACCAATGGAATTTATTACAAACGAATACAGTGTGACAATAACCACGCCAGTAGTTTTTCGCGGGTATGCAAACACTAAATTTAGCGAAGCAAAAACAAGCCTGCTTACAATTACGGAAAACAATAACCTTATCGTCAAGGCGTTTGCAACTGCGTGGCGATATCGTGAAATGTACGAAGAATGTGGCGATGTGGATACAATCGCGAAGAGCGAACACGTAGCCCTGCGCTATGTCTATAAGCATTTATCACTGGCATACATAAACCCAACGATCGCTAACAAGCTTATAAGCGGCAAAATCAACCTGCCCGTCCGTGATATACTGGACAAAGTATCACGAACTTATGATTTTAAGACGCAAGAGGCACTATTTACTTATAAATATACTTGATTTTAATATTATTTTAAGTCATAATACACATATGGTTCGTTGAGAAGCCAGTCCGTCAGTGCAAAGATATCATCACTCAACACAAAAGTAATATAAACCTTTCTAGGTTTTATTATCAAAAACAGATTACTGACGCATAACTTTCCGATAATAAAACTTAGGCAGAGTGCGTTTATACGCAAAAAGGAGTATATTACAATGACAAACATTGAATATTTTAAATTACAAGCAAAAAATCTTCTTAAAGATTATAAAACAAGACATCTATCAGACGATGGTGACATTTATGAATACGATACAAAGTATTTCGACATTGTCGGTCTTTTTCTTGATTACGATATAATGGACGACGATCCAAAATTTGAATTTACATTAGGAAACGCACAACATCTTATTGCACAAATTGTTGGATTTAATAAGTGGGCAGAATTAATAAAGGCGCCAGAATCAGAATTATCAGAAGCACGTAAATTCTTGGAAAATCATAAAAGTAACGAATACGGATCAACGGGTTTTATCGGACATAATTTTACACCTGACGGCAGAGATGTTTTTGAATTCTCCCATAACAATGAAAGCGACGTCCCATATCATGAAGAATTAACAGACAAAGATAGACAGGCTGGCATAGATGAGTGCTATAAAAATAATATGGGATTCCCCGCTGACACAATTGTAAAATGTTTACATTGTGGACAACTATTTAAGTTCGGCGATGTGAAAGTACGAAGATTAAAAGCGGAATTCAATGGTGGCAAAGAAGATGACTTCAAAGAAATAGTCTGTAAACATTATCCAGAATGTGACGGAAATTTACTAGACTTAATACCAGTTGATACCGAAACGGAGGGGGAATAAGATGAAAAGAAATTTTAATACTTATCCTCGCGCACCAAAAACTCACGTTAACAGTAGCGGCTATCGTGTTTATAATAACACGGGCATATTAGTCCATCGACATATGGCGGAAATAAAGCTCGGCCGTCCATTAAATCCTTGTGAGGTCGTACACCATATAGACAGAAATAAACAAAATAATAACCCAAATAATTTGTACATTTTCAAAAACCAACAAGCGCATTGGAATGCACACAAACAAGACGCTAAGAAATACGGTACAGAGTACAGCTTTATGGGCAAAAAGAAATAAAATTGCCTCACTGAATTTGGGCGAAGTATGTAAGAGTGGGTAAAATGGTGGATTTTGGAAAAGTAAAGACATACCAGAGCAACAACGCACTAAAAAAGTCCCAGAAACCGGCGGGTTTGTGGGACTTTATATAAATTTTTGGAATTTTTTGTATTCCTGGCGGATGGGGAGGGATTCGAACCCCCGGTGGAGTTGCCCCCACAACGGTTTTCAAGACCGTCGCAATCGACCGCTCTGCCACCCATCCTAAACTGTTTTACCGACGGTCTCTCAACCTACGGTTTTGTTCGCTTGACGCACCTGGCGGTGCTGCTCACCACTCGTTCGCGCGCGGCTGCGCTTTGCTTGCCTTGCTGACTCGTATGCAAGACCGTCGCAATCGACCACTCTGCCACCCATCCTAAACTGTTTTACCGACGGTCTCTCAACCTACGGTTTTGTTCGCTTGACGCACCTGGCGGTGCTGCTCACCACTCGTTCGCGCGCGGCAGTGATTTTGTTCGCTGGCTGCGCCATATTTTACATTATTTTTTACGGAATGCAATCGCAAAAATTATCACGCCAACGATAAACAGTACATATGACAACAATTGCCCCATGGTCAGCCAATTTGTACCAAACAAAAAGCCTAGCTGGACATCTGGGGCACGGAACTGTTCACACAAAATTCTGAACACGGCGTACAGCATCGCCAGAATTCCGCCCAATGCACCCGGACGCCGGCGCAATCCGGTAAAGCGGTACAGGCAATACATAATTATGAATAACAGTATACCTTCGGTGACGGCTTCGTACAATGGGCTGGGGTGGCGCGGCACATCGCCATGCCCAGCGAACACAACCGCCCATGGCACAGATGTTTCGCGACCCATAACTTCCATATTAATAAAATTCGCGATACGCCCAAAAAAGAATCCGATTGGCGCGATTACCGCCATGATATCCAATAACTTGAACGTGTTATCATATACGCTGCCCGGCAGAGCCGATTTTTTATACTGGTGCCATGCGAACAAAAGCGTTGCAATAATCACACCGGCCAATCCGCCATGAAAACTCATTCCGCCATGCCATACAGCCAATATTTCCAGCGGATGCGATAAAAAGAATGGCAAATTATAAAACAGTACATACCCCAGTCGCCCGCCAATAACAACCCCCAATATAATCGCCGTCAGTAAATCATCTAATTGCCGCTTGGACAATACGATTTGGCTGTCACCACGGCGCGTGAACGCACGCAGCATAAAATATCCGATAACAAACGCCGCCACATATGCCAGCGCATACCAACGTATATCCAAACCAAACACAGAAAATGCGACCGGTGAAATCGGGGTTATTGTTATCGCCATCGGATATTATCTGTCCATGTTATGTAATGTTTTTTGAACCAACGCGATTTTATCATCCGCCCGTTTTGCAGATACTTTATCACCTTCTTTGATATACTGTTTCTTTTTGCGTTCCAGTTTTTCACATTCGGACAACAGTTCTGCAATTTTGGCTTTTTTTTCAGTGGATTGCCACAAATCAACCTTTCCGCGTCCCTGTTCATTTAACAAACGAATTTGTTTTGCACGTGGTGATGGCATAGATATTCCCCCTTGATTAAATAAACGTTTTTGTTTTACTTGAATTACTGGGTATATTGTATTATATATTCATATAACTAACAAGGAGAAAAAATAATGGCAATAAAAAACATTGCGTTAAAAACCAAGTCCCCAGATGCACCGCAACATGCAAAATCTGGTGACGGAATGGGATTATACTTAAAACGAATTTTTGCATTGATGTTTGGTGCGGTGGCTGTGACCGCATTGGCGGCATATGTAACGATGGTGACCCCGTTGTGGACATTTTTGATGACTGCAACTGGATTTTCTGCCCTGTATTACATATTACTGTTCGGCGGTTTGGCACTGGCCATATGGGCCCAGGTACGCGCGTTCAGTTTTCGCCCCGCGGTTGGTGCCGGGTTGCTGGTATTGTATTCTGTTTTGACCGGCGTTGTCATGACACCACTGTTAATTGCTGTATTGGCAGTTAATCCGATATCTATACTGTCGGCATTTGTAATTGCCGCTGTGATGTTCGCATGCATGGCGTTGTTTGGGTACAAGACGGTTAAAGATTTGTCATTCTTGGGTATATTCCTGTTTATGGGAATGATTGGATTAATCTTGATTGGGTTGGCATCATTTATATGGCCGGCAATGTTGGGCGGAACATTTGGTACAATTGTGTGCTTTATAGGGGTACTGGTATTCGCGCTGTTTACCGCGTATGATATGCAGAACCTGAAACGCGCATATGCCGTATTGGGTGATGATACGCAAAAAAATCAAATGGCTGTACTGGGGGCGTTACACTTGTACATATCATTTATCGCAATGTTCCAATATCTGTTAAATTTATTAAACAGAAATTAATTAACTATAAAATGGAGTTATAAAAATGGCTTATAAAATAAATCCAGCAAAATGTATCGGGTGTCATACGTGCATGGGTGCATGCCCTGTGGGTGCGATTTCTGTTGGTGCCGACGGCAAGTGTGTTATTGACCCATCAAAGTGTATATCATGTGGCACGTGTGCGGCGGTATGTCCGGTATCTGCTATTGCGCCAGATATACAATAAACATAACAAAAAAATAAAAAACAGGGGCCGGAGTCCCTGTTTTTTATTGCAAACAGACAAATTCTGTATAACAATAACACGGTAGAAATTTTCAGGGGTATAAAGATGCCAGCAAAAACAGTTAATGATATTGTCGCACTGTGTAAACGACGCGGTTTTATTTTCACAGGTTCTGAAATCTATGGCGGTATGGGCGGGACATATGATTATGGCCCATATGGTGTTGAATTGATGAAGAATATTCGCAACGCATGGTGGAACGCCATGGTGTATTCGCGTAATGATATAGAAGGACTGGACGCCGCGCAAATCACAAACAGATTGATGTGGAAATATTCTGGGCACGAGGCCAGTTTTTCTGACCCGTTGGTTGAATGCAAAAAATGTGGCGCGCGCATGCGCCAAGATAAAATGCGCGACCAGACAAAATGCGACAATTGTGGCAGTACTGATTTAACCCCACCGCGGGCATATCAGTTGATGATGGGACTGTCCATTGGGGCAACCGCTGATGGTGAAATTAATGCGTATCTGCGCCCAGAAACTGCAACAACAACTTACACAAATTTCAAAAACGTTTTGGACGCATGCCCGCATAAGTTGCCGTTTGGTATCGTCCAGATTGGCAAGGCATTTCGTAACGAAATTTCACCACGCGGATTCGTATTCCGTATGCGCGAATTTGAACAGGCGGAAATGCAATATTTTGTGCATCCAGATGAAGATGAAAAATATTTTGAAATGTGGAAAAAAATTCGCATGGATTGGTGGGTAAACACATTGGGAATCCCGGCATCACGTTTGCGCTTTACACCACATGAAAAATTAGCACACTATGCCAAGGCAGCGGGGGATATAGAATACGAATTCCCAGATGGCTTTGATGAAGTAGAAGGTATACATAATCGTCAAGACTTTGATTTGGGTTCGCATACCAAGGGCCAGAGTGAATTCAAAATTCATGCCAATGTTATGGAAAATCGTGACAGCACAACAAAACTGGCGTACAGCGACCCACAAACAGGTGAAAGTTTCATTCCATACGTAATTGAAACGGCAATGGGGGTAAATCGTGCAATGTTCGCAGTTATGCTGGATGCGTACACAGACGAACAATTACCAGATGGCAAATCCCGCATAGTATTGAAACTAAAACCGGCACTGGCACCGGTCAAGGCGGCGGTAATTCCGCTGGCACGCAATGTACCAGAACTGGTGGACATCGCAAACAATATTGAAAACGATTTGCGCAAATTAAATATTGGGCGCATAGAACTGGAAAATTCTGGAAATATTGGTAAAAATTATCGTCGTCATGATGAAATTGGAACACCAGTATGCATCACAGTTGATCACCAGACGATGGAAGATAATACCGTAACATTGCGCCATCGCGATACAATGGACCAGGAACGCGTCGCAATCACAGATGTCCCACGTCGGGTAATGGAAATAATAAACGCATAAAAAAATCCCCAATTTGGGGATTTTTTTATTCGCTGGGTATACCGATTTCTTTCAACCATGCCTGTACCGTATCACCGGACGTTTTAGACATACTGCCATAAACAGCAATTCCACTTAAATGTTTTGAATTTGGTGTTAAATCGGCGATATCAGCATGTACATTGGCAACCCCACTGCCCCCGTGGGTGTTAAATGGTATTACAGTTTTCCCGGACAAGTCTGCATCACTTAAAAACGTTCGTACAGGTGGCGCCATTGTGCCCCACCAACACGGTGTACCAATAAAGATAACATCATATTGTGACAAATCAGGAATTGTTTTTATCGGCGGCAACGTACCGTCACGAATTTCGCGCTGGGCCTGTTGAGTCGTGGCAGTGTATTCCGCCGGATAGTAATTTGCATCAGATGTTTCAATGCGAAACATATCTGCATCCGTCGCGGTCGCAATTTCATTTGCAACATTCATTGTATTGCCGGTACGTGAATAATACGCAACCAGCGTTTTGGCATCGGCGCCCCCGGTAATCATGGTTGCCGCCGCCAAGCCTGCAAGAATCTTTTTCATACTTTTCCCCTGTTTTTTATTCCTGGTCCAAATCAATTAATTCGTATTCACGATTACCCAACCCAATTGCCGCGGCCGATTCCAATGTACGCAAGCCATGCTGTTGTTCAATGCGCTGCATCAGTGTTTCATTGCCGTCGGCCACCGACACCATATCTATGCCCGCCTGGTCCACGGCCACGGGATCAACAGACGCCAATATACCAATATCGTGTATATCAGGTTCCGCCGGATTACCGTTACAATCGCAATCAATACTGATGCGATTTAACACATTGATAAACGCGATATTTTCGCGCCCCAAATGGTCAACAACAGATTTTGCCGCGTCTGCCATTGCATCCAAGAATGCGATTTGTTCGCCGCCCCACATACTGGTCATGCTGGTGCCGCCACTGTGAATCCACATTTTTCCACGGCGACTGGCCAATCCGATTGAAATATTTTTTATTGCACCGCCATATCCGGCCATTTGATGACCCTTGAAATGCGATAAAACCAAGAATACAAAGCGTCACTGGGGTATCAGTACTGGCCCATCCGCGGAATGACAATGTCGTCGTTGTAATATCCCAAGAATCTGTCGCCAGTTATACAATATATTTTTTGTAATGAATCATTATATTCACGAACCGCAGTCACCCAACGATTTTGAATATCATCTTGGGCCCCCTGGTATGCGGTAAACGCGCCCATTGCCCCGCCGGCACCGGCACCAATCAATGTGCCTTTCAGACGGGCCTTGTTACCAAAATCAATCACAGAACCACTGTCGGCGGTTTCCAGCATCGGATAAAATTCATTTATTGTGTACACCATGCCATCTGGTAATGGTGTTGCGTCGCCATTTGCATTACGCATATAAAACGTTGCACTGGCACCATATACACGTTTCCATTCGCGCCAGTCAGACTGGTCCATTCCGAATGCCTTTTCATTTGTTATTTCCAGCATGGCCGGTATTTCACGATCAATACGTCCCGCACTGGCGATTTTAGTGTATACATGCCCCGATGATGCGCCCGGTAACATCGCATATCCCGAATTTTCTGTACGTTCCAGATGGAACTGGTTCGCAGAATTTGACAACACGGCTTCAAGTTTTGCGTCTTCTATGGCTGCATCCAGACTCATATCCGGATACGCCGCCAACACAATCGCAACCAGTTCTTCGGCACGGCAGTTTTCATTATTCGCATCACAAACATATGTTGTTTCGCCGTCTGTAATATCAAAATACGCAATATCCTTGTTCGGATCCAATGGCGTATTTGTGGCCAACGCACCCCACAAACAACGCGATTGACGGTTATCTATGTTACAATTTTCTATGCGCAATACGGATTCACCAGTGGCCGCAATATTGCCAATCACACTGCCCGCCGCCGCATTTACACCAGTGGATAAAATCATATCGCCGGCAACCTTGCCCGCATACGCATTACCCGCCATCAATGCCGCGCCCGACAGCGCCCCAATTGCCGTACCCTGTAACTTTCCCTTGTCCGCGCCAAGTAACGACGAATTTCCAATGTCGTTTTCACCCGCCATATTGCCCCCCAGTGCACCAATTAATGCACCCGCAGCAATTTTAAGTCCGGCGTTATCCTTCTGTTCTTGGTTCATTACCTGGATAACATCGTCCATTGTGGGTTCTGAATCCGACGGAAAAACGATATTACCAGCATCCGCAGTATACGAATATTCTGGGAATTCAGATATATTGCACTTTACCGTATCACCCGCCGCCAAATTTGCACGCGCCAATACAACATCAGAACCATTTGCCCCCATTTGGTAACCGCGCATTTCAACGACCGCAACACACGTATTTGCCCCACCGGCACCCGCACCAACGGTTGGCCCGTCCCATGCAAATTCACCATTAGGATAAATCATAGAACACGATTCCAATTGCGAATACGAAACCGGAGAATTCGCATCCCCAGATATGATCCGCGCCGCCAAGTCCGCATTTGCCACGCGCACTGGCAATGTTATTTCAGAACCAGTATTCGTCGCACTGGTTGTGGATGTTACATTTTCAACACCCGAATTTTGTGTTGGTTGGGCCGCAATATCGTTTACACTGGCCTGGGCCCGCATGGCGTTAACCTGGTTATACGCATCCGCATAACTGCGTGAATTATTTCCAATACGAATTGCAGATTGCGCCGTTGGCACAATTCCAACCAGCGCCATAATTACAGTCAGACTGATAACAGAATACTTTTTCTTCATCGTTTTATCCTGTGGCCAAATGCGGCGAATTTGTACCATACACGCATCGTAACGCGCATCAGAATTGTAATCTTAATCTGACACCAACATCAACCGTGCTTAAACGCGCACTTTCGTACCAGTTTGTATAATGGAACACACTGTCATACGGCGCCGGATATTCACCACCCGCACCGTCTCCCAGCCATTCTGTCTGGGAAACAATAATACTGCCCGATGTTCTGACACGCCCCAGATTTGTATATCTGACAAAGAAATCCATTCTGATACCGCCGTCTAAATCCGTGCTTAAACCGCCTTCTACCATAAAAGCCAACTGTTCAGACGTGCCACCATTATGGTACGCATAAACATCCGATATACCGGTTAAATCGCCCGCACCCGCCCATTCCGGGTCCATTTCAGAATAAAATGTATTATCGTATACGACATAATCAGAAATTGTATTCAGCGATATCCCAACACCGGCACCAATATACGGGCGCAACATACCCCCCGCCAAATATCCGGTATACGCATCAATATTATAGTAAACATTCAACATCGTTGCGTTTGCAGTGACGGCGCCACCTTCCACAGTGGCGGTGACATATCCCCCGACCCCATCAGATGATTGAATCTGGGTTGGATAACTGATACCAGAATAGCGCAGGTAACCAAAATCAATACGGATGTCATTATTCAATGACGCCCCAACAGATAATTGCAATGGAATAACGGAATCAGTGTTAAACGGCGCTTCCTGAAACGCGCCGGGCACGAACCATGCGTTCTGTTCATTCATGTAATCTGCAATCATAGAACCACTGACACTGGCCGAATAACCAACAGAAAAGCCAACATACAACCCACTGTCCGCCAAACGGTCAAAATCCGCCGGCTCATAATACTGGCGTCCTGCATTTGTCGCGTTTGATCCCACCCGTGGCAAAGAACCCGTGACGCGCGTCGGACTGGCCGCGTTATTCGGTACACTGGTCTGGACAGTTCGGGATACAGCGGTTGTTGTCGCATACGTCGGCAAATATACAACCTGGCCCGCGGCATTTGTACCCTGGTACCCCGTATAAACAGGATACACCGTCGCCATCGCCGCACCAATGCCGGCCACAGAAAAGCCAGTTAACACCGCAAGAAAGCCGACTTTTTTCATTCCCTTTCCATTTTCCTTTTGAGTTATTATATCACAAAAACAAATTTGATAAAAGCATTTAGTAACAATAAAGCACATAAAAATAACCCCGCCATAAATGGCGGGATTAATGTCCAATATTAAGTTAAATTTTATGTTTTTTATTTTGCCTTAGAATGCCAAGTTCAGGCGCACGCCAACTTCGGCTTTGACATCTGTGCCGTTTTGCGACATCGGATGCGCCGTGTCAAACGTATATTCGCCATACAAGACAACCTGGGCATAGTCTGTCAACTGGTTCGCAACCGACAATGAAACGATATATTCGTCAAAGCCATCTTGCATATCAGCCAGACTGTCTATGAACTTTTGGATTTCTGGTTCGGCAACCGCGGCAATTGCCGGACTGACATATTCAATATCCGTCGCCAGACTTTTCACACCATTGTCGGCATGATGATTGTACTTAAATCCCGCGCCCCATGACCAACGATCATCAATTTGATAAAACGCGTTTAATCCAAAATTAACCTCTGTGGTGGATTTCAGATTAACAGAAATTTCACTTGGCACACCCACCGATGTAACCAACATTGGCGCGCCATCTGACGGAGTCGCTATGGCCAATTCAGATACATCAATTACATTATGACTGTTGCCGAATGTTTGCAGAACTTCTACGAATGCACTGGTGGTCAGTTTGCTCCACGTTTTGCCAAAGCGAACCCCGGCATCAACGCCCCAACGGCCATTTGAATAGTTGTCATATTGAAAACCCGTTGCCGTATATGCACCGCGCATCTTGTTTATACCACCCAAGTGCGCATCTGCGTAAACGTCCAGGACAATGTTATCCAATGTTTGAATCGGACGCCATATCAGACCAACACGGCCATGATTCATGCCATGGCGGTCAATATCACCGTCATGCGTGTACGCAAACGCGCCACGAATGGCCAAACGGTCGGTAATACCGATACCTAAATCTTCTTGGATACGCCAAATCGGAAATTCTGTGGCACCGGCATGACCCTTGATTTCATGCGCACGGGAATGGTCAGAAATTTTCACCATCAGTCCCGCCGATGTCTTTGAATAAAATTCACCAGATGTTGGTAAATACAGCGGATTTTCAACATTACCCGCCATTGCCGGCGACGCCAAAACAGATGCCGCCACCGCCAATTTCAAACTTTTTTTCATCATATTACTCCTTCAATGTTTTGTGATGAAATACACGCCCCCCATTATTGGCAAGAACGCGGTCTGTATCCACACCACCCATTATTGGCAACAGTGTGTTTTTGTGATACAGGCATCCAGATGGTGCAATATAATGTGAATAAAGTCAAAATAATTTTGTCAATCGCATATATTGAATATTTTGTAATTTTTACTACATTTATATGATGCATACAGGCATCACGTCACAAAAGGAGCCAATATATGAATACCGAATTTGACAGATATATGTATATCATTGCCGGCGGGACAGATAAAAAAGCACCCCAGCAGACATTGGATAAAAACGACCAAAATAATATTGCCAAGGCATATTTTCAACTGTTTAACAACCTGTGCGCGGTAAACTGGTTACGCGGCGGTTCGCTGGGACAGGCGTGGTATACAACACTGAATCAGATCAAGCAATTTATCGCAGCAAAAAAACCAAAAAATCCGTCTGTTATGTACATGCGTCAAATCTTTGCCGCACATAACACCAAAATGTCGCAAATGATGATGACAGGCCAACATCGCGATGATGAAATCATCGCCACACCACAACAGCGACAAGAATGGAATATGCGTGTTGCCCCAAATGTTACAAACGCAATGAACGCAATTAATGCAATTATTGCAAAATATAATGTACGTGAACAAAGTGCAACGTCTGCGAAAATGGATTATGCAACCGCATTAAAAATCATTATCCAGAAACAAATGATTGGACATTCGCGCGCCGCGTAACCCCAGACACGCGACCAGTAATCATTTATGCGAATATGCCAACGTATACGGCACCAGTGCGTCCGATGCATCGCGGAACCAAGCGCGGGGGATAATCAGACTGTTATGCTGGCCCGCAGACATTTTGGGTAATTCGTTGCCACTTGCCGCGTTTATAATGCGTTCCAGCCGTACTGATATATCTGTATCACTGTGCGGAACAATAAAGTTTATTGTGTCATGCCGGCGCAATTCATTACGCAATTCCAGCGTGATTTTTTCCGCATCCACCGCAGTCACGACGCCGGCCGCATGATATTGCGATGTGGAACGCCCTGTTTCATAATTATGCGCATCTGGCCCAGCGGGTCCGTCAAAAAACGCCGTGGTATATCCACGTGTTTCCAAGCGGTTCAGTTCCGCCATATATGGCGCAGGGTCAAAATCATCCGGTGCACGTGCATATGCATCCAGCGCCGCCCGATATGCATGTACAACCGCACCAACGTAATATTCACTGCGGTTGCGGCCTTCTATCTTTAACGAATCTGGACGCGATTCAATAACCTGGGCCAATCGCGGCATCAGACACAAATCACGTGCGTTCATTATGTATGCACCGCGTTCATCTTCATCAATTGGCATTTCAATGCCAGTATCATGTTCGCGCAAAATCACGTCATATTTCCACCGGCACAATTGTGCACACGCACCGCGATTTGCCGGACGACCTGTGATAAAATTAGACAACAGGCACCGCCCAGAATAACTCATACACATCGCGCCATGTACAAAAATTTCCAATCCAACATCAGGACATTTTTCACGAATTACTTTGAATTCATCGTGCGACACTTCGCGTGCCAATACACACAGATGCGCACCAGCGGACTGCCAAAAACGAACGGATGCCGCCGAACAGATATTTGCCTGGGTTGATACATGTATCGGCATATCTGGAAAGTGTTCACGCACCCACATCATAACACCTGGGTCGGATACAATCAGCGCATCAGGCCGCAGATATTTAATCGTGTCCGCCACACGTGGCATATTTTCAAAATCGCGTTCATGCGCAAACAGGTTAAACGCCAAGTATACTTTGCGCCCTGCCCCATGCGCCAGTTCAATTCCCGCGCGCACTTCGTCCGTTGTAATCTTTGCACGTGCCCGCATAGAAAACCCCGGCAGCCCCGCATAAATCGCATCCGCCCCATATAAAATTGCTGTCTTAAATGCATCCAACGTACCCGCCGGCGCCAATAATTCTGGTATTTTTATCATAGCATTTATATTTTCTGCACTTTTTTTCACTTTGCAAGAAAATTGTGAATTTTTAGACTTGATATTTATAAAACGACAATGTATAGTACGTTTTGCATTGCCGGATTAGCTCAGCTGGTAGAGCGGCTGATTTGTAATCAGTAGGTCGTTGGTTCAAGTCCGACATCCGGCACCAGAATTTCCGCGGGTCACCGCGTTTTTTTATTATCCTAATCATCACAACTTTTTCGCAAAATATGATGTGTTGCTGAAACCACCGGACCAAATTTGTACCATAAAGCGGCCCAATAAAAATTACAATACTGACGTTTTTTATAATATATTTATAAATATCATTGCCGCCCAAAACAGCACGACACAGGTAATTGTTATTAAAACAATTGCACTGCCAATATCTTTGGCGCGTTTTGACATTTCGTGATATTCAGAACCAATTCTGTCAATGACTGTTTCAATCGCGGTATTGACCAGTTCTGCAATAATTATTAACCACAATGAAAAGAACATTAATATTTTATCAAACAAATCAACCGGTATAAAAATTAACACAACCACCGCCGCCACGCATAGTAACAAATCTTGGCGGAATGCGGCCTCGGTACAAAATACAGATTTTAACCCGTTCCACGAATTTATAAATGCACGCATTATTCGGCGAATGCCATGATATTTTGTGTTCATTTTTAATCAATTCCTGATGCCAGTTTATAGTATAAATCGTTGCGCTGTTCCATTAATTTTTCCAGCGGCGCATCGCCATATTGTTCGCGCAGTGTTTTATTTGCGCCGCACCGTGCCGACAGTGATGTCCCCAGCCCCAGTCTGCACCCGTGAATTTTGCCGCCCGCAGATTCAACAATGGTCGGAAAGAAATCAAATGCCGCAACTGGGCGCGTTGTATCCGCGCCATCAAAAATGTTTGTATTTATAAACACATTTGCCAATGGTCTGTTTTTTATCTGGGATAATTTTTTCATAATTTCACCACTGTGTTGCCGATGGTCATTCAGTAAAATTATAACCGCACTGGGGTCGGCCCGGCGCACCCATTGAACAAAATCATATATAATTTTATCATCGCACTTTGCGATATCTTCCATTGTTTCTTGGGCAAAACCTATTTTACGACATGCGTCGGTAAAATATCCTTCGCAGTGCGTATTTATTGTTTCCATAAATACAAAATATGGCTGGTCTGATTTTATAATGTTTGTGATTATCGGTTTAGACAATTCAAATAATGTATAATCATCCACGCCCTGGAATGGCGCAACATCCAGTTCATAGTCCAACATGTTCCGCAGTGCATGGCCATCATATATTCTGTCAAATCCCATGCGGGTCAGAAAATCAGATTTCTTGGAAAATCCGCCACTGGCCGGGAATATAGCCCATGTTTGATACCCGTTATTTTTGAATATAGTGCCGATACCACTGGCGCCACGCATTTTTTCAATATTTTTGTAACCGGTATAGAATAACGGTAACCCCGTTGTGAATCCAGTAATTGCCGCGATAGTATGGCTGAGTCCTGATAAAGAATGATAATTTTCAAATGAAAAATGTTCTTGTTCCATTTTTGTAATGTTTGGTGTTATGCCACCCGCACCAAACAATTTTTCATCTGCATAGATTTTTTCCATGCTTTCCAGCGCAATCAAAACGACGTTTCTTTTTTCTGGGAACGATATTTTTGCTGTGGATGGGTCAATATAGTGTTCTTGATAGAAATTTGATTTCTTGAAATTAAAAAAACTGCCCATTTGTACATTGCAACTGACCAGGCGGTATAAAAACACGCCTGATACCGCGATAACCGACATCCACGTTATAAATTTATATCGGTTGAATACAGCGCATAAAATGGTTAACGCGATGGCCCAACCAAATGCACGCATAACGACCTTTTTTACAAAAGACCACACCAGCCCCATATCCATGCCGCCCGGCCCAGAGTTTATAACCAATAAAACTTCGTCCATATTTACACGGCCAAATTGGCCGTATGTCCATTTAATCGCGCATTCCACCAGTAAAATGAACAGCAATACCAAAAACAGTATCAAGTAATTCTTATTAAATTTTATTTTCATATCTAATCCCCCAGGGCAAAAACACCACACAGCACAAGACACAGGCGGTCGGGAACTTAGTAAATCACGTCATCATTGATTCTGTCGCTTTTGGGTAAAACCTGTTGTATAACGAACAGTCCCCCGACTTTTCCATCCAGGGATATTTTGACGATGCGTTATCGCACCAGATGAAGTTGTCTTACCACAGCCCCGAACCAGCATCCCCACTGATTCAACCCGGATTATAATCTGGGTTCTTTGTTAAATCAAAGGATTTTTATCGCGCGTTGCATGCTTTTTTGTGATATAATCGTACCCGATATGGGGGGACGATAATGAAAATTGCAATTATTGGTGCCGGCAGTGTTGGTTCCGCCGTTGCGACCGCCGTTAAAAACACGGGATTTGTTCATGAAATTGTGCTGTTTGACCGGGATGGCGTACGTGCACGGGCCGCCGCAGAAGATTTAGGACATGCCGCCAGTTTCGGGTTTGATGTAAAAATCACTGCGGTCAGTAATTATCGCGGCATCCGTGGCAGTGACATTGTCATTATCGCCGCCGGCGCAAATCAACGCGTCGGTGAAACACGCACGGACTTGTTAAACAAAAATGCCGCCGTAATCCAAGATATTATGCCGCGCATAATGGCCAATACAGATGTAAAAAAAGTAAAAATCATTATCGTAACAAATCCGTTGGATGTAATGGTTATGTTGGCACACCAGATTTCACATATGCCACCAGAACATATTATCGGCACTGGGACAATGTTGGATTCGGGACGTTTGCGGACAATTTTGGCACGACAAATCGGCGTTTCAACACAATCGGTTAACGCGTACGTTCTGGGGGAACACGGCGACAGCAGTATTATTGACTGGTCATCAATTACTGTTGGGGCGTTGGGACTGGACGATTTCTGTCGCCAGATGAAAATTTCTTTGCCACAAACGACACGTAATACTATCACACATCGGGTACATAATGCAGCATATGAAATTATTCGTGGTCGTGGGGCCACATGGGATGGAATCAGTGCCGCTGTTGCAGATTTGTTGCGCTGTATCATCAATGACGAACGCCGGATATTAACCGTCAGTTGTGTATCTGGACGGGGTACAGACATGGTTGCGATGTCGTTGCCACGAATTGTTGGCGCAGATGGTGTGATTGCAACACTGCGTCCAAAACTGAATGCCACAGAATCTGGGGCGCTGCGCCGCAGTGGCAAAATCATTCGTAAAAATTTTGATGCAATTAAATAATTTGTAAATATTTTGCGGATTACTGTCCGATTTATCAATTGCATCGGTCAATGGTATAATGCCATGTGTAACAGGGGGCGCATATGGCACAAGAAACCATCACATATGATATATTTCCAAACGGGTTGGGATTCTATGCGAACTGTGATGGGCAACACGTCGGCGAAATAACATTTGTGCGCGTTGGTATTGATAAAATGATTATAGACCGCACCAGTGTCACAGAAAAATACCAGCGCGCGCATGTTGGATTAAATCTGGTGCGGTGCGCTGCAAACCTGGCCCGCAATCAACATCGCAAGGTTATAACCATGTGCCCTTTTGCCGCCGCAATGTTCAGCAGATATCCTGAATTTGACGACGTGCGTTTTTTACATACACGATAAATTTCTGTGCTTGAATGATTTTTATTTTTTTACTAGGATGCAACCAATTGAAAGGGAGGCATCGTCCATGAGTCGCAAATTAAAATATTGGTTGGTGTTTTTAATATTCTTGAATGGGTATATCAGTTTATCGTTGGAATTGGTTGTGTTACGACAATTGGCATTCTGGGTCGGGTCCAGCGCCGTAATTACAAGTATAATTATGGGAACATTCTTGGGATTTATGTCGTTGGGGTATTTTGTCGGCGAATCAAAGAAAATCGCAACAAAAAACATTCGCAAAATTCTGGGCATCAGTTTTTTGATTATTGCGGCGTTGGCACTGTTCGCGTCCAGTTTCCCAATGGTATTAAAATATTTCAAATGGATGTATGAATGGGGTATTACGTCCAGTATTATACAAACATTTATATATTCGTTTGTATTTCTGTCCGTTGGACCATTTTTGTTTGGATTTAATACAACGTTGTTGTCCCGCTGTCTGCACAGATATAACACCAGTTACACAGGGAATATCATGGCATGGGATACAATTGGTTCGGTCATGGGGTCATTATTAACAACACTGATTTTGATGCCGTTCTTGGGGGTGAATTATACCGTTATTTTAATCGTCATATTGGCATCTGTTGCCGCATTTATAACACGTACACGTTGGTGGGTCGGTCTGGTCGCAATCGCAGTATTGGTGCCAACGGTTATTATTAACAGTAATTTTATCCAGAAAAATAAATACGGAATTCTGGTAAATAATGCCAATTCAACAATATCTGTGCATAAATATTACAGTGGCATGCGTGTATTGGATATGAATGGGTTGCCGATGTCTATATATAATCCAGATACTGGGGCGGCGGCCGAATATATCAATTATATTAATACGCATTTTATATATACAATGCCAGGCGACAGAATTCACAATATTTTGGTATTGGGTGCGGGGGGCTTTACCGCCGGATTGCGCGATACATTTAATAACTATACATTCGTAGATATTGAACGCACATTAAAAGATGTTGCAGAAAAAGAATTCTTGGACCAACAACTGACGTCAAACAAACGCTTTGTTATCCAAGATGCCAGTCAGTTCTTGAAAAATACAGACGAATTATATGATTTGATTTTATTGGATGTGTATTCAAATTCTTACCAAATCCCCGAAGGTTTTATTACCGCAGAATTTATGCAACGAATAAAATCACGTATCGCGCCAAATGGCATTGTTATATTTAACCTGATTGCCAGTCAATCTTTCAAAGACAAGTATTCCCAGGTTATTGACAACACTTTCCATGCCGTATTTCCGCATAATACCCAACGTCAGGTTATCGGGTACACGAATCCGTGGGACGTGAACGATACAACCAATGTTCTGTATATATATTACAATAAAGAAAACGATGGACGTATTTATACAATAAACAAAACGCCGGTTATATACGATCGCTATGTAAAATAACAATGGGGCGCATGCCCCATTATTATTTTATAATCTGGTCCAGGTTTTCGCGCACAAAATCCCAATTAACCATATGCGACAAAAACGCGTCAATAAAATCAGCACGACGATTTTGATAATCCAGATAATATGCATGTTCCCACACATCCAATGACAATACAGGATGCATCCCATGCGCAATCGGCGTATCTGCATTGGCGGTTGTTAATATCTTTAATGTATTACCATCATGAACCAACCATGACCAACCACTGCCAAACACGCCGCCAGATGCGGACTTGAACGCATCAAAAAACGCATTCGCGCCATCAAATGCCGCGACAATTTCATTTGGAACATCGCCACCGCCATTTGGTTTTATACAATGAAAAAAGAAATCGTGATTAAACACCTGGGCCGCGTTATTAAATATCTTTGTGGCATTTGAATCTGTCACAGATGTTTTGATAATGTCGTCCAGCGGCATATCTGCATATTTCGTGCCGTCAATTAATTCATTCAGATTTTTTATATACGTCGCCAAATGACGCCCATGATGACAATCTAGTGTTTCTGGGGACATATATGGCGCAATTGCATTTTTTTCAAACATTAATGGAAATTGTGATAAAGAAAACATATGTAAATCCTCCACTGGTTTATTCATATAAATAATTTTGGCAATGATATAAAAAAATACAACAGATTTTTTTCTTGGGATTCATATAAAAATAACTTGCGCCGGCGCGGTCGTATTTTTATAATCAGTTCAAGAAAAAAAGGAGAACATATGAAAAAACTGTCGCTTTTGTCTGCGATTTTTGGTTTGGCGTTTATTGGTACTGCATCTGCGGCGGATATCACGCTGTATTATTCACCATATTGTCCACATTGTCACCATGCACGTGATTTTTTTGTAAACAAAATGGTTTATGAATACCCGGATTTACGCATTGTCCAGGTTAATGTTATGGATCAAACGAATATGCCGGTATTTGAAAAAGCATTGGCCAAATGCGAATATGAAAGTGGTGGCGTACCAGTTATCGTCATTGGTGATAAATGTTTCCAAGGATATGCGGATTTCATGGAACAAGAACTGCGCGACGCGGTTGAAGTTGACATGTCTGATTCAGAAAAGCAAATTGCCGCCGAAAATAAAAAGGCCTTGGATGCGGACCCTGATGGATTCCGCGCGAAACATCCAGAACGTCAAAATGTTGTTTCTGAATACAAACCCGGGTCCGACGCCATGGCCCCAGGTGAAAAAAAAACTGATGGTGGGTCGCCAATTTATTTCTATGCACTGTTAATCGTACTGGTTGCAATATTGGCCGTTGTGTTGGTCAAAAAGGACAAAAAGAAGAAATAATTCCGGGCGTTCATAAGATTCAGGATGCGATATGTTTGATTTGACCGTTCTTGATTATATTTATGTGGGCGTCATTTTGGCGTCCACAATATGGGCCAGCATTCGTGGCGGTGTATATGAAACAGTGGCCACACTGTCATGGGTCGCGGCGGCATTCGCGGCACGTTTCGTTTCACCGTTTGTTGACCAGTTATTACAATCTTGGTTTGATTTATCAGAATCAACCGTTGGAACGTTGGTTGCGTCGTACTTTATCGTATTCTTTGTCATATTATTGCTGATCGGGTTCTTTAACCAGCGGTTACGTGAAAAAATTCACAACAGCATGATGAAAATTACGGACCGTACACTGGGGATAATATTTGGTATTATCCGTGGTATCGTAATTATGGGGCTGGTGTATTGGTGCGCATTGTGGTACTATGCCGATGCGCCGTCATTACCTGGATGGGTTGCCGACGCCCGCACACGGCCGATTATGCAACTGACCGCGATTAAATTGGACGAATGGTTCTTTCCCGGCGATGGCAGTAAATTGTTGGCGCGTGATATGACCGGAACCCGTGAAGCAATTGCAATATACCAAAACTTGATTAATCCGGCGATATCTGATTCATCAACATCTGGGGACCATTCGGATTCGGCCAGTGATGCCGGTGAAACAGGCTATAAATCATCGGAACGTTCGGCGTTGGAAAAACAATTGTTACAGATAGAAAATGCCGCAATTGCCGAAGAACAACGTGCCGCGGCCGAGTCTGGGACAATAAACGCAGATGCTGTTTCTGTCCAAAACACAACGTCAGAATCTGGGGGTGCGACCGGCAATGACGCCCAAGCGGAAAACATCCGACCAGAATATGGAACGGCGGATGCGCCTGTGACATCGGATTAATATAATTTTATTTTCGTTTTTTCCTGTTTGTTTCCCGCCACAATTGTGGCGGGTTTTCTTTCCTGGTGAAAAAGTTTTTTATTAAATGCATAATTTTGGTATCCAAGGAGAGAGAAACATGAAACATAAACTTCTTTTTATCCCAGCATTGATATTATCGTCAATGCCGGCAATTGCGGATGACACTGCACGTGGTGTTAATCCGGCGGATAATTTAACCAAGTTTGAATTATTGCCACAATTACGGGCTGTTGGTGATGCATCAATAAATTCACTGACATTCAAATACGATCACGCAATAAAACGTGTATTTGGAATAAATGTTGAATTGCCGGCGGTGCGTGTTGCCGGTCCATACGGTGATGAAAATGGAATTGGCGATTTAACACTGCGTGGGCGTGCCCAACATACATGGGGCCGCCACACATTGATTGGTGCCGCAGAATTCGTCTTGCCAACCGCAACAGACAATCGGTTGGGGCTGCAACAATATTTGTTTGATCCGATACTGGGGTATGTGTATTCGTTCGGTCATAATGTGTTCGGCGCACTGGTTGCAAAACAATTCATTTCACTGAATAACACAGAACCTGATTTTACCCCAGATACAAACCAAGGTCAATACCGCGTACTGTTGGGATATGCATCAAATAACGGTTGGTGGATAATGGCCGATCCACAAGTATGGGTGGATTATGAACAAGGACGCCAAGAAGTCTTGGCCGAAATTGAACTGGGGACCATGCTGAACCAATCAACCAGCGTATGGCTGCGCGCAGGACACAGATTGGGTGGTAATTGGAATCGGGGCGACTGGATGGTAATGATGGGCGTTCGCTTTATGAAATTTTAATTAATAAAAAATTATAAATATGGAGAAAAACAATGTTTCTGAAATCAAAAATTGGACTGACGATTTTATCATTATATGAAATTGTCGCAATTATGTTACTGCATTGCCCGAATACGTGTAATGCGATGTTTGGTATGACGTTTTGCACAGATTCTGTATTCAAATATTTTATCGTATGCGTTGCGGTACCGTTAATTGTATTCCTGATTGTGATGTGGATTATGGAAATTATTGACCACATTCGGCGGCGCCATTCGTTCTTGTACAAGGCAAAACATGCGGTTAAAAATATGGCTGATCATATTCGTGAACGCGTATCAGAATCTGTATCATCCAAAGATATTGAAAAAATGATATCTGCTGCATTGGTGTTGGGATTACGAAAATATGCAAATCGCAATGCGCGGGCACGGCAAATGCTGGATGAAATGTCTGGTGACATTGACGCAGAATACGGCATATACGCATCGTATGACGATGATGATGACGATACAGTAATCGCAAATACCCAGAAAAATAAATCCAGAAATAATAAAAAGAAAAAATAAATAATACATCGGGCTTACGCCCGGGGTATTACGTCAGAACAATAAAATATTAATAAAAACCCCGCATAACGCGGGATTTTTATTAATATGACTTTGCAACAAATACATATGTCGGGTCGGCGTCATCCAAACAGCGCCGCGATATCTTGTATTTTTCAACCAATTTATTAAATTGTTCATTCGTTGTTAAATCATATTTAATACGGAAAAATCCAATTTTTCCATCTGATAACCCAGATTCCAGTGCGTCCAGGTCCGCCACGTCATGAATCATCGTCTTGTTACGGCGAACAACCGCATCATACATGTCTTGCTGGATTTGATTCAGCATATTTTGCACATCTGATACAAATGCGTCGGTCGCCATGGTCTGTTTAGACGATTTACCCAAATCACGACGGGTAACAGTGACATTATTTTCATCCATTTCACGCGCACCAATTTCAACACGTAATGGAACGCCACGCTTAATCCATTTCCACATTTTATCCGGCGTACGCATATCAGACGTATCAACCAAAACACGAATGCCCGCATTAATTAAGCGTTCACCCAACTGTTCGGCGAATGAATTCAATTGTTCTGATGTATCATCACGTGTGATTGGAATAATCACAACCTGGTACGGGGCGACGGCGGGTGGCAGTACCAATCCATCATCATCAGAATGTGTCATAAACAAACTGCCCATCATGCGGGTTGATACCCCCCACGATGTTGTCCACGCATGTTTTAATACACCATCCGTATCCAGAAATTGAATTGAAAACGATTTTGCAAAATGTTGCCCCAGGTCATGCGATGTACCCGCCTGTAACGCGCGCCCATCTTGCATAATATGTTCCAGTGTATATGTATGATCTGCACCGGCAAATCGTTCTTCGGGTGTTTTTTCGCCCATTATTGATGGAATTGCCAAAACATCACGCATATAATCGCCATATACACGATGCATTTTGCGGGCATCAGCATTTGCATCATCATGTGTGGCGAATACATTATGGCCTTCTTGCCAGTAAAATTCAGATGTGCGCAAGAACAGTCGCGGACGCATTTCCCAACGCATAACATTTACCCATTGGTTTAATTTCATCGGCAAATCACGATACGATTGAACCCATCGTGACATTGCTTCGCCAATAATCGTTTCAGACGTTGGACGAATTACGTACGGTTCTGTTAATTTTGCATCTGGGTCTGGTTGCAATGTGCCGTCAATCATTTTCAAGCGATAATGTGTGACAACGGCGGCTTCTTTGGCGAATCCGGCGACATGTTCCGCTTCGCGATTAAAAAAGTTAATCGGTATCAGCAATGGAAACTGTGCATTCTGTACACCGCACCGTTTAATACGCTGGTCCAGTGCATCGCGCATCAATTCCCATATCGCCCACCCATACGGCTTTATCGTCATGCACCCACGCACAGGTGCATTTTCCGCCAAATCCGCCGCAGTTATCAGATTTTGATACCATTCACTGAAATTTTCCGAACGTGTCGGGGTAATTGCTGTTTTCATAACTGTAATCTCTTTTATTTTATTGGTCTGTTCTTTAATTCCATATATTTATCAGAAACAATTTTATGCAGTGTTTCTGCAATCTGCTTTCTGTCCATGCCCGCCAACGGCGGCGGCGGCAACACAGTTAATTCAACCGTAAATCCGCCCAGCATCATGATGTGAAAAACCTGGCCAAATGCACTGCGTTCGCGCGAACATTTTGGCCCCATATCTTGCTTGGCATTATCAAAGTATGCAAAATGTTCCGCCATATCAGCATCACTGATTACATCGCCATTGCGATAACGATAATTCATAACCAATGGTTGAACAACAACATTTGAATTTTCAACAAAATTGAACAGTGTACTCTTGAATGGCTTTACATATGCACCATTTGTTGTTGTCCCTTCTGGGAACAAGAAAATTGGATATGACACCGTTGTCAATGTATCTTGGACCTGTTTTAGTGCATCAATGGCATGTGATGGACGACGATCAATAAAAACAACCCCAAACTTGCGCGATACCCATCCAACCAATGGCCATGATTCCATTTCTTTTTTGGCGATAAAACTGCCCCCCAAGGCAACTGGAAATGTCGCAATTTCAAAAATTGATATGTGATTAGATATTACCAATAATGGACGGTGTGACGACAGTTTGCCGTGTACACGAATTTTTATACCCGCCAATACCAATAATATCCGCATAAAAAATCCCATGTATTTTACGGATAACCGACCGCGTGGTAATAAAAATATCACAGGCAACTGAACAACAACCAATATCCAAAATGTTGCAAATTTCAGTATCGCACCAAATGTGTTAAAAAAATTCTGGGGTCTGGGGTGTGTCATTATTCGCGTTCCCTGTCGTTGTCTTTGGAATCATCAATATATTCGGCATCGGCCGCATCTTCGCGCAACAAGAATTCCAAAAATGCACGCACAACACGGAAAGAGCCCGTCACCGGCAATAACATTATTTTCCCAACTGTTTTCAATGCGCCATCTTTGACATCCAAATGCGCCAAGGCATTTTCACGTCCCAAGAAATGCTTTTGATACGCCGCATCAATTTTTTTAGTCTGGACCATCACAAATACATCGTATGAATTAAATGGTTTATCAATAAATACACCCTTGCCAAATGTGGCCCCCAGGCGCAAATAGCCCTTTATTAATGGTGTCATTTGACGGCGGGCATCTGTTTCATCCACAAATTCACGTGGCAATATATTCATTCGTGATAATTTCTGATTTACGCCATCCGCAAAGTTTTCAGACAATACCGTCGCGCGCATGCTGATTGGTGATAAATGATTATAATACAGGTATGAAATCGCCTGGGCAGATTCAACCGGACGCGTTCCAACCCATGATGCAACACCAAATAAAACCGTTATTTTGCGGCGCACAATATATTCACCCAACCCCGCCCACAGCAATCGCATGACCAACGCATTTTCACGATATTCACGTTTTACACATGCACGTGACATTTCTGCAATATTGCCGTCTATTTTTTTTATCTTGGCCAGATTAAATTCTGTTTCTGTATAAAAACTGCCCATTTTTTCGGCGGCATCGCGGTCAATGATACGATATGTCCCAACAATGTTTCCATTATGAAAAACCGCCAAATATTCAGCATATCTGTCATACGCATCATATTCTTCGCGCAATGCGCGCTGTTCGTCGGTTACGGATGCGCCTTCTTCTTCAACAAAAACTTCATAGCGCAATTGACGCACCTGGCGACGTTCATCTTTGTTACGTGTTAAACGAACTTCATAGTCACGAACCTTGATAGCCATACATAAAACCTTTTATTATTAAAAACACTATCAAGATTATCAAAGAAAGCCGCTGTTTTCAATTATTTTTATTTACTTTAATTCGTCGGCCAATGTTGCAATTGCAATTGCATACCAATTAGAATTATTCCACTTTTTTATACGATAAAAATTTGGATACGTCAGATATGCATATATCACCGGTTGCGGCGCGATATCTGTATCAATTGCATTGGGGTCCGTGTAACTGGCCGCCGCACTGATTGCGGCATCACGCGACGCCTGGATTGTCTTGGTATCACCAACCAGTCCAGCAATCATCCCAGACGATGGCAATGGCGACCCGTCTTCATTTGTAACCCCCAGCATCGCCCATTCTGGTAATGATTTTTTTGTCTTGCCATCCAACAATGAAATGTCAAAATCTGCGGGCAATGCAACACGACGCACAATACGTTCGTTCGGATTCCACCCCAGTTTGTTCAAGTAATTACCCGCACTGAACATCGCATCACCGACACTGTGTATTATATCAATTCGGCCATCGCCATTGCCGTCTGCACCATATTGCTGTAACGTCGTCGGAATAAACTGAAAATGCCCCATTGCACCGGCCCAACTGCCCCGAATATCATTTATATCCAGATTATTATCATCGGCAATTTTCATCAATGCCAACAACTGGTTACCGAAAAACGTTTCACGGCGCCCATCGTACATCAGCGTTAAAAACGCATCTGTCAATTTATGTGCAGCACGATAAGAACCATAATTTGATTCCAGCCCCCAAAACGCCAATATAACATGCGGTTGGACCCCGTACCGCTGTTCAACGCGTGACAGCATCGTCGGGTACGTTGCACGCATTTCACGCCCATTTTTTATGCGCCGCGAATTAACAGTACGCGCCAAATATTCATCTAATGTTAATGTGAATTCTGATTGGTTACGATCACTGCGCACAATTGACGGGATAAACGCCGGTGACTTTAACGTGGCATCAATCATATCACGTGATATGTTTTGCGATGCAGCGCGCGATCGTACGTTATCCAGTATTGTATCCCACCGCGCCATGTCAAACACGCCACGTTCGGCACAAATTGCCGAACACGGTAAAAACACACACATTATTATCCCGCAAATGCGCGATACAATACATTTGTTAATCATAGGGCCGGCCCCCTTGTTTTGCGATTAAAAAGAATATTTCAAGCCGACATGCAACCCAAACGACTGCCACGTTGCATGATCCAGTTGGTCCGTAACATATACTGTTTCAGCAGGTACCGTTTCCAAAATCGGCAAACCATTTTCATCCAGTACATACATGCCATTTTCGTCCAATAAAAAGTCTGTATATTCGGCCATATATAATTCGCCCCCAATTGCCCCAACATGGAACAGATTGGTATCAACCTTTATCGCCAACTGCATACGATCTGAAATTTGGTAACTGTATTCCATTTCGGCGGCATATGAATACGCGCCATTGTTGCCTTCGTCAATAAAACTGGGGTTCTGTTGCCAATCTGTACGATTTGGCCACGTACCTTCGGATGAATACTTTGGCAAACCAAACTGGACATAAAAGCGCAATTTATCCGCCAATGTCATCTGCTTTTCAATTTCCAGCCCGATATAAAAACCAGACCATGTGGTATTGTATATATGCGTGGTACCTTCAACCAATACAGGACCATCACCACCGATAATCACACATTCCCCAGAATCAACACCCCACGGTATATATCCCATCGCCGGGTCATAATCGCCGGTGACCAGCGTCGTTCCCAAATCTGTTAACCCAGTGGCCGGCGCCTGGACCAATTTGATATCTTCGGGTGACATACACACCTGGTACCAATCATCGGGCGCGTCGGTTCCAATCGGCACAGTATAATAATGCCCCGACGTATCGCCGTATACATAATCGCCCTTGTCCGTCATCAATGGCAAATAAATGCCCGGGTTCGGATACAAGTGATTAGACATTTCCAAGTTATGATTAAATATTTCATATCCAAATGATGGTGAAATTTTCCAACCACCTAAATCCCATACATGATGCGCCCCAATACCAACACGCAAATGATTTGTACGCCCAGTCTGGTCGCCCACAGAAATTGTAAATATGCCATAATTTGGATCTTCGGCATAATCAAACGGTTCCAAATCGTAATCCATTGACATGCCACCATGCGACATAAATCCCATGCTGTATTCACCATATGCGAACATGTCAAAATTACGTATGCTGAAATTATGATGAATTCCGACACCAATTTCGTTATATACCATATCGTCCCATTCCAAGACAGAATTCACACCGGTTTTGAATTCAAAATCCGCAAAACGCCGCGTGTACATCGCATAAATTGATGTTCTGTCTTCGGTTGGCATTGATATGCCGTTCGCCGTCATTGTTCCCATTGTTGTCGGGACAGATGGGCGTGGAACCTGGTACGAATAAGACTGTGACCCAACAATTTGCTTATTCCCAGACTGGCCCACATATTGGGTGTATCCCTGGCTGGCATATTGGCCGTACGCCGCCTGGTTCGCAGTAATTGTGTTATCAGTTTGATAGTATGATGGAACACCTTCGCTGCTGGCAGCAAAGGCACCAAATGGTGCAAAAAGTACACAGAAAAGCGATATTTTCCCTGGTTTCATACCTACATTACTATGTATTATATCATAAAAAAAAATCCATAAAAAGAGATTTTCTTTCATAATACATCAAACACTGGATTTTTTACTTTTTTCATATAATATGTCAATATGATTCCAGAATATAACATATATGTTCATGTGCCATTTTGTTCATCAAAGTGCAATTATTGCGCGTTCTTTTCGCATGCATGCGCAAACCCAGACTGGGACCAATACGCCAATGGCATAATTTCAGAAATTAATTATTGGGGCAAAAAATTATGCGCCCCAGATGTTGCAACGGTGTTCTTTGGCGGCGGAACCCCATCACTGATGCCACCGCAATTTTTTGATAAAATATTAACTGCAATCAGAAAAAACTTTAATCTTGACCAGAATTGTGAAGTAACACTGGAATCTAATCCTGGAACAATCAATCACGACAGACTGGTTGATTTCTGTAATGCTGGGGTCACGCGACTGTCTGTGGGGGTACAATCATTAAGTGATGAAAAATTAAAATTCTTGGGGCGACGTCACACCGTCAAAGACGCCATGAATTTGATAAGTGATGCGATTAAGCAAAACATTCGCCTGTCTGCGGATTTTATATATGGCATGCCACATGATACAACGGATGACATTATTAAAATGTGCCAAGATATAAATTCAATCGGACTGCGGCATTGTTCGCTGTATGAATTGACATTGGAACCCAACACTGTATTTGGGAAAATGAATCTTGATATGCCTTCAAACACAGAAATGGCCGACATGTACATGGCAATTGATGATACACTGGACCTGCAACGATACGAAGTATCAAACTATGCCGCCCCTGGATTTGAATGCGCGCACAACCAAAACGTATGGGATGGCGCACCGTACATAGGCATCGGACGCGGGGCCGCCGGACGAATAAAAATTGGAAATCAGTGGTACGAGCAAATGGGCAACAATGAAGTATTTGCAAAAATTGATTCAAAAACACGCGCCATTGAAAGAATAATAACTGGCATGCGCCAGGTTCGTGGTGTAAAACTTGACCCAGGTATACAAAAAGTGATAAATATGGATTTCGTTACATCAAACCCAGAATTACTGAATATGACAACAGATAATCGCATTGCCGCAACAAAACAGGGAATGTTGATTTTGGACGATATAATATTAAATATGACGAGGTAGCCACAATGCAACATAAACTGTTAAACATAATCGGCATCATCATACTGTTCGTGGCAATTACGATTGTATATTTCTTGCCGACACCAAAGGAGAAAATTATGAACACAGGCATAAAGCCAGAAAATATGGATTTATCAGTAAAACCCGGCGATGATTTTTATGACTATGCAACGTATGGGTGGCGCAAATCACACCCAATTCCAAATGACTATACACGATATGGTGCATTTGAAGTATTGCATGACACGAATTTGCATCGTGTGCGCGAAATTGCCGAAAATGATACAGGAAAAATCGGCACACTGTACAAAATCGTAATGGACACAGAAAAATTAAATGCCGATGGCGTAAGCCCCGTTAAACCATACCTGGACGAAATTGATAACATTAAATCTGTGTCTGATTTACCGGCATACTTGGGAAAAATGCATGCGTTTTCATCTGCGTTCTGGGGCGATGGTGTCGGGCTGGATGAAAAAAACAGTGAATACTATCTGTACAATATCGGCCAAGGTGGCACAGGACTGTCACGCGACTATTATTTTGACGACGATGAAAAGTCCCGTGAAATACGCACAAAGTATCGTGAATATATTGCAAAGCAATTAAAAAATTTTGGTGTTGATGCAGATGCCGATGAAATATACGCAACCGAAGAACGTATGGCACGGGCGTTTTATCCCAAAGAAAAACTGCGTGACCCAAATGCGAATTATCACAAAATGTCAATCAGTGATATAAAAAATAAATTTCCAAATTTTGACTGGGATGCATACTTGGCCGCACGTGGTGCCCAGGCCGCAACAGAAATAAACATCAATCAACCCGAAGCCATTGCAGAATCAATCGCAATTATGAATGATACAGATATTAAACAAATTCGTGACTATCTGAAATATCGTGTTATTTGTTCTGCGGACGGACTGTTGGATGACACAACATACGACATTGCATTTGATTTTTATAATCGCACAATGGCCGGACAAATAGATAAAAAGCCACGCTGGAAACGTGCGGTTGCATTACTGGATGATTCACTGGGTGAAGAAATTGGTCGTATGTATGTTGAAAAATATTTTTCACCGGCCGCCAAAGAACGCATGCAAGAAATGGTAAAAAATCTGCAACGCGCATTGGGAATGCGGATTGAAAAATTGGAATGGATGTCAGACGAAACAAAATCCAGCGCAATGAAAAAACTGAACTCATTCACGGCAAAAATTGGGTATCCAGATAAATGGCGCGATTATTCCGAACTGAACATACGTGCAGATGAATCACTGTGGGAAAACATGGTGCGCGTATCACAATTTGAAGACGCGTTTTGGATTGCAAAAATTGGTCAACGCAAAGATTCAACAATCTGGTACATGAACGCCCATGAAATCAATGCGTACTATGACCCATCAACAAACGAGATTTGTTTCCCAGCGGGCATTTTACAATATCCTTTTTTTGATATGAATGCCGATGACGCGTTTAACTATGGCGCAATTGGGTCAATTATCGGACATGAAATGACGCATGGTTTTGATGATTCTGGGCGCCATTTTGATGCGGATGGAAATATGCGCGACTGGTGGACCGCCACAGATGCCGATAATTTTATTGCACGTGCAAATGTAATGCGTGATTTCTTTAACAACATAGAAATTGCCCCCGGCGTACATGCAAACGGTGAATTCACATTGGGCGAAAACCTGGCTGATTATGGCGGAATAACGGTTGCATATACGGCGTATAAAAATTTTGGTGTGCACACCGGCCGCGTCCAAGGATTGACAGACGACATGCGTTTCTTTATCGCCCAGGCCGGCGTGTGGGCGCAAAATATTCGTGATGCCGATGCGTTACGCCTGACCAAGACAGACGAACATTCTTTGGCCCGTTGGCGCGTTAATGGAATATTGCCGCACATTGATGCGTGGTATGACGCGTTCAGTGTGACCGATACTGATAAACTGTATCTGGCCCCGGAAAAGCGCGTCAAATTGTGGTAAATTAAAATCCTGTGGCGACCACAGGATTTTTTATGGGAATACCGTCGTATTGATATTTTGTGCATTTTTGATGAACCTGGGGATATAAAAACAAAGGACATAAAAAATGCGCAAAATTATCGTATCGTCTGTAATTGTAATATCCTGTATCATTCCGGCATTTGCCACAGATGCACCAGATTTTAATACTTTTTATGCGTTATATAAAACGGCATCCCAAGAAAATGATATAACCATCACAGGCGATATCGTATCCACACGGCTTATCAGTGCACCTGGGGCAACAACGACCCGCATAAATGGCGGTCAATTTGATTTCAATGGCAACAGTATGATTGGATTTATTTTGTCATCAGGTAATAATCTGGATATATCAAATGTCGGCACATTCACAACAGATGGCAATCAAATCAATATCACAAAATCTTTCAACACATTTTCTAATTCATCCGAAGGGGGTGTTATATCAAATCTGGGCGGGAATGTAACAATTAACAATTCAGCATTCAGTAATAATTCATCTGTACTGGGGGGCGGGGTTATTTATTTGAACAACAACGCAACTGTAACCGCAACGGACAGCGTATTCAGTAACAATCACGCAACGCGTGGCGATGGCGGCGTTATTTATAATGAATATGAAACCGTATCTACATTTAGCAATGCGCAATTTACATCAAATTCTGCCAGCGATATGGGCGGCGTCGCATTTAACGACGGCGAAATAAACATCAATAATTCTGTTTTTACATCAAATACCGCGACCAGTGGCGGTGCATTATATAACTCTAATATCATCAACATAGATGGCGCGACATTTACATCTAATACATCCGACGATATCGGTGGCGCAATCTATACCACCGGTACACTGAATTTAACCAACGCAACATTTGAAAACAACACCAGTGATACCGGCGGCGGCATTGGTAACTATGGCATCAGTGGCGATACACTGTATGCTGTTGTGCGCAATTCTGAATTTAATAACAACCGGGCAACATACGGTGGCGCAATCTATAACTGGGACGACATGTATGTCATAGACAGTAATTTTATCAATAATTCTGCCACAGACAGTGGCGGCGCAATAATGAACTTGTATGAATTGTACTTGATTGCAAATAACGATGATATGTTGTTTTCTGGCAATACATCAGGCGGAAAATCAAATGCAATTCAGTCCAGTGGAACAATCGGTATGAATGCTGCCGAAAACCGTACAATAACATTTGATGACAATATTGCTGGTGATGGCGAAATAATTATTAATCGGCAATTTATTTTTAATGAATCAAATGTGCCGACCGGTGGGACAATTGTATTAAATAATGATATGACCGGATTTACTGGGAACGTAACAATGTACAACGGAAACGTTAATGTTACAACAAACGGAAAATTTTTTCATGCAAATCGTCTGGATGTGATTGGCGGCACATTAAACCTGGGGACAACATCAGCAAATGTAACCAGTGCGAACTTTGCCACTGGGACCACATTGGGAATAACAATCGCGAATGAAAATACGTATGGAAATTTAACGGCACGCGATTGGAATATTTCTGATGGTGCACGCATGAATGTTATTTTAGAACCGAATGCACTGGGCACAAACAGCAGTATGCGCGTTCAAATACTGCGTGGCAATGCCGTCCAAGACAACTTTGTCCCAGATATAAATAATAACATATATTCATTCATCGGACTGGGGGATGGGTGGTACGAAATCGCACAGTACAGCGACTTTAACAATATTATACGAGAATATGGGGGTACAGCAAATAACCTGAATACCGCATCTGCGTGGCAAAATGAACCAGATACCAACGGTATGGAACGCGTTATATACACGCGCATGAACGAACTGTTACAAACAAATGCAATTGAATATATACATGCGTTAACCGCACTGGCACCGGTAACTGCACCAATTATGCAGATTATCGGGACAACACTGAATGACCGATTTGATTTACTGACCAACAATGTCGCAACACGCAACACCGTAAAACATTCCGACAATGGCACATTGTGGATGTCTGGGTTCACAGGTGGTGGACAACTGGACGCAACGATGCACTATGCCGAATTTAATATCAACGGATATGGCGGTGCAATTGGTGCAGAATATCAAAATCATGATTTGACACTGGGGATTGCATATACATATCAAAACGATGATTTATCCAGTTGGTCGCGCACAATAAATGCCCCAACGCATGGTGGCGGAATATATGCCACATACAATCATGGGGGAATTACATTGCGCGCCAAGGCAACAGGATTTTATTCAGATGCATCCGAAGTAAAACATGTCGCAGGATTAAATATATATAACGAAATCCCGTTATACACGTTTGGCGCATGGATGGATGCCGGATATTCTTTTGACACCAGTGGCATATCAATAACACCACGTGCCGGGGCGCGTTACATAAAAATACACCGTCAATCATCAACCGATACAGCAACCCAGTTAATATCATCTGGGAATATGGATTTTGTAACCGCATATGGCGATATAACATTTCGCATAAAAAACATCAACATATTCGGAACGGCAATTATACCAGAATTCATTATCGGCACTGCATATGATTTACACGGTAATTCTGACAATGTAAATGTTAAAATAAACGATACAGAATATAATATCACATCCGCCCAGTTGCCACGTTGGCAAACAAAAATTGGCGCGGTTGTCCGGGTATTATTTACACCAAACACTGAAATACAAATTGGATGCGATGGCGAATTTCGCGAAGGATATTATGATTATACCGTCGGCGCACGTGGAATATTAAAATTCTGATAAAAAATCACCACCAATTGCTTGGTGGTGATTTCTCCCCTCCTTCTGGTTACCCAGAAACTGTGGCACCCAATAACCGCGCAAAAGGGCGCACCTTATGCGGCACGGGCAACATGTTGCGTCACATTCGTATCGGCAACATCCATAATCTTTTTTGCTTCGGCAAATACCATTTCTTTGACACGCAGTGCCAAATCCTTGGTTTCCAATGATTCTGCGGCAACATCAAAATTATCTGTACGAATTTGCAAAGACACATATGCACCAACCAGTGACGGCCGCGATAAATCTTCAATAGAACGCGGGGCATTATTATGACCAATTTGCAATTCATCCGCCAATGATATAATTTGGCGATCTTCATTTACCCAAACAGTTGTTGTTAAAACTTTGTTTAATGCAATCATTATTTCTTTGATAGACTTTGACATGGCGCGGTTCCCTCCTTTTCCGGGTGTTGATAAAAAAACTAAACAGATTCTTGTATGTACACGGGTATTTACAAAAATCAACTTTTAATTTTTTATTGTTTTTTATTTTTCCCAGATTTCCGGTTTTTCCCAGATTTCTGGGGGTTATAAATCTTTTCTCCTTGTCTATACAAACATCTTAGAACAAAAACGAATCGCAGGTCAAGCATAAAATACAAATATTTTTATTTTACTTAAATTTTTTCTGATTTTACTTACAAAACCATAAAATCCCATAAAATAACATTAAATTGTCATTGACAACCATAAAACACCATGCTAAATTACCCTTGAAGCCAAGGAAAGGGAAACGGCACGGATGCCACCAATATAAGAAGCGAAAATGTCATTGTTTCTCTCATCTTATGAAAATCGTTTGGATACCAAGGGGCGGATATCTGTACCGGCCTCTTTCCGGGCTTCGGTTGCATCTGATAAGTTCGCCGGTGTTGTACTGTATCGGTCATTCACCCATAATTGCATAGAAGGTTTGTCCATGTCGCGCATGGAACAACTGGCAAACGCAACAGATAAAATGGGCGTGTTTGACAGTGAATTGGACGACTTGTCAGCGATGTTGTTTGCAGACGCGCGACCATTGGCATTTGATGTGACGGGGCGCATTGTTATTCCACCTGAATTATTAAAACACGCGGGAATTACCGATCGCGCGGTATTTGTTGGTCGCGGAACCAGTTTTCAAATCTGGAATCCAGATGCATTTCGCGCGGCCCAGGAAAAATCATTAAACAACCTGCGCGGGGCACGTCCAAATTTAATAATTTCATAAAAATATGCAACGGCAAAAAAAACGTGGCATTTCGCCACGCTTTCATTACTTATTGAATATACTTTGTATCCATTCCTCATAATCCATTGCTTCGCCGGCGTCAACCGTACCACCAACGCCATTTGTGCTGACACACGTCACTATCATTGAATTACATGCACGAAGTGCCACGCCATTTATACCCTCTGTTCCGCCGGTTGTGGCATTATAACCGTTGCTGACCAGACATGATATAACATCGTCAATGCATCGTTCGGCATGATCGGCAAGAATCGTATCTTGCTGGGCCTTGATGGTTGTTAATGTACGCAACAAGTATTCTTTGATAACAACATTGTCCGGATCATACGCACCGTCTGAACCAGTATATGTCAAATCTTGACACATATTTAATACAGACATGCACATACCAGAATTCTTGCCATCTTGATTAGTGCCAATTTTGTCCTTTAAGAATTTCACAATGTTTGTATCATCTTGGTCAATAAACTCTGACATATTGCCAGTACCCCAGGCAGACTTGCCATCGTACAGCCAAGTTGCATAAACGCCGGCTGATGTATCCATATCTTCACCGACCTGGCCCGGCGTACTGCCCACGACAACATCGCCATTTACGATATACTTACCGGTTGGGTCCAGACAGTATTCATACTTACGACCACATGCAAATTCGTCTTGCATACATGAATCCAGTTCGGTCACACATTCACGTAAATCATACGCATTCTTTTGTTCCGCAACCATTAATCGCGCACGCTGCAGTAACGATGTCGCATTGCGAACCGTCGCAGACATCTGGTCGTTCGCATCCGTCAGTGACCGTTCGTATGCAATACACGCCTTGTCTATTTCCAAATCATACGAATTCGTTATCACTGATATATCAACACCCTGGGATTGACAACTGTTCAATACAGACGCCTTGCAACGCGCAGCCGCCGTTTCATACAAATCTTCACCACGCTGGTTGCTGATACTGCTGGTGTCAGCACCAGAATTACCAAACAAACTCGCTAAATCAAATCCAGAACTGTCCAAAGAAAAGTCCAACAGACCACTTAAATCAAAACTTAATCCACTGGATGCATTTGAACGCGCACGACCAGATTCAACATCTATTATCATGTCACGTATGGATTCCAGACTGTTCATGAATTGACTGTTATCCGTTGACCCAGATAATTCTGTTTCGGCCGCTGTTTCGGTAAACAGTGATTCAACCTGGTCCGCCGTCAGTCCAATGTATTGAATTTGTTGCGCAACGTCTTGCAGACGTTCCGTGGCTTCTTTTAACGCTGCCTCAGTCTCGGCATAATTGCTTAAATTCGCACTGCAACTGCAACGACCCTGGTTGTCATCCAAAACATTACAGAAATTATCCATACATGCCGTATATTGCGCCTTGCAAAAATCGGTCAATTGCGCCAATTCATCCATAGATGTTACAGATGACGTAGTGGTTGCCGCCGTCGTTGTGGTGGTTGCCGCACTGGACGTCGCGCGAATCGTTGGAACACGCGCACTGACTGTATTTGTACTGGCCACGCCAACACGACTGGTTACATATAATGGTTTATTAACTGTATCTGTTTGAACCAACGTGGCACGCGCCGTATTCGCATTATTATTCTGTGATGCGCGACGGGTCGTTACCCCCGGTGTTGTTGTTGCCGACGTCGTTGTCGCACGAACAGTTGTGGTTGGACGACTGGATACCGTATTTGTTGCCGTTGCACGCGATGTACGTGACGACGCGTTCGCGGTTGCACCACGTGTTGTTGCCGCACGCGTTGCATTTACACGCGACACAGTTGTCGGTGTTGTCGCCGTACGAACCGTTACATTGCGCGATGGCGTTGCATTATTACGTGTTGAAACATTACGCGATGACGTTGTGCCGCCCGTGGCAACCGCACGCGACGCAGATGCGCGCCCCGATGTATTACGCGGACTGGCCGTGGTGGGAACAACCGGCTGTTTTGCAACCGGGACCGTTGGTTGTTGCGTTTCATCCGCAACCGGTTCCGCAATTTCAGATTCCACCGGCATATCGTCAGAATACTGCATCAGCATATCTTGATAGAAATATTCTGGTGCAACCTCTGCAAATGCAGGTAAACTCAACACCCCAACAAGCACAGTGATAAAGCGTTTCATTTGAAAAGTACCCTCTTTTATCAAAGATTTTACCACATTATGCAAATTTATACAAACAAAAAATACGTTATAAAACAAAAATTTATATATAGACGGGTGAATGAATTCCTGATTTATTAAAAAATTTAATGAATTTGACATTTGCTGTAATTAACATATATAATACACTGGATTAACGTAACACCAGGTGACACATTGGGACAATTGAAAAAATTTTCTATGTTTTTATTAACACTGCCGTTGATGGGCTGCACAACTGTGCCAACATCAACCACAGACAAGCGCCTGGAAAACTATACACCAAAAATTACAGCATCTGACTTTCAATACGACCCGATGCAGACACCAATTGCCAAATGCTATGCCCGGGAACTGAATTCCCGCGACGGAATCAGTGGCGCAACATTGATTGAAGATGGCCTGTCGGCATTTGTTATCCGTGCCGCATTCGCGCGCATGGCAACCAAGACAATTGATTTACAAACATATATTTACAGTAATGACTTTTCGTCCAAGGTTTTAATCGCTGAACTGAAACGCGCCGCTGACCGTGGGGTCAAGGTGCGCATATTGCTGGATGATTATGGAACAAAATCCGATATCGTGGATGTAATGCTGTTGAATCAGCACCCGAATATTGAGGTAAAAGTTTTTAATCCGGTTGCAAATCGTTCACGACTGTTATATTACCCACAGTTCTTGATGGACTTTAATCGTCTGAATTCACGGATGCACAACAAACTGTTCATTGTTGATAATATCGCATATATCACCGGCGGCCGTAATGTTGGCAGTAATTATTTCTATCCAGAAACCGCGGCAAATTTTTCTGATACAGACGTATTATTCATTGGTGACATGACAAAATATGCAACCGCCAGTTTTGATGAATATTGGAACTATCACCTGTCTGTGCCGGCCGCAGTGTTCCCCAAGGCAAAATCAAAAAAAGATTTACGCAAGTTGGAAAAAAAGCTTGAAAACGCCGAACAAGAACGCGCCAGCGCAGCAATGGAATATAACAAAATTATAACACTGGCACAAAACGAATATAAAAAGAAAAAATTTGATTTCAGTTGGGGATATGGGAAATTCTTGGCCGATCCGCCGTCCAAGGTTGAAATGTCAATGAACGAAAAAGAAAAATATCGCGGTGATATAATTCGTGCATTGCAAACACTGTGGTCGGACACCAAGGATTCTGTATACATGTCGGCGGCATATTTTGTCCCGGGCCAAGGCGGTTTGGAACATATGCTGAACGAAGAAAAATCTGGGGTACACATCACAATTGTAACAAATTCACTGGCATCAACAAATGCGCCAACTGTGTATGCAAAATGGGAAAAGTACAGAAAAGATTTAATTAAATCAGGGGCTGATGTTTACGAATTCATGTTGTCCGCAGAAAATCTGCGCGGCAAAGAACACGACCGCGAACGCAAACAGTCCAGTTTTTCTGTGTTGCACAGCAAAACAATTGTGTTTGATGACGATATTTCTTGGATTGGCAGTTTTAATCTGGACCCGCGCAGCGCATATTACAACACAGAAAACGTCGCAATATTTGAAAGTCGCGAATTCGCCGACAAACTGCGCCAGATGATTATAAATGACACCAAAACATCATGGCGGGTCACCCTGGATGAAAATGATGACACCATATGGACCGGCAGTCGCCCCGGCGACAAACAGCCACGTGTATATCACCACAGCCCAGACACATCAGTATTCCGCCGGTTTTGGAAAATACTGACCAATCTGGTCCCAGAAAAATTTGTGTAAAGCATATTTTGCCTGGTAAATTAAACAGCATACGCATCAGCCGTCGCACAGAACGACAAAAATAATCTTTATTTATGCCACTGGATAAATAATGCGACGGGTACGTATTCCGAAAAAATAGATTCTGTACCAGTTAATATAGAACCCTGTTATACACACAAATAATACAATCAAGGCACGTCAGCGAATACCAGCATCGTTAATGATGCGACATCAAATGTAAAATTATGCTGATTACAAACAATGCGGTCACAACCCCCAGTATTATTTTTTGGGTACGATGACTGTGTGCGCCATGACAATCATCACATGTGCAATGACAATCACGAATAACTAAATACCACGAAAATGCCAACATTGCCCCAGAAAATACAAACAACCATGGTTCAACCCAGTGCGGAATAAATTCTGCGTGCGCGATTTCTGGGGCAAACAATCCGATGACCGACAACGTTATCGGTAATACACAACAAAACAAGTGTGGCAAAATACTGGCAATAATTCCGATTTTAATGGCTTTGTTTTTCATTATAAATCCCCCAAAGTGGTATCCCCAACAGGACTTGAACCTGTATCAAGGGTTTAGGAAACCCTTGTTCTATCCAGTTGAACTATGGGGACATTGCACTATATTTTATTCACAGATTTTAATATTGCAAGTTCTATTCACGGCTTGTATAATACCACGGCAAAAAAAAGGAAGGTTTAATGGGAAGCAGACTGATTGGATATGGTTCTTATCTGCCTGAACGGGTTATGACCAATCATGATTTTGAAAAAATTATGGATACGTCTGATGAATGGATTGTACAACGTACAGGGATGCGTGAACGGCACTTTGCGCGCGATGACGAAACAGTTGTTGATATGGCAACCATTGCCGCACAACGCGCATTAAAAAATGCCAACATAACAATTAATGATATTGATATGCTGATTGTTGCAACAACAACACCGGAACTGGATTTTCCATCTGTCGGGGTCCAGATTCTGGGGCGTCTGGGCGCAACAAACAATGCACCGGCATTTGATGTTCGTGGTGCATGTACCGGATATATATATGCACTGCATTGTGCACGTGCGTTTTTTACCGCGGGCATCCATCGGCGCATCATGCTGGTTGGTGCAGAAAAAATGTCACGATTTATTGACTGGAACGATCGCAGCACCGCCGTACTGTTCGGCGATGGTGCCGGCGCATTGATTTTTGAACATTCTGGGTCCAGTTATTCAGGAATTATTGATACCGTCGTTATGTCTGATGGTTCAGAATTTGATATGTTACACGGTTCCCCTGATCATCACATTATCATGAATGGGCCGGAAACATATAAAAAGGCTGTGACATTGATGCCTGATGCCGCCAGTTATATTATGGACCACGCCGGCATCACGGCCGAAAATGTTGATTGGATTGTCCCGCACCAGGCAAATCTGCGCATTATACACAGCGGGGCCCAGCGTTTGGGATTTCCATTGGAAAAAATTCTGGTGACAGTTGACAAACATGCAAATACCAGCGGGGCATCTGGGGTGCTTGCATTATCATACGCATTTGATAATAATATAATCAAGAAAGGACAACTTGTTCTGTATCCTGCGTTCGGCAGTGGACTGACATGGGGTGCGGCATTAATCAGGGTGTAAAAAATGGCAACGATAACAAGAAACGATTTTGCAAACAGATTACGCGAACGCTTTGGATTAACAACAGCCGATGCGTACAAGTTAATTGATATTATATTTGAAGAAATCAGTGAATCTTTGATTCATGGCGAAGATGTTAAATTTGCTGGGTTCGGTACGTTCAAAATTTTGAATAAAAATCAACGTTTGGGACGCAACCCGAAAACAGGCGAACCAGCAATAATCACTGCACGGCGTGTGGCGTCTTTTCGCCCCAGCAATGAATTCCGCCAACGGGTCGCAAAACAGTAAAAAAACACCGGCAAATGCCGGTATTTTTTATGTAATAAAATACTGTGGGAAATCTGTCTTGTTTATTATGTTGTGATGCTTGATTAAAATTTCTGGGGTACCTGATTACATATGTCAACAACAAAAAAAAGGAGAGAGAATATGTATCACAGCAATGGAAATTATGAAGCATTCGCCAATCCGTTACCCCCCGCAGATGCAAATAAAAAATCTGCATATATTGTTGGTGGTGGGCTGGCCGGATTGGCCGCAGCGGTTTTTATGATCCGCGATGGTAAAATGCGTGGTAATAAAATTCATATTTTTGAAGAACTGCCCATCGCCGGGGGCAGTATGGACGGCATAAAAAATCCACAACGTGGCTTTATCATTCGTGGCGGACGCGAAATGGAGGCACATTTTGAAACACTGTGGGATTTGTTCCGTTCAATCCCATCATTGGAAAATCCAGATATATCTGTGCTGGATGAATTTTATTGGCTGAATAAATCAGACCCCAGTTTTTCGCACTGTCGCGCAATTGAACGCCGCGGGCACCGCATGAAAGACGACGGAAAATTAACCCTGGGGCCAACCGCAATTCGCGAACTGATTGATCTGGCACTGACCCCCGAAGAAAAATTACAAGATGTCAAAATAAACCAAGTTTTTGGTGATGAATTTTTTGAATCTAATTTCTGGCTGTATTGGGCAACAATGTTCGCATTTGAAAAATGGTCCAGCGCAATGGAAATGCGACGCTATATCTTGCGTTTTATTCATCATGTTGGAAAACTGGCCGATATGTCTGCATTAAAATTTACTAAATATAACCAATATGAATCATTAATAACCCCGCTGGTACGATGGCTGGAATCACATGGGGTGAAATTTCATTTTGATACAACCGTAACAAATGTTCGCGTCAGTTGCCGTCAAAATAAAAAAATTGCGCAAAAAATAGAAATGATAAAGTCTGGTCGTAAACGTGAAATTAAACTGACCCAGGACGATATGGTGTTTATAACAAATGGTTCTATTACCGAAAGCACGACATATGGCGATAACGATACCCCAGCAGATACCACGCATGAACTGGGCGCGTCATGGCAATTGTGGAAAAATATGGCGGCACAATGCGACGAATTCGGCCATCCTGAAAAATTCTGTGAAAATATTCCAGATGCTAATTGGGTAATATCTGCGACGATTACATTAACAGACGATACCGTTGTGCCGTATATTGAAAAAATATGCAAAAAAAATCCACACAGTGGTTCTATTGTCAGCAGTGGCCCTGTTACAATCAAAGACTCTAATTGGTTATACGGATTCAGTATTTCGCGCCAACCACATTTTCGTGCACAAAAACCAAACGAAATTGTTGTATGGACATATGGATTACTGTCCGACACAGACGGTAACTATGTCAAAAAGAAAATCACAGAATGCACAGGCGCAGAACTGTGTGCAGAATGGCTGTATCATATTGGGGTGCCAGAATCACAAATAGAAGATATCGCACACAATCGTTCCAGCACTGTCCCATCACATATGCCGTATATAACAACATACTTTATGCCACGCGCAAATGGCGACAGACCGTTGGTTGTGCCGAAAAATTCGGTGAATTTAGCGTTTATCGGTAATTATGCAGAAACAGAACGTGACACTGTGTTCACCACGGAATATTCTGTACGTACCGCAATGGAAGCCGTTTATACTTTACTGAATCTGGACCGTGGCGTACCCGAAGTCTTTGATTCTTGTTTTGACATACGTATGCTGTTACAAAGTGTGTACTATCTGAACGATTGCAAAAAATTGAATCAAATTGATGTGCCGTGGGTGTTAAAATTGCTGGAAAAGCAAGGTATGAAGCATGTCACCGGCACGTATTTGGAACAATTATTACGTGATGCAAAATTGATATAAAAAACGGGGCAATGCCCCGTTTTTATTCATCATTCATTCCAATTTGTGCGCGAATTTTCGCCACAGATTGGGCACGCGCCGCAATTACATCATTCAAATTCGCACCCGTTAAATCAGACGCGTATTTTATTGAATTCGCAAATGCCAATGCATCACTGTTACCATGGGTTTTTACGGCAAATCCCTTTAATCCCAAGAATGTTGCACCGGCATACGAACGTGGGTCAATCTTGTTCTTTAACCGTTTGAATACATGAACCAAGAAAAACGCGCCAATTATCGCCAAGACCGACTTTTTCAAATTATCAACCAAAACACGCTTGATTAATTTCGCGGTGCCTTCAACCGTCTTTAATACAATATTACCGGTAAAGCCGTCCGTCACAACAACCTGGACATTACCACCGCCGATATCATTACCTTCTACGAATCCGATGTAATCATATGGCAATTCATCTTTGTGCGCCATCAGCAATTTATTTAATTTTTGCAGTGTTTCGTTACCTTTTGTGGCTTCTTCCCCGATGTTCAAAACACCAACCTTTGGCCGGGGCATATGGCCAATAATTTCGGCATACACACTGCCCAAAATGGCAAAATCAAATAAATCACCTTCGTCACAGTGGACATTGGCCCCCAAATCTAAAACCACCACGCGTGAATCACCACCCCCAGACGGCAGCATCGTTGTTATCGCCGGACGCGAAATCCCGTCAATCGTTTTCAGCGCCAGTTTTGACAGCGACATTAAAATCCCAGTATTACCAGCACTGACCACCGCAGCCGCATTACCGTCGCGCACATCTTTGATTGCCATGTACATGGATGTATCCTGGGCATGGCGAATTACTTCACGAATTTTATCGGTACTCTTTATCGCATTCGGTGCATCAATAACATCGCAATTACGGGCAACACGCGGATATTTAATCAGCATTTCGCGCAATGTTTTTTCCGGTCCAAACAGACGAAAAAACACACGATCTTCGCCATTTTGGTACAAGAACTGGTTCATTCCACCCAGAACAGCATTTGGGCCTTTATCGCCCCCCATTGCGTCAATTGCTATGATTTTTTTTGTTTTTGACATTTTGCAGTAAAAAGGCAGAATGGCACCAAGATTTTACGTGCCTGATTCTGCCATTTATCCTTTGCGTTATATTATTTTGCGCCGCATGCCGGGCATACGTGATGCGGACGTTTCTTTTCACCGCACTTTTTGCATACTGTGCACGGCATTACTGCCAACGCATCGTGTGAACGACGTTGGGCCGAACGTGCCTTACTTGTTTTACTTTTTGGCGTTGCCATTTTACAATCCTTTTTATTTACAATTTGCTATTTTATTAAAATATTGTGCATTTGCAAGGAAAACTTTAATTCCCAATTTCCGAACATATGCCCAGTGGAAAGTAAAACTGTCACACTGGGCATACGGTTATTTTGGCCATCGGTTCATATTATATATCCAACAATTGCTGTTGGGTTGCACCATCGCGTGCCAGTTTTTCCGCCTTTTCTTCTTCTTTGGCGATTTCACGAACGCGACGTACATATGCACCAGTTCCCACAGGTATCAAACGACCAACAATCAAGTTTTCGTTTATACCAACCAGTTTATCGGTTGCGCCACTGATTGCGGCATCAACCAACACTTTGGTTGTCTGTTGGAACGACGCATTAGATATGAACGAACGTGACGTCAATGATGCACGCGTCAATCCAACCAATACCTGGGACGATACCGCCGGACGACCACCATCACGTGTTACACGGGCATTTTCTTCTTCAAAATCAACACGGTCAACAACCTGGCCCATCAAGAATCCTGTATCACCCGGATTCGTGATTTCAACACGACGGGTCATTTCACGTATCAAGATTTCAATATGCTTGTCATTGATTGACACGCCCTGTAAACGATAAACCTGTTGAATTTGTTCAACCATAAATGTTGCCAATGCCTTTTGTCCCAATATACGCAAAATATCTTGGGGTACCGGGTCACCGTCAACCAATTTATCAGCCTTTCTAACAACGTCACCACTGCGCACCAGCAAATTTGTACCCTTTGGCACAACATATTCAACCGGCGCCGTACCATCATCTGGGACAATGCGTATCATAATCTTGGATTTTGCATCTTCCAGTTCAACTGTACCATCAATTTCGGCCAATAATGCCGGATTTGCCGGACGGCGCACTTCCAGTAATTCATTAACACGTGGCAGACCACCGGTAATATCCCCTGTGCGCTTTGCCTGGACCGGAATACGCGCCAGAACATCGCCCGCCGCCACCGTTGCACCATTTGCCACATTCAACACAGAATATGTCGGCAACAAGTATTCCGCAACCTTTTTGCCACCCAGTGATATAACCTGGCCCTGGTCATCAACCAAGACAATCGCCGGATTCAGTGCCTTTTTGGTATTTGCGTTCCAATTTATAACCTTGCGTGAAACGATACCAGTCATTGAATCTACTTCTTCTTGGTATGAAACATTTTCAATCAAGTCTTGGAACTGAACAGTACCGTCTTTTTCGGCGATTATTGTATTGGAATACGGATCCCATTCTGCGACCTTGGCGCCTTTTTCCACCCGGTCACCATCGTTGACAATCATCATCGCCGCATACGGAATCTTGGTAGAGAACAGGTTTTCACCATTATCATCAACAACCGCCAATTCACCGTTACGCGACAACACAACAATACGTCCCGCAGAATTCTTGATAGTATTAACATTTGTCAGTTTAATTGTACCGGCGACCGGAACTTCTATGAAATGGCTTTCTGCGCCCCCAGATGCAACACCACCGATGTGGAATGTACGCAACGTTAACTGGGTTCCTGGTTCACCAATGGACTGACCAGCGATAACACCAACCGCTTCGCCAACATGAACCAGCGCATTGCGCGACAAATCCATACCATAGCATTTTGCACACAGTCCGTCACTCTGACATGTCAGAACACTGCGCACATCAACAGACGGCAATCCAGATTCATTAATCTGGCGTGCAGCCACCTTGGTAATCAGTTCACCAGCAGGCACAATTACTTCCTTGGTAATCGGGTGCACAATATCATGCGCCGCCGTACGGCCCAAAACAACATCACCCAATGGCACCGCCAAAGAACTGCCCTGGTATACCGGCTTTGCCGTGATAAATTCTGTTGTACCACAGTCATGTTCAGTAATAACTGTATTTTGCGCCAATTCAACCAAACGACGTGTCAAATAACCTGCGTCCGCCGTTTTCAACGCCGTGTCCGACATACCCTTGCGCGCACCGTGGGTTGATGTAAAGTATTCCGACATGGTCAAACCTTCTTTGAAGTTTGAAATAATCGGAACTTCAATAATGGAACCATCGGGCTTCTGCATCATGCCACGCATACCGGCAACCTGTTGAATCTGGCGTTTAGAACCACGGGCCCCAGATTTAGCCATCATCCACACAGAATTCCAGTTGTCACCAGTATTTTTTTCTAGTGCAGTATATGCCAGATCACCAATTTTATCGGTTGTTTTCTGCCACAGGTCAATCAATTTATTATGCCGTTCACCACTGGACAACAAACCGTTTTGATATTGCTGTTCAATTTCTTCGGCTTCTTTTTCCGTATCGGCAATAATATCTTTCTTTTCATCTGGAACGACAATATCTTCATATCCGATGGAAATACCACTGCGCGCGGCCTGTTCAAAACCGGTATCTTTCAGTGCGTCTGCCAATAAAATCGTTGCCTTGTCGCCACAACGTTCATATGTCGTTGCCAACAGTGCCTTGATTTCACCAACCGGCATAACCTTGTTCACCAAATCAAATGGCATATTGTCAGATTTCGGCAACAATTCGCCCAGAATCATACGACCGGCGGTTGTTTTGTAAATCTTGCCATTAATACGCGCGACAATTGGTGTGTGCAATGTGATGGATTTGTTTTCCAACGCCATTTTCACTTCGTCCATATTGGCAAAGCGCGGTGATTTATCAGTATGTTCACCATTAATCAGCGAAATATAGTACACGCCCAATACCATGTCTTGGGATGGCACAATCATCGGTTCACCATTTGCCGGCGATAAAATATTGTTTGACGACAGCATTAACGTACGCGCTTCCAGTTGCGCTTCCAATGAAATCGGAACGTGTACTGCCATCTGGTCACCGTCAAAGTCCGCATTAAATCCCTTACATACCAATGGATGCAGACGAATTGCCTTGCCTTCAATCAACACCGGTTCAAATGCCAACATTGACAATCTGTGCAACGATGGTTGACGATTTAACAATACAGGATGCTGGTAAATAACCTTTTCCAGGATTTCCCACACAACATCTTCGCCATTTTCAACCATTTTACGTGCCGTTTTCAATGTATTTGCATAATCACCCGCCAACAAGCGTGCATAAACAAACGGCTTGAATAAATCCAGTGCCATTGTTTTCGGCAACCCAACCTGGTGCAATTTTAATGACGGACCAGACACAATCACACTGCGCCCAGAATAATCCACACGTTTACCCAACAGGTTCATACGGAAACGCCCCGCTTTGCCCCGTAATGAATCAGACAATGACTTTAACGGACGGCGATTTTGCGATACCATCGGGCGCGCCTTGTGCCCATTATCAAACAGTGAATCAACGGCTTCTTGTAACATGCGTTTTTCATTGCGAACAATAATTTCAGGCGCATGCATTTCAATAAATCTTTTCAGACGATTGTTACGAATAATAACACGACGATACAGGTCATTCAAATCAGACGCCGCAACGTGCCCCGCATCCAATGTTACCAACGGACGCATATCTGGCGGAATAACCGGGATAATATCCGGCAACATCCATGCCGGTTCTGTTTTAGAATCCAAGAAAGATTCCACCAATTTTAATTGTTTAATTAATCCTTTGCGCTTTGATTCAGACTTGGTTTCCGCCAGTTCTGCACGCAGACGTGTGCGTTCATCGCCCATATCCAGATTTGCGATAATGCTGCGTACACCTTCGGCACCGATACCGACATGAAATGCATCTGCGCCAAATTCTTCAACCGCATTTTGATATTCATCTTCGCTGATTACATCATATTGTTTCAGGTTTGTTAACCCTGGTTCAATAACAATATATGCATCGTACGAGATGACTTGTTCCAGTTTCTTTTGTGGCAAATTGTTTAACAATGTTGCAATTTTGCCTTCGCGCAGGAACCACGTATGCGCAACCGGCATCGCCAGTTTGATGTGCCCCATCCGTTCACGACGAACAGATTTTGAACCAACTTCTACGCCACAGCGTTCACAAACGACACCACGGAACTTTATTCGTTTATATTTACCACACGCACATTCATAGTCCTTGACCGGACCAAAAATCTGCTGGCAAAACAGTCCCTCGGGCTCTGGTTTCAAAGAATGATAGTTTATCGTTTCTGGTTTTTTTACTTCGCCATGGGACCAAGACAGAATTTCTTCTGGGGACGCAATTGTGATGCGCAGCGCGTCAAACTGTTCCTTGGTTTCAATTTGTCCGAATATTTTTTGCAACATATTGGTCATATATTTTGCTCCTTTCAGTCGCTATAGAACCCATCATCGTCCGGCGTTTTTGCAAACGCCGGAACAATGAATTAATCTAACTTCTTTGGTGTCAGCGCCAACCCCAATCCACGCAGTTCACGAACGAACACGTTGAATGCTTCGGGCGTGCCGGTTTGGAAATCATTGCTGCCCGATATGATTGATTCATACATTTTTGTACGCCCAACAATATCGTCTGATTTCACTGTCAACATTTCACGTAACAGATGCGCGGCACCATGTGCTTCTATGGCCCACACTTCCATTTCGCCCAAACGCTGACCACCCATATGCGCCTTGCCTGACAACGGCTGTTGCGTTACCAAAGAATAGTTTCCAATAGAACGTGCATGTATCTTGTCATCAACCAAATGATGCAACTTTAACATGTACATTACGCCAACCGTTACTGGACGTGCGAACTTTTCACCCGTCATACCATCATACAGAGTGAATTGCCCAGATTCTGGTAACTTGGCCAATTTCAGCATATGCTTAATATCTTCGGACGTGGCACCGTCAAATGTCGGTGTTGCCATTGGCACACCATCACGCAACAATGTCGCTTCGGCCCGAACGTCTGTATCTGTCATTTTTTCCAACTTTTCAGATACTTCTTTGCCATAAATCTTGCCAATCGCAGAACGCAAATCATCTGTTACAGCACGTTTCTGTTTGACTTCTTCCAGAACCGCATCAATTTGCTTGCCCAAACTGCGCGCCGCCATACCAAGATGCGTTTCCAGAATCTGGCCAATATTCATACGTGACGGCACACCCAACGGATTTAATACCAAATCAACCGGGGTTCCATCTTCCATATATGGCATATCTTCAATTGGGACAATTTTTGATACGATACCCTTGTTACCATGGCGTCCGGCCATCTTGTCCCCTGGTTGCAATTTCATTTTGTGCGCGATGTATACTTTTACTTCCTTTAACACCCCAGCACCCAAAGAATTGCTTTCTGTAACCTTGGCAATTTCAGCATCGGCCTTTTCGTTCAGTGCCTTTAATTTCTGAACATGTTGTTCACGCACTTCATCAATTTTTGCCTGGGCTTCTTTATTACGTACGACCAATTTTTTAACATCAGCCGGACGGATGCCTTCAAATACTTCTTGGGTCAGTTTTTTACCAACAAATGGTTTCAAACTGCCTGTGCCAGAATCAATAACCATGCCTTCGGCGATTTGGAATATCTGGTCTGCGAATCCGCGTTCCATGATTTCCGTTTCTTCTTCGCGGTCACGATTTATTTTTTCTATTTTTTGCAGTTCAATCATCTGGGTGCGTTCGTCTTTTTTAACACCATGACGTGTTAAAACATTCACGCCGATAACAGTCCCTTCTTCGTTCGGGCCAACACGCAGCGACGTGTCTTTGACGTTCAACGCCTTTTCACCAAAGATGTTACGTAACAGTGCTTCTTCGGGGGTCAGTAATGTTTCAGATTTTGGTGAAACACGACCAACCAAAATATCACCCTGTTTTACACGCGCACCAACGTATATAATCCCAGATTCATCCAAGTTCTTTAACGCTTCTTCGCCAACATTTGGAATGTCACGTGTCAAACTTTCTGGCCCCAGTTGCGTATCACGAACCTTGAATTCTTTTTCAACAATCTTGACCGATGTAAATACGTCATCACGTGAAATACGTTCAGAAATAACAATTGAATCTTCATAGTTATATCCGCGCCATGGCACAAACGCAACCAATACATTGCGCCCCAATGCCAATTCGCCGTAATTCATTGATGAACCGTCTGCGATAATGTCACCCGCAGAAATACGATCGCCAACCTTTACCAATGGTTTTTGATGAATCAATGTTTCGCTGTTGCTGCGTTCAAATTTTTCCAGATTGTAAATATCAACCCCGGTCACAACATTGCGACTGTTCATACATTTAACCACAATACGATTTGCGTCCACAGATTCCACAACACCGCTGTGTTTTGCCACCTTGCCTGTACGGGAATCACGCGCAACTTCGCGTTCAATACCGGTGCCAACCAATGGGGCCTGGACCCGCAATAACGGCACAGCCTGGCGTTGCATGTTTGAACCCATTAATGCACGGTTCGCGTCATCATTTTCAACGAACGGTATTAACCCGGTTGCAATGGACACAACCTGGCGCGGGGCAACGTCAATCAAATCAATTTCTTCTTTTGGCACCATCGCAAATTCACCATCTACGCGTGCGGTTACCAAATCTTCGGATAAAACACCCGCCGCTGTTGTCGGTGTATTGCCCTGGGCAATTTTGTGACCCAGTTCTTCATCCGCGGTCAGATATACCATCTTGTCTGTAACTTTGCTGTTTTCAACAACATAGTACGGCGTTTCAATAAATCCATATGGGTTTACGCGCGCATATGTTGCCAGATGGTTAATCAGACCGATATTTGCACCTTCGGGTGTGTTAATTGGGCATAAACGACCATAGTGTGTCGGATGCACGTCACGGACGTCAATGCCGGCGCGTTCACGATTTAACCCGCCCGGCCCCAACGCAGAAATACGGCGTTTGTGTTCCAATTCGGACAACGGATTATATGCATCCATAAACTGTGACAACTGTGATGTACCCAAGAATTCTGATATCAATGACATTAATGGCTTTACATTAATAACATCTTGGGGTTGCATATTCGCAATGTTCGGCGATGACAAACTTTCGCGCACCAGGCGTTCAATACGGACCATACCTGTGCGGAAATTTTGTTCCAGTAATTCACCAACCGTACGAACACGACGATTAGACAAATTATCAATATCATCAACCGTGTCTTTGTGGTCAATAATATTTGTTAATGTTTTTAACACCGCCAAGAAATCAGATTTAGACAGCAATCTGTCATCTTCTGGTTTTTTGCCAGAATCAATCTTTAACCGCTTGTTCATCTTGAAACGACCAACCGCCGACAAATCATAGTATGCCGGATCAAATCCTTGGCGCATAAACAGATTTATGGCCGCTTCCAGTGTTGGGCGTTCACCCGGACGAATGATGTTGTATATTTCAATCAACGCTTCTTCGCGGTTAACGGTCTTGTCTGCAATCAGCGTATTGCGCATATGTGCCGAAATTGTTGTATTATCAATCGCAATCAATGATATTTCACGGACATTCATTTTTTCCAAATCAGATAACACTTCGTCCGTTATTTCTGTCCCAGCACGATAAACAACATTTCCCGCATCATCCATAATTGGGTCAAATAAATATTCACCAATCAAACTTTCTGGTAACATACCGTATTCTTTGGATGCGGCCACGACCTTGGCCAGACGCTTGGCATTCATACGATCGCCCTTGGATGCCAATGGCTTTTTATCGCGTGGATTGATTAAATCATAATTCAAACGGTATTTTTCCAGTCCATCAAATACAGACGTTTGGCCGATCCACATATTTCCATCAAACTTTAACGGCATGCGTTTGTAAAAAGCGGACAAAATTTCTGTATCATCCATGCCACGGATTGTTGCCTTGCGCGGTTCTGCGGCCCACTTTTTTTCGTCTTCGGCGGCCGGCAAGCAACGCAATAAAACTGTTGCCGGGATTTTACGACGCCGATCAATGCGAACATATATGACACCCTTGGATTCTTCAAAATCAATCCAAGAACCATGTTCTGGGATTATGCGTGCCGTGTATGTGATTGGATTCCCAGCAATTTTTGCTTCTTTGGTTGTTGCAAACACAACGCCTTGGGCGCGGTGCATTTGTGAAACGATGACGCGTTCAACACCGGCGGCAATAAAACTGCCCCGTTCTGTCATCAATGGCACATCACCCATAAATATTTCTTGTTCTTTGATATCACGCAGTGTTTTTTTGCCGTCTTCTGCGACATCCCACAATATCAAGCGCAATTTTAATTTTAACTTGCTGGAATACGTTAAATTACGCATCATGCATTCTTTAACATTATATACCGGCTTGTCCAAACTGTATTCAACAAATTCCAAATCCGCAACGCCAGCATAATCCTTGATTGGAAACATTGACGCAAAAACATTTTGTAATCCAATATTTTTTCTGTTTTGCGGCGCGACATCAGCCTGCAAAAAATCTTTGTAAGAATTATATTGAATTTCAACCAAGTCTGGAAGTGGGGTTTGCAAAAAACTTTTTCCAAAAGATTTTCTGAATTTCTGGATAACTGCCATGGGTATCAATCCTTTTTTTTCGTGCGTTTTGCAAACAAAACAAATTACATGTATTCTTTACGCCTTTGTGCCCACCCAGGATTTTTTTACCCCAGGTGGGCGATTGGCGGCGCGACAAGTGCCGCGACTTTTTTTATTTTTGTGAACCGTGCGGTTCGGGTGAATTATTTCAATTCAACCTTGGCACCGGCTGCTTCTAATGTCGCCTTCATTTTTTCGGCTTCATCTTTGGCAACGGCTTCTTTCACAGTCTTTGGTGCAGATTCAACCAACGCTTTGGCTTCGCCCAATCCCAAACCTGTGATGTCTTTTACAGCCTTGATAACCGCCAATTTGTTTGCACCGGCATCAGCCAACACAACATCAAATTCCGATTTTTCTTCGGCCGCGGCCGCCGCAGGACCAGCAGCAACAGCAACCGCCGCAGCGGCGCTGACGCCCCAAGTTTCTTCCAATGCCTTGGACAATTCAACCGCTTCCATAACGGTCAATTTTGACAATTCTTCAACTAATTTTTGAATGTCTGCCATTTTTTTGCTCCTATGTAATCAGAATATTACATTCTGGTTTGTTTTAATTCTTTTTTCCATACTCTGCAGAAACGCGGGCCAAGCGCGATGCTGGTTCAACCAATATACGCGCAATTTTGCCACGAATTTCCAACAGGGACGGCAGTTTGGATAATTGCAAAATATCGTCCACACCCAAAACATCCGCGTCCATTTTACCACCAATGATTGTCAAGTTTGGATGTTCATCTGCGAACTTGGCCAATACTTTGGTAACCGCCAAACCATCTGTTGCAACAGCAACCGCGGTTGGGCGCTTTAACATATCGGATATGGGTTCAAAGTCGGTATCTTTTAATGCCAACTTCATCAAACGGTTTTTGACAACTTTGAATGTTGAAACCAATGGGCGCAATTCATTACGCAATGTTTCAAATTCCTTTACGGTCAAACCATGATTTTCAATAACGAAAACACCGTTTGCTTCTTTCAAGGACGATTGCAACGCTGAAATCAAATCTGATTTTTCTTCGCGTCTCATATCTTTACCCTTATCTGCAAGATTTTGAAATAGATTTCAAAACCCCTGTTCTTGTTAAACTTTCCATCCGATGTTGCCATCGGGTGGGGCCTGTGCTTCCTGCCCCAAAGAAATTTTCTTTGTCTATGATGGCAATTAAGTCCGGCGCACCGGGCACCATCAGTCTTGGACAGAAATCTGTGTGTGCGCCGAAACCAGTCCGACGCACGTTTATTATTTTGCATCAACTTTCAGCCCAGGGCCTTGGGTTGTTGCAACCGCAACCGCCAAGATATACTGTCCCTTGGCCGATGCCGGTTTAACCTTTTTCAATTGGTCAATCAATGCATTTACATTTTCAACCAATTTTTCTGTTGGGAATGACATTTTTCCAACAGCGGCATGAATGATGCCATTCTTTTCTGCGCGGTATTCAATCTGGCCCGCCTTGGCTGTTGCAACAGCATCTGCAACATTATTTGTAACCGTACCCAATTTTGGATTCGGCATCAGTCCCTTGGGGCCCAACACACGTGCAATTTTTGACATTTTGGGCATCATATCTGGTGTTGCAATAACGCGATCAAAATTAATTTCACCACCGGCAACACGATCAATCAAATCTTCGCCACCAACAACGTCGGCCCCAGCCTTTTTGGCTTCATCCGCGCTGTTTACCGTGAACACAGCAACGCGCACAGTTTTACCCGTGCCGTTCGGCAAAGACAACATGCCACGAATATTTTGATCCGCCTTGGTAATATCAATACCCAAACGAACCGCAACTTCCAGACTTTCGTCAAACTTTTTGGACGAATATTCACGCAATGCATCAATGGCATCCGCCACAGAATAAACTTTATTGCGGTCCAGATTTGCCCATGTTTTTTGTCTTTTTGTAATTTTCATGTCTTAATCCTCCACCTTTACGCCCATTGAACGGCACTGACCTGCAACAATATTCATCGCAGATTCAATGGTAGAGCAATTTAAGTCCGGCATTTTATTTTCCGCGATTTCACGAATTTGATCTTTGGTAATCTTGCCAACAAAATCACGGCCCGGCTTATGAGAGCCGATTTTCAGTTTTAATGCCTTTTTGATATAGTACGACACAGGTGGCAGTTTCATTATGAATTCAAAACTGCGATCTGTATAAACGGTAATTATGCACGGAATCGGCATACCCGGTTCTTTATCAGCCGTTTTGTCATTAAACTGTTTGCAGAATTCTGCAATATTAACACCAGCCGCACCCAACGCCGGCCCGATTGGTGGCGCAGGATTCGCCTGTTTCGCGGGGACGACCAATTTTACAATCCCCTTGACTTCTTTTTTTGCTGCCATTTTATTCACTCCATTTTTTGGTTAGTGTTCGTGGTACGATGTGGCGCATCTACCACGGGCGGATTTTTTATTGGCATATGCCACAAAAAATCCAAAACTTATTTTTGCCGGTCATTTATTCCAGACATAATTCTGTCAATAAATTCGCGACGTTCGGCATTTAATCTGGCAACCAATTGTTTTGTTTCGGGCTTTTCGCGCCATTTTTGCAATAAATCCATCAATTCATCACGCGATATTGTTACCCGAATTTCGCCAGTTAAATCCCTGTACACATTCAATCTTATACCCTCTCTACCTGGGTAAAATCCAGTTCAACACTGGTTTCCCGGCCAAACACCAAAATTGTTACCGTCATCTTCTGTTTCAAATTATCAACTTCGGCAATAACACCATTGAACCCGGAAAAAGGCCCGTCAATAACATGGACTTCTTGTCCAACTTCGTATGTAATATCATCGGCGACAACACTGCCTTCTTCAACCTGTTTCAACAGACGACGCGCTTCTTCTTCGCTGACGGCGATTGGCTTATTTTTTGTCCCCAAGAACATTACAACCTGGGGCATTAATTTGACCAGTGAAAACGTTTCATTATTCAAAACCATTTGAACAACGATATATCCAGGAAAAAACTTTTTTTCAGACTTTACACGCTTGCCCGCCTTGATTTCTGTAACTTCACGCGTTGGAACCAAAATTTCGCCAAAATACGCATTCAAACGACGTTTGTCAATCTGTTCGCGTAAATTACGCGCAACCTTGTCTTCACAGCCGGTATGAACATTAACAACGAACCATTGCATTTTTTCATCCATGACAAATACCCCTTGCCCGTATTTTTTTTAGAAAATCCAACCAACCAGCGCGTTCAAACCACTGTCTACCACAAAAAAGAACAACGCCGCCAACCCAGAAAATATTAAAATCATTATCGTTGCACGAATAACCGCATCGCGCGACGGCCACACAATCTTGAACCATTCACTGCGCACAGATTTAATATAATCCAGTATTTTTTTCATACAAACACATCCCAAATATTTCGCGTCCATCCACCATTGCCAAACGCAGCAGCAGACATCAAATTCCCAAAAATATGACAGGCATATTTTGGCGAATTTTCTGGCAGGGGCAGAAGGAAAGTTCGGCGTCACCTCACCACTCGTACGGATTTCGCCGCGCTGCGCTTGCAAAATCCAACTCGTATGCGAACCCAGCATTTTATGTATTCGGGTTCACTTCCTTTACCCACACCACGACTTAAAATTCCCCAAAATATGACAAGCATATTTTGGCGAATTTTCTGGCAGGGGCAGAAGGAATCGAACCCTCATCCGCGGTTTTGGAGACCGATATTCTACCGTTGAACTATGCCCCTGAAAACTGCACTTTTATCCGTCTTGCCGCACCGTTTTACCCCAACAGTCTGCGACAAGATAGCACATACGTACAGAAAATCAAGCGGAAATATTATAATTTTTTAATCACCGCAGCGCAAGCAAAAAGTTATTATTATCAAAAACATCGCGAAAATATGTGAACAAAGTTTGAACACGATATACCAAACACAAACTGGCGTTTCCCAGACGCACAAAAACATAACTTTTTTTACTTGCGTATATGTCTGATTTTTTTCTACAATCTGGTTAATAAGAAGGAGAGAAATCAGTTGCAAAACCGCATAGAACCGCCGATTTTGTTGTCCAGGCTGATGCTGTTTGTTTTTACAACGATGCTGGTCGTGCTGGTTGTGATGCTGGTTGCGGTGTATAATATGTATCCATTAAATCGGCCCCAGGTGTTCTTTTTAATGACCGCCCCCCAGGATAATTTGACCGTTGTATTACGGGAATTGGTGCCGGTTGATGAAAATCTTGATAATTTTAAGCGCACATTTATTCGCGAATACATTCGGGCACGGAATGAAATTGTACCAAATGCCGCCGAAATGCGCGAAAAATGGAATAATGCTGATAACGGTGTCGTGTACGAATGGTCAACCCAAGATGTATACAACGCCTTTACCCAAACAAATATGTGGAATGCATGGATGGGTGGGGTTCCGGATTTTGAATTTTCTTGTTCTGTGGAATTTGACAATGGGGCGATTTCGCCACGCGGAAATGATGTTTATTCTGTAAAATTTCGTTATTTCTGTTCAGATAGTAATAGACAGATGGATAAAAAAGATTATACAATACAATTGAAATTGGAAATGGAAGATAACGCAACGATAAAATGGGACGAACGACTGGATAATCCATTGGGCATTCGGGTTTCTGAATACACAATTGAATCTGGTAACGGCGATCCGTTGGATACAGGTTATCTGGCAAGTAATTAAAGTGTGACACGAAACGTAAGGGAAAGGTTATGACATTTTCAAAGGCGGTTAAATTAAATGTATCTGTATTATGCCTGGTGTTGTTGTGCGGGGGCGCGATGGCTGCTGGAACGAACTATGGCGTGCAATCGGCATGGGATAATCCAACGGCAAACATGGCCGCCGGCAGTGTCAAGCCTGGATACGCACAATTGACCTGGTCCAAGGGCAGTGTTTTACCCGTAAAATTGCGTAACGGAATGACAACATTGATTGCACTGCCAAACGGCGAAAAAATTGCAGATGCCGTTATCGGAAATGATGGGCTGTTTTCAATTGATGCAACCCAAGGGGGCAGCACGATGTTCATCACCCCGGTATCCAGCAACCAGGGTTCGGATACTAATTTGATTGTGTCGGGTGAATCTGGGAACGTGTACACATTTTATCTGCGCAGCGAACCATCTAATTCCAGTGAAATTACATATTCCCAGGTTGATGTCGTATTGGATGGTAATGCACCAGTGTCAACCGCATCTGGCGCAACAAATGCCGCCGGCGGATCGTCGTCTATATTCAAAAAGCAAAATGCCGCCGCCAGTACGATTGGGGTTGATGGCGAAGATTACGGATGGATTAAATCAATGAAAATTGATCCGTCTGAATTCCGATTTGACCTGGATATATTCGTTCCAAATCCAGACGATTATGTTATTGCACCTGAACGCGTATGGCGCGATCGGATATTTACGTATATTGACTTTGGGGACAAGGTTATTTCCATGACCCAGCGCCCGGTTGTATCTTTATTAATAGAAGGCGGTGAATCACCAGTCGGATTCCGCACGGATGGCGAAGATGGCCGTCTGTTAATCGTTGAAGCGGTTGGTGACATGGTTCTGCGCAGTGGGCAACGCATTGTTTGTATCAAAAAGCGCGAAAAACCGTTCTTGATTGCGGATACGGCATCGGTTATGGCGTTGGCCGAAGCGAACGTTGCGCAATCCATTATGTCTGGCCAATCGTTAAATAATATCGCGTACAGCGCGGACCAGGCGGCGATTAACGCATCTGTAAATGGTTATACAACGTCACCAATTATGGTTGGTAATATGCCGGCGGGCACAACCAGTGGATATTACGCACCGGCGGGGTACGCCATGCCGGCCGTCACCAGTGGCGGGACAACCACAACCGCAATGGTGCCCACAGAACGGTTAACGGCGGGTTCGTTCTTGCCACAGTCAAACATTCCATTGATAACCAGTAATCAAACCGGTGTCGCGGTTGAATTGAAATCCGACACATCGGTCAAGGCGTTGGATGATTATTGGGCAAATCTGTTGGCGAAATTCAGTGGCGATGACGGTCAAGGTATATTAACCCCATATAAAGACATGGTGTTCTTTGCGGTGGACGAACAAGGGGTCGGTGATTTGGGGGCGGATTCTTCGGCTGCGCGTCTGTATCGGTTGCGCATTGGACCGCTGTCTGATGTAAATACGGCCCAACAATTATGCAACCAGTTACTGGAATTCAGTGGAACCAGTTGCAGTGTCGTGCGCGTACAATAATTGTCAGAATCTGTGGGTAAAATGAATATAAAAAAACAATTTTCAGAAATGCGCAAAAATACGCCAAAGCATATACAATGGCTGTTGTTGGCGGCGGCGTTTGTTGTCGTAATTATACTGTTAACACTGTTGTTAACAAACCACGAAGAAGAAGTACTGGAAAGCAACGGCGATGTCGCCATTACATTGGGAATTGTGCCAGATACAATTGAATGGCCAGATGTGTCTGTTGGTGATACAAAAACCGAAACAATAAAGGTTACGGCCAGTGCACCAATAAAAATTGTCGGGGTTAACCTGGAACACGATATTCCGGGATTAAAGCAACCAATACAGCAAACATGCACATCAATGGGGCAAATTGATGCAGATAATGCATGCACAATTGTTTTGGAATACAGTCCGATTGCGGCATCTGATGTAACAACCACAGAATTGTACATTGAATGGCATGATGCAAACGCATCTGAAAGCATGAAAAATACTGGGCGTGCCATTTTGGTTGTTGGTGCCAACGACCCAGCGCCGGTTGTTGAACCAGAACCGCTTGTAATCCCAGATCCAGAACCGATTATTGAATCAGAACCCGTGGTTGCGCCTGAACCGGTTGTTGCGCCAACCCCAACAATCAAACAAGAAATAAAATCTGAATTGGCAGAAATTATACCAACAAATGATTTTGTGTTTGATGATGAACCAACTGTCACCACAATGACAGATACCGGCGCAAATACAACGGCCCCTGTACCGTCTGAGGCATGTTCTGACTTTGCCATGCCGGGTTACAACTTGTCAGGGGTGCAGAGTGGATGGATTCGCCCCAGCGGTGGCGCATATTATTTCCATCCGTTTTCTGATACAGAGTGCAAAAATCCAACCGGAACGTATAATCCAGACAACGGTATTATCACAGATATAAATAATCCGGCACAAAAAATTGGTACAGATGCCGAACATATCGGATATACAACAATAACAAATGGAACATTACCACAACTGTCTAATCCGGCAACAACACGCAATGAAAATAAAGCGGTACAATTAACCGCGGCGGAAATAAACGCACTGCCACAATTATCGTCAGCGGGTCAAATGAAGCATGTTGAATTAAAGGCCGCACCCAAAGCACAAGTTATTGTCGGAACCAGTGGTTCGGCAACATATTCGTCAGACCCATATGACAGAAGTTTTGTTCTGCGCCAGTATAAACCAATTCCTGCAACAATTGTGTCCGAGGTTCGCGCCGACCCAACAATTTATGAATCTGGTCATGCACTGCCGGTCCAGGCAACTGTTGACAGAAATGTTTATTCTGATGATGGACGCACGATTGTAATTCCAACTGGCACACTAATGTTGGGATATGTTAATGGTGAATTGCCGGGACCGTATAAGTCAATTGGACGCATGAATATTAATTGGTATCAATTTATATTGCCAAATGGGGTTGAATTCAATTTCACCGGCGACCCAAACCAGGATCCTTTTTCGGCGGATTCCCAGGGTCGTGTCGGTGTTCCTGGACACGGCAGTACAGATTATGTTGAACAATTGGTTATGCCAATGCTGACCGCGATTGTGCCGGCGGCGGTTAATATGATTGCACCAATATCAGATGCATTTATAAACCAAATTGATCTGGATAATAATACCGTTGTGCAAAGCGGAACAATTCGTTCATCCGAATTGGCCAAAAATGAAATTATTACCGCATGGAACCAGGTTGCACAAAAGTTACTGGTTGATGCCATGGATAATACCATTCCGCCATTTTCTATTGCGGCCGGTACACGTATAACCGTATATTCACCGACTGATTTGGTTATAACATGTGGTCACGACGCAGATAAAATCTGTTCTGTTGAAAATCTGTACCAGGAGACACAATTGCGTCCTAATTGGCGCCACAATGTCACCGTTAATCCGAATGATGGTTCATGGACAGGCCAAGTACGTTCATTTAATCTGGAACAATATTGCACAACGGACAGTGATGGCATTTGGGATATTAAGCCTGGCGTAGAAGGTGAAATTATAAATTCTGGATACGATTACAGAACTGTGTTGGCGTATTGTCAATCATTGAATTACCAGGCGATTAATAATGCACGCCAAGATGCGGTATACCAAAATCAACAACAGCAATTCCAGAACAGTTACAGTGTTCAATCATCGGGGGCATCAAATACAATCAGTGGCCTGAGTGGTATAACCGGCAGCCAGGCGTATAACGAAGATATCTTGGGGTTGACATATGATGACAGTGGCGCGATTCAAAATCCATTCGTTGAATCAGACGCATTGACAGATGTCACAGAAACCACAGAAACAGTCATAACATGCGATGGCGGGGTGGCACCTGATGAATACGGTTGCTGTCCGGGTGAAATATATACCGATATGGGCGAACAAGGATTCAATTGCTGTCCGGAAACAGGGGGCGATTGTTTCCCGCCGATATTGTAAATAACGGCCTGCCATTGGCGGGCTGTTTTAATAACAGATTGAAAAACCAAGGGAGTTATGCTATAATGCAAGTCTGAAAATATCTGATATTATATTGCGCGCGCGATTTGCGCGTTTTTTTTATTTTATACACATAATAATCGCACCAATTACGATTCGCGCGCATGTGTATAAATCGCATAAACGAATCGGTTTTCCGATTCACAAATCAACCAACGGTTGTACTGTTTTACATAATACAACCAATGGTATATATATCCAATCATAACCAAACAACATAAAAGGAGAAAAAATACATGACATCGCAAAATACACAAATCATATATCCATCAGAAAAGTTTCAAAATGCGGAACAACTGTGGTTCTGGTTTTTGTATTCTAAATCGGTTCAGAATGGATTCAGTCCTGCAAAAGGACATGAAACACATCGCATATGCGAATTATTGGATGTAGAAATATTGATAACAAAATTATACTTGTCGGGCCGATTGTCCGATGAACAATTATCAGTCATGAAAAAATACGGCGATCGGCGGCGTGCACCACATCAATATGTATGGTCTGAAAATCGTGCCGCCGATGTTTGGCGCGATGCAATGGTCATATTGGGCGACGCCGCAATTAAACGCGGATGGATTGAATAAAAACGGGGCTTTGGCCCCGTTTTTGAAACACAAGGAATATCACATGATTATAATTGGTTTTGCAACAAACACATCAAAGTTATTACCACGCATTTTTTGTCGCGCGCCACGGCATTGTGCACCAATCGTTCAGATTACTGATAACCGGTACATAATGTACCAATTTATCCGACGTAATTATATTGCGCAAATATCATTAAGCAGACGGGCAATAAAATTATTACACGCGTATGGATGGCGATTTATTTCATTAAAACACGATGTTCCACGCAACCTTATGCATCAGGCACGCTGTGCACGTTCATGTGTTGAATTATGCTGTATCGCCATTGGTCATACATATTCACCGATTATGACACCACATGCATTATACAAACGATTAAAAAAATCCGCCATAATCGGCGGATTTTAATGTTTTCATTACTGCTTGGTCCAGTCACGGATTTCAGACGCCCAATTTTCCAGCAAGCAGTTTTCACGTATCACCGCAGAATTACACTGGGTCAAATCATCACCTGTGCATTCCGTATCCCCATCCCCACCGGTCACGCCGTTCAATATTTCATTTAATGTTACAACATTGCGGCATGTATTCTTGCTGACATCCTGGGTATTATTGCATGTTTTGCTGTCTGTCAGACTGATAACCTTGGATATCTGGGAATCAGATGGATTGCAAACCATTTGTTCATAGCAATGCGGAACATTTGCAACCTGGGCGCAATATGTTTTGATACGCGCATCGGTCCAACCTGATTCTGATTTTGCCTGGGTTTCATAGCAATCATACAATTCAGACAAACATTCTGTAAAATTGCTGATCGCATCATCATAATCAGATTTCATTGTTTCTTGTTCTTCTTGATAGAATTCCAGACGTTTCTGTTGCAATGCCTGTTGCGCCGCGGCCTTTTGATAACCAATATTTTGTGCCGTGGTGGTCAATTGTTCACCATACGCGTCACAGTCCGCATTTGCATCCAATGCATATTTCTGCATAATGCTGCGCCGTGCATCAGCAACCGGTCCACGCAGGTCGGCATACGGGTCACCCGATGCAGATGAATATCCAAAACATGTCGCCGAATTGGATGATGTATATCCAGTATCTGGGGTAATAAAGTTCAACGAATAATCACCCGTGTTGGATACAGATATATAACTGTTGTAATTGTACGGACATTGTGAACGACCGTTTCCGCACTTGGTGCCCCCAGATGGCGGGGTACCGCATGCTTCATATATACCATTAAAGCAAGAATCCAAAACGCGGTTACATACATTATTATGGGCATATTCAAATAATTCGTACCCCCATGTTTCAGCCAATGAATCTTTCAAAGATTCTGTATCACCAATCGCATTACCAATCCCCGCCAAATTACCAACAACATCGGTCAGGTTTTCAAACGCTTCCAAGATATTATCATTATCTTGATCCAATATTGTCAGTGTTTTTTCCTTGGCATCGGCCCATGACTGTAATGATGCCAAAATATCACTGCTGCCACCGGAAATATTATTGATATCAAAGCCAAACGAATTACCATCTGATGTACAATAACTGGGGTTCGTACATGGGCTCATCCCACCGCCATTGCTGTCATCATAAAAGCCGTGGTTATAGCACCATTCAACCGCCTCATCCGAACTGTCACCATATTGGCTGGTAATTTCTTGCCATGAAACACAGTTCATCACTTTTTCTGCATCAGTCAATTGGAATGCGGCACTGATATCTTTGCCCTTGGTTGCGATTAACAGTGCCAGTTCACCAGAAACCTTGATAAGTTCTTCGTTTGCCTGTTCCAGTTTTGCTTCGGCATCGGCAAATGCACGAACGCGTCCTGCGCATGCACAACGACGCTGGGCCGCGTTACGGGCCGTGCAGATTTCGTCCATACATGCATAATATGATTCCATACAGTTATTGTACGCTTCGGCGGAAATCAATCCGGTTGAAGAATCAATGATGTTTGAATAATTCCCAGTGTACAATCTGTTTTGCAGGTATGTATACGTATTGGAATTTGTTGCATAACTGCCACGGATGGCACTGCCCTGTAATGATATGCGCGATGGATTTGTTGTCGTACGCGAACGCACACTGCGCGTCGGATTATTTGCCGCCACGCGCGATGCCGTTGTTGTCGTCGTACGCGACACGACATTACGTGACGCCCCCGACGCAGATGGACGCGCCGTTGTTGTCGTATTTCCGCGTGATGTTGTCATTGTCGGACGACCAGACGTCGCCACACGCGATGATGCCGTCGCCGTCCCAGCCGCCACTGTTGGTGTGGTGGTCGTACGTGATACAACACTGCGACTGGCGGTGGTGCCGCGCGGTGATGTGACCGTTGTCGTCGCGTTTCCACGCGAAACAATATTTGCAGAATTCCCACGCGATGTTGCCGGACGCGATGTGCGTGATGTGTTGCCGGCACGCGTTGCCTGGGGGGTGATAACATTATTCTGGGCCACCGGTGCAATCGGATCCGCCAACACCGAACGCATAGATAAAAATGTAGAGCAAACAAAAAATGCGCCCGCCAGTAAAAATACAGTCCCCATCGCATTTTTGAATGAATCTGCAAAATTACGCTTTTTCATTAAACACTCCCTGTGTTCCGGGAAAGACCGGAATCCCGCCAATTTCGCACGCAATGGGCACGCCATTACGTCATTATTTTATATAATTATATCATTTTTGCGAATGTCTGTAAATAAGAAAACCCGCAACAAACAATATGAATTTATGAATCTTTATCAGTTTTATTTTGGCAAAATACATGATATAATGTCGGGCGATGAAGAAATCTGTATTATCTGTTTTTCTGGTGTTATCCATGACCGCCGGCACCGCACTGGCGGATTCAGACAATCCCATGTTTGCCCCAAATGCACAAAATGCAATCGCGTTGTACGGTGCCCAGGGCACAGGGCCAGGAACACTGTTCAAACTGGTTGACCCATTCTTGTGGGAATTTGAACCAATGACAATGGCAATGTTGCAATACAGTCAACCGATGACGTTTTTCCGACTGCCGGCGCGAATGAATTTTAACTTGGTTCAAAATGTCGCGTATGGCGATGATCATGAACTGGCGTTCTTTGCAATTGGCGTGTCGTGGGATGTTGTGCTGGTGCACTGGCGTGGATTGTATATTGGGTTGGGTGTTGGACCATATATGCGTGATTCACGCGACGATTATGTAAACAGTCGTTTGGTATTTGGCGAACGGTTCTTTATTGGCAAAAATATTGGTGATGCATGGCGGATTGAACTGTTTACCCAACATTTTTCTAATGGCGATTTTACTGATATAAATCGCGGATTTAACTTTTTCGGATTGGCCGTCAGTTATAGTTTTTAGTTTATTGTGGCAACAAAAAAAACGCCACAATGGGCGTTTTTTTATTTGTTTATTCGCTTGATATAATACATCTGGGCAATGCCGAATATATTTGACACCGTCCAGTACAGCACCAATCCCGCCGGCATCCATGCGAACATTACTGTAAATATCAGTGGCATCCATTTCATTACTTTCTGTGTTTGTGCCGTAACGTCATTCTTGTCAATATTGCCTGATGGCGTCTGTAAATACTGTTGCAGCCACATTGTCGCGCCCATCAGTATCGGCAATATAAAGTATGGATCCATTGCCGCCAAATCAGAAATCCACAAGAAATGTGCACTGCGCATCTGTACAGATATTAATAACGCCTTGTACAATGCAAAGAAAATTGGAATTTGTATCAGCATCGGCAAACATCCAGACATCGGGGATGTCTTGTGTGTCTGGTACAGGCGTAACATTTCCATTTGTAATCGCGCCTTGTCATTGGCGTATAATTTTTGGATACGTGCCATTTCTGGTTGCATTTTCTGCATTGCCATCATTGAAACATATGATTTGCGCGTCAGTGGCCACATCGCCAAACGCATCAACAGTGTTAAAACAATTATCGCCAAACCATAATTTTTAACCACGGAATTTAATATGTTCAGCAACCATAATATCGGTTGAACAAAAAACCAAAACCACCCATAATCCACAGTTTCATCAATGCCCGGAATCTGTTGATTTGCAACGTCCAATATCTTGTTATCACGTGGTCCAACATACAGGTGCGCCGTCAATGTCGCCGCGTCGCCGGACGCAATTTGAACCCCAGACGCGGTCACATCTGATTGGAACATTTCGCCAAATGCGCGAACCCGCATTGTTTGGTCAACACTGTCCAGTGCAATCACTGTTTCCCAATACTGGTCAACGAAACCGACAAAACCGTTCGTTGTTGAATACGCAAATGATTTTTTGGCAACACGTGACCAATCTTCATGTTCTAAATCAGAATTCACAAATGCCACCGCCCCAGTATAAACCCCGGCCGATGACGACATGTCATTCGCACGCACGATATTCGCATATGGCGCAACCGAAATATCATTACCAGAATTGTTTTCAATCATATCTGTGACGGTTATAACATAGCCATCTGTGGTAATGCTTCGTGTAAATTGCACATTATCAGAATTTTTCCATGTATACACGCCATTACTGTAATTCCACACTGTTTCCGGTGTTGGTGCGGTTGTGCCACCGGCCGTCATACCGATTTCTGCGAATGCGCCATCCGACCCCAACAAAGTAACCGGTTCTGTGGAATCACGCTGGGCCGCATCCGCGGCATAATTTAACAATTCTATATCAGATATGCGTAATCCTTGGACATTGGCGGTCAGATTTTCTGATGCAATTTCATGCACCGGCACAGATGATAAATCAACCATTGGTGCGTATTCTGTATCTGGGCCGGTCGTTTTCGTTTCTGATGGTGCCATCCACCATGACAGCAACCACCACGATGCTAAAAATAATATAAACCACCATAAGATACCGCCCCAGCGCGACTTTGGGGCCGCCGCATCGCGCGCCGCATTCCACTGACGGAATCCAGACAGATTATTATTCATATACTTTACCATTTAATTATTCCCCTGGTTTTTTACAGATTTTACACAGCGACGACGCGCCAAGTACCAATTTAATATAAATAAAAATACGCCAATTACAATACATGTATCGGCAATATTAAATGATGGATAGTGCCATCCACCAATATGAAAGTCCAGAAAATCAACAACCGCACCAAATCTGATACGATCAATCAAATTGCCCAACGCGCCGCCCATTATCATTGCCAATGGCACACGTTCGTACGATTTTGCCCGCACAAACAGGTAATATCCAATAAATCCAATTATTGCCCCAGTTAATATAACCATTATTATTGGGGCCGCTTCGCCGATTCCGCGCAACATTGAAAAAGATGCCCCCGGATTCCATGTAAACACTATGTTGAAAAAATCACATACCTGGGTCATTAAATATGACATTGGTACAATATCCCATGCCGAACCAATTAATGGAACCGTACCGGTAATGGCATACAGCAATATTCCCTTGGTCAATTGATCCAATAAAATTATTCCGACGATTATCAGTACAGAAATTAATATATTCTTTTTCATATCAAACCCTGTTTTTGGCAATATAACATACCGTTATGCAAAATCAAACATAAATGTCATGATGCGCAATACAATTACTTTCCAGAAATTATATGTTCTAATCCAGAATAGTTATCTGAACGCATTGAATCCAACAAATTGTCAATTTTACGTTCTGAAATCCCCAGATGCGATAAAACATCTTGGCCCAACAAGAATGACGATTCTATGGTTTCTGGTAATGCGGTATCAACGCCTTCTTTTAATAAAATTTGTGAATCTGCCAAGTTGCGTGCACGTGCAAAAATCTTGACCCGGGGCGCAATGTTACGCACGGTCAATATCGTATTGCGTGCCGTCGCAACATTATCCAACGCAATCACAACCGCACGTGTACGACGGGGCGCCAACCCAAAACTGCGCATAACCGCATCATTGCATGTGTTACCATACACAACATTAAAACCACGTTCGCGCCCCATAACAACTGTTGACGCATCTAAATCAACCGCAACATATGGAATTTTTTCCGATGCCAACATTGTGGCAATTGTCTGGCCAACACGCCCAAAACCACAAATTACAACCACAGGTTTGGCACCCGCATCTATATCAGACGCACTGCGCAAAGGATATTTGGACAACACCCATCCTTTGCGACGCAATTTATCAAATACCGCCAACAATATCGGCGTTAACATAATTGAAACAATTATTATCGCCGTTAATATTTCTTGGTGTGCAGTTGGCAACGCATCTATCCCAGATGTTTTCATCGTTTGCAACATTAATAACCCAAATTCGCCACCCTGGGATAATATCAGTGCAATCATTGATGCATCTGGGACAGATACATGGCGAACGCGCGCAACGATGAATATCGCAAAGAATTTTATTATTGTTAATCCGGCAACCCCCGCCAATATCCAATACCAATTCTGGCCCAACAGATTTAAGTCTAGCCCCATCCCCAGCGCAATGAAAAAAAACGCCAAAAACAGCATTGAATACGGCGAAATTTCCGCATTTATCTGGTGACTGTAAATTGTTTCAGATAATAACATACCTGCCAAAAACGCCCCCAGTCCCGCCGGCAGTCCCATCCATTCCATTATCATTGCCCACAAAACAATGTTCAGCATTATTGCCACCAAAAAAGCTTCTTTGGATTTTAATTTGGCAACCAATCGCATTAATGGGTTCAAAATAAAGCGCCCAACAATCACAACGCCAACAACCAGAACAATGGATAAAACCAAAACATCAATTGCCGTTGCCCCCAGATTAAAACTTTTACCCGCGAATACCGGCAACATGGCCAACAGTGGTATAGACAACAAATCTTGGAACAGCAATATTGAAAATGTCTGTCGCCCCATGTTGGTATTTAACTGGTTACGGTCGGTTAATAACTGCATATCTTCAGATGTACTGGACATCGCCAACAGCAATGAAACCATTATACACCCCAGCATTGACCACGGGGTTATGCCCGCCAAAATCGGGAACAGCATCACTGCAACCATTAAAACCTGGGCCGCACCAAATCCAAATATTGTGCGACGCATTGACCATAACCGACCCATATTTATTTCCAACCCCAACGTGAACCACAAAAACAGAATCCCCAGATTTCCCAGGAATGTCCATGTGTCTGTTAATTGAAATAAATCCAACACATATGGCCCGGATACAATCCCAACAATTAAAAACGCAACCAGTGCGCCAATGCGCACCGCACGTAACAGACAAATTAATATGAACAATATCGCAAAAAATATTAATATGGCCGGGGTCATTGGTATTCTCTCTCTTGCATGTTATAACAGTTATATTATATCAAAATACGCGCCATCTGTGCAAATGTTTCTGGGGCAATTTCTTCGGCACGTTCGGTACCATTTAATCCAAACTGTGCCCAATCAACACCAGGAATTATTCCACGTATCATCTTGCGACGATGGCCAAATAATTTCGCCGTTATTAATTCCAGTTTCTTTATATCTGGCAATTCACTGATTTTATCCCGATTTGGAATTACACGAATTACCGCGCTTTGTACACGTGGACGCGGGACAAATGCCGTGTTTGGGACATCAAATAATATCTTGGAATCTGCAACCAATGAACACAGCACAGCCAAGCGCCCATATTGTTTATCCCCACAGCGCGCAGTAATGCGTTCGGCAACTTCGCGTTGAAACATCAGTGTCATTGATTGAATTGGTGCACCACATGCCGCCGCAATAATCCATCGCGTGAACAATTCGGTGCCAACATTGTATGGTAAATTTGAACAAATTGCATATTCACCATTAACACATTCAGAAAAATTAACCCGCATTGCATCAGCGTATATAACCGTTAAACGTCCCCCAGATGCCGCCACGATATCACTTAAAATTGGTTCTGTTTTTTTATCTGCTTCTATGGCGATAACGCGTGGCGCGCCCGCCAATAATAGCGCGCGTGTCAGCCCACCGGGTCCGGGCCCAACCTCTATGACCGGAACATGTGCAATATTTGGTACACTGTTTGCAATGCGACCCGTTAAATTCAAATCAAACAAAAAATTCTGGCCCAGTTGTTTTTTGGGTTCCAGTCCCGCATTGCGCATCATTTCTGATACAGGTGGTAAAGATTTTATTTTATCGTTCGTCATAATTCCTTGCGACCACCAAATGCCAATGTTAATGTGCCATCGTCCAGATAATCTAAATCGCCACCCAACGGCACCCCAGATGCCAGTTCGGAAAAACGAACCCCAGAAACATCCCCAATAACCGACATCACATAGTGCTGGGTTGTTTTACCTTCTATGGTATTGGGCAGTGCAAAAATAACTTCACTGATATTTTCAGACGTTATTCGCGATGGCAAATTCGCAATGTGTAAATCATCAGGCATTGTTCCCGACGCCCCAGATAATAATCCGCCCAGTATATGATAACGCCCATGAAATACCGCAGACTTTTCTAATGTCCAAACATCGGCCAGATCACGCACAACACACAATTGTCCATTGGCGCGCGACGCGTCACGACAAAATTCACATACATGCGTATCCGCATCTGTCAGAATTCCACAAACAGCACACGGACCAATCGTCGCAGATGCATCCAACAGCGCGTTTGCCAAATTTTCTGCACGCCCGGTTTTATCCTGTAATAATGCCAAAACAATACGCTGGGCCGCACGCGAACCCAACCGTGGTAATTTTGCAAATTGTTTTATCAAACGTTCTATTTTGGAATTCATGCACCTGTGCCATATTTAATGAAAAACATAACAGTCCAGGCCAGCATCCTGGGCACGGCGCCGAATGTTCTGTGCCGATTGTTCGGATAAATTATTTGCCCGCACACGAAACATTCCATTTGGCGCTGTTTCAATAACCGTACTGACCCCGATTTGATTCATAACGTTATTAACCTGGGTCTGGGCGGCGTTGCGTGAAGAAAACGCCCCGAACTGGACCCCGGCATTACCCGGCGTATTATTTGACACGTCCGCCCGTGGTGCCGGCTGGGCCGTTGCCGCCGCGTATGCACCATTAAACGTAGATACCCCGTGTGTTGATGACGTCGGAACATAATTGTAATTCGCCCCAGGTTGGGATGACGGCGCGGTTGATGATACCACCGGCGCAGCATACGTCTGGACAACCACCGGCGCGGCACCAGTGGCAACCATTTCAAATCCCTTGTCCAGCATTTGTGTTGAAACACTGGCACGAACATCCTTGCTTTCCGCCCCAAGTACAACAGACAATAAATGATGCCCATCCCGCTTTGCCGTTGCAACCAACGAATACCGCGACTTGCGCGTATATCCGGTCTTCATTCCATCGCACCCAGGGTATGTACGCAACAACCGATTGCCATTCGTATATGTCTTGCCGTTATATGTCCATGTATTGATAGAAAAATAGTGCCAATATTGTGGAAAATGCTTGTACACCGCCATCGCCAACAGCGCAATGTCACGCGCAGTAGACAAATGGTCATCATCTGGCAACCCAGACGAATTTTCAAAGTTCGTCCCAGACAACCCAATTTCACTGGCAACGCGGGTCATTAAATCGGCAAAGTTACCTTCGCGGCCACCCTTTAAGTTTTCGGCCAATACGCGCGCGACATCGTTGGCACTTAATACCGTTAATGCCTTTATCGCATCTTCAACTTTTATCTTGCTGCCCGCGGCCAAGCCCAATTTTACCGGTTCGGCCGACGCTGCGGATTTTGACACAATCAAATAATCGTCCAGATGCAAACGTCCGTGTTCCAATGCATTAAACGTCAGATACAGCGTCATTATCTTAGTTAAACTGGCCGGGTAATTTTGAACATTGGCGTTTTCTTCGTATAAAATCAGGCCGGAATCCATGTCTGCGACCAGTGCCGCCCGATACGGCGCCGCAACTGTCGGCATTGCCATCACAGCGAATGCAAAAAATACGGAAAGCAAACGTTTCATCTTGATGTAAATAATAGTAAAAAAACAACGTGGCGGTCAATACTATTTTCCCGCCACGCAACACAGAATATTTACAACAAATTATTCTATGGTTCGCAGACTGATTTTATCGCCGTCTACGATTACCAGTTTTCCAGAATTTAATCCAAAACGTCGCGCAGAATTAAATGCATCACGCGCCGCGTACAGTTCGTTGTCACAAATTGGAAATACACCGCGCGCCAAACACAAATGACACGCAACAACATTTTCATTACACACGGCAATAATTGGGATATCTGGCTTGCGACAAGAAATGTGTGTTGCAATATCGGCATCACGCGCGAATACAACAATCGCAGCCGCACGGTTCAAGTATGCCATTGATGCAACACTGCGTGACCAATCGTTTTCAGGAATATTTTCAACACGCGACCAATCGTATGGATTATTAATCGCGTCATAGTCTGCATATGACAAGATTTTGTCCATTGTTTCAATTACGTCCACAGGATGCATACCGATTGTTGTTTCTTCGGATGTCATTGCCGAATCCGCGCGTAAATATGACGTGTTTGCAACATCACTGATTTCGGCGCGTGTGGGGAAATCACTGTCAACCATACTGCCCAGCATCTGGGTTGCGACAATAACAGGTCTGTTCAATTTGCGACATTCGCGAATAATCTGACGTGATATTGCAGGCACTTGTTCAAATGGGACTTCTATGGCTAAATCACCACGGGCAATCATCACAGCATCCGCCGCTGTGGCGATATCTGCGATGCGCGCAACCGCATTTGGGCGTTCTATTTTTGCGATAATTTTTATTGGATGCGATGTACGTGCAGTTATAAAATCACGAACTTCGGCGATATCTTCGGGTTTTTGAACAAATGAAATTGCAACCCAATCTGGATTTTTTGTTATCGCATATTCCAGGTCTGAACGATCTTTATCCGTCAGTACAGATGTTTCAATTTCTGTGTCTGGCAAATTAAATCCGCGACGCGACCAAATTTCCGTACCGCGTATAACCGTGGCAATTGCCCGGTCTGGGAAAACAGCATCTATGCGCATTTCAATTTTACCATCATTTAACAGAATACGATCACCGATATTTAATGACCGTAATACATCTGAATCTGGCAACTGAACGCGCGATCCATCGCCCGGGGTGGAATCAGAATCAAATACAAATTGCTGGCCCGGGGTTAATGGATATTTATCTTCGGTGGCAAAGTTTCCGATACGGTGTTTTGGGCCCTGTAAATCAATCAAGATTCCAACCGGCGTATTTAATTCAGATGCCACCGAACGAATTAAGTCAATTTTTTGTCCCTGGACATCACCGGTATCATGACTGAAATTCAAACGGCACAGGTTAACGCCCGCCTGAATCATTTTTACAAGCATTTCACGATTTTCGCACTTTGGCCCAATGGACGCAGTTATTTTTGTAAATCTGTTCATGAAAAATCCCCATCCTGTTAACAGAAATGTTTATTGAAATTTTGCGATTAATCTTATATCATATCATCGTTATAAAAACAAGGAGAAAACAATATGCACCCACAGCATAACACACCAATTACGCGCCCAACAATGGCAGATATTGCACAAAAAATTGAAAAATTAAATAATAATGTCAGTGCACTGGTATTTATTAATCTGTTCATATTTACACCGATTCTGATTTATTTTTTAATCATGTCTTTTTCTTGATTTTTAATATTTATGATATATCATAAATCAACATAAAAACGGGGGAAAACACTATGAAAAACGCAAATCATGGCGCAATTGATAATCAGCAATTGTTAAGCATAATTGAACGCATTGAAAAATTAAATGAAGAAACAGCCGCAATCGCCGCAGATATCAAAGAAATTTACAGCGAAGCAAAATCTGCGGGGTTTGATCCGAAATATATTCGCCAGATGATACGTCTGCGCAAACTGGATCCAGATGAACTGGACGAAGCAGATGAATTGACCCAAATGTATCGTAATGCACTGGGGCTGTAATACCGCATTATTAAAATGGCGATGTTAAAAACATCGCCATTTTTATTTCCGTACATGCCGGGCCGCCGCCGCGATGAACGCGTTAAACATTGGATGGCCGATGTATGGACTGGATTGAAATTCTGGATGAAATTGCCCCGCAATAAAGAATGGATGATTTTTTAATTCAACCATCTCTGGCAGACGGCCATCCGGACTGCGTCCAGATATTATCATGCCTGCTGCGGCGAATTTATCCGCGTACGATATATCCATTTCATAACGATGACGATGGCGTTCTGATATTTCTGTTTTGCCGTATATTTCATTGGCCAATGTGCCCGGTGTGATAACACATGGGTACGCCCCCAAACGCAATGTCCCCCCCAGATTTTCAGAATCATGATTCGGCATAATATTTATAACAGGGGTACAATTTTTTGAAAATTCTGTTGAATCTGCATCACTGATTCCTAAAACATTTCGTGCAAATTCAATGACCGCCACCTGCATCCCCAGACATATTCCCATATACGGCACCATATTTTCACGCGCATATCCCGCCGCCGCAATTTTACCAGAAACACCACGTGTACCAAATCCACCTGGGACCAAAATACCATCAACATCAGCCGCATCATCAGGGGTAAATGTTTCGGCATTTATTTTCTTTAATTCAACATGTACATTGTTTTGAATACCCGCATGAAACAACGCTTCGTTCAAGGATTTGTACGCATCTGGGACATCAAAATACTTTCCGACAATCCCGATTGTAACGCGTGGCAAATCCGCATCCAGATAATGTTCTATGCGATTAAATTTGTCCATATTGCCGGCGGCATTTGGTAAATCAAAGTAATCCGCAATTATATCAAACACATGCTGGTCATCATATGCCAGTGGGATTTTATATATATTATCAACGTCAATACCACTGATTACATTTTTTGCCGGCAAATTACAGAACATGCCGATTTTTGCACGTTCGTCGGCGGTTAACATACGTGGCGTGCGCACAATCAGCATATCTGCCTGGATGCCGTTTTCCAATAATTCACGCACCGACATCTGGGTTGGTTTTGTCTTTAATTCGCCACTTTTTTCCAGATATGGTGCCAATGTTAAATGCACAAACATAACGTTTTTACGTCCAACGTCATTTGCAAACTGGCGCACAGATTCCAAGAATATTTTGCCTTCTATATCACCAACAGTGCCACCAATTTCACACACAACAAAATCTGTATTTGTTGGTGCCGCAATGTATTCTTTGATTTTGTTACTGACATGCGGAATCATCTGAACCGTCGCCCCCAGATAATCACCACGACGTTCGGCATTCAGCACATCCCAATATATGCGCCCCCCTGATACGGAATCATTTCTGGATAACTGTACACCCAAAAATCGTTCATAATATCCTAAATCCAAATCTGTTTCAAAGCCGTCATTCGTAACATATACTTCACCATGCTGGAACGGCGACATAGTGCCCGGATCAATATTCAGGTATGGATCAAACTTTCGCGCATGAACAGAATACCCGCGCGATTGAAGAAGGGCGCCACAACTTGCCGCCGCGACGCCCTTGCCCAAACTGGAAACAACACCACCGGTTATAAAAATATATTTTGCCATAAGAAATGCCCCCTTATGGACTGTCATGATACGAAATTTTTCATTGCGACGCAAACAAATAAATTCCTATACTTTTAGCATGAAAGATTTTTTGGAAAACCAATCAGATAATTTGTTTCTGTGGGTACCGTTTCTGATGGCGTTTGGTGGTGGAATGTATTTTAACATTCCATGGAATCCAAATATAATCATAATTATACTGGGGATTGTTACAGCAATCATTTTACTGTTTTGTTTGCATAACCGCGGGGTTCGTGCATTTGCACTGTTCTTGTTCGGCTTTTGTTATTCCGCAATATTTACCCAGATAATTAATACACCACAAATTCCGCGCGATTTACACAATCTGGACGTATGTGGCACCGTGGAACATATTGATTATACAAATAATAAATCCAGAATTTATATTAAATTGGACGCATCTGATATTCATGCCGGCGATGGCACGGCAATCGTGCGCGTATCAGCGTCGTCAAGCATTCCACCGCCAAATGTTGGCGATAAAATTCGGGCGAAAATCGGCCTGTTCCGCCCAAATGGCCCAGACGGACCCGAAACATTTGACTATGCACGTTGGGCGTATTTTAATGGGTTAAGTGCAAATGGGTATATGAATGATTACGACGTTATCGCACACGCATCTGGTCACGGAATTGCAACACTGCGAAACAGTTTACATAAATCAGCAAATTCCTTTCTGGCCGATACGTTGGTTCTGGGTTATAAAAACGCCGTTCCAAAATCAGATTCATCAACATGGACAGCAACTGGCGTTGGACACGTTTGGTCAATCAGTGGATTTCACATCACATTGGTGTCCGCATGGCTGTTTGCAATATTTTATTTACTATTTCGTGCAATTGCGCCAATAACACGCCGAATACCGGCGCGCATTCCGGCATTAATTTGTGCGTGGATTGGATTAATGTTTTATCTGTTCTTGTCAGGGTGCGATGTTGCAACAGTACGCGCGTTCTTGATGGCAACACTGGTATTTATGGCATTTATATTTGGACGGAACGCGATATCTGTGCGCAACGTATGTGTCGCGTTTTGCATAATATTTCTGATAAATCCACACTATGTTATGCAACCAGGTTTCCAATTATCATTTGCAGCGATATTCGGACTGGTTTGGTTATGGAATGACGTGCGTCCCAAAATGCCGAACAACAAAATATTAAAAGTAATTTATACAGCAATACTGACATCCGTTGTCGCCACAATATTTACCACGCCATTTGTTATCGCGCACTTTTACAGCATGCCAATTTATGGATTAATTGGAAATCTGGTTCTGTTGCCCGTATTTTCCGTGGCGATTATGCCAATGGTGATGCTGGGCATTTTTACTGCACCGCTGTTTGGTTGGTCGTTGCCACTGGATGTGGCAGAAAAGATTTATCAATTCACACTTGGGATTGCAACAAAAATTTCGTCTATGCCGATGGCAACAATAACAATGCCGCATATTACAAACGTCGCACTGGGGACAATAATAATCGGTTTTCTGTGTCTGATGTTTATTCGGCCAATACGAATAAAAATTAACTGGATTTTATGCGCAGTATTTTTTGCAATTGGAATTACAATCATATGCACAACCCAGCCACCAGTATTCTATGTCACACATGATCATGAACTGGCGGCATTTGTTGGTCCAGATAATAAACTGGAATTCACCAAGTCACGCGCATCAAATCATTACTTTACATTTGATACATGGAAACACATAAACGGCGAAGATGCCAGAACGAAAAACATACGCCGTGCCCCAGTTGATGGTGTCTGGGTGTACAAAACGCAAAAATTTACATTAGCGTATATTCAGAAATTTGTACCATTGATGCGCAATATAGAAAAATTATGCAATGATGATGATATTGATTATATTGTTTCGTTTTTTGATGTTCAATCAAAACAGTGTAACCACAAAATTCTGCGCGGCGGATTTGTAATTTATCCAAACGGAAAAATTAAATACCTGGTTAATTCGCGCCCGTGGCATAATCCGCCTGAATAAAGTACAACCCAGATGCCGGCGCCGTTGGTCCCGCAGCACTGCGATTTTTGGCGGCAAAAATCTGGTCAATATCATATGGCTTGCCCAGTCCAATTTCAACCAGTGTGCCAACCATATTGCGTACCATATGATGTAAAAATGATCGCGCAGAAAATTCAAACACAATCACATCACCGCGCCGGGTTATCCGGCATTCATCCAGTGTTTTAATCGGACTGTGGGCCTGGCATTCTGATGCACGGAAACTGGTAAAATCATGATGGCCAATCAATTTTTTCGCCGCGCGACGCATTGCTGGGACATTCAATTTACGTGGCACCCACCATACGCGATTTTTATCCAATACAGGTGGCGCACCACGATTCAGTACAACATATTTATAGTGCCGCGCCACACATGAAAAACGCGCATTAAAATCATCAGGCACAATTTCACATCCCAATACCGAAACAGGTGAACCAGTTAAATAAAAATTCATTGCGCGCATGACAGTATTTGCATCCACTGCATCATCTAAATCAAAATGCGCAACCATTGCAATCGCATGCACACCTGCATCTGTACGACCAGCGGCAACAATGTCTGGACGCGCACCACAAAATTTTTCAATCGCATCCGATAACAACGACTGTACAGACGGGCCTTGGCGATTTTGTTGCCATCCAATTAAATCTGTGCCATCGTATTCAACAGTTATTTTATATCGTGTCATTTTATCTGGTATGTGCGCGATGTGCGCGAATTATTTCATGCGTTGGTTCATTTTGTTTTATATTGCGTGACATACGTGCACACAAACGGCATCGGTATGCCTTGGCCATTCTGTAATTATCTTTGATTTTTAATATTATTCGTTCTTGGCAGTCATTCATTATATTTAATGTTTTGACAGAATTACAGTTTTCTTGGTGGCAATGCGCACAAATACAATCTACATTAAATTCATTCAATATAACCGTACGATTTTTATACTTACAAAACAGTTCTTTATACATTATGTTAACATCCTTTATTTATTCACCGAAACGAATTTCTGCACCATGCAGACCGTTTACAAAACTCTGCCAATCCATGGGCTTCTTGCCCGCAGGTTGAATTTTGATTATATTTAATTTATTATTGGCAACGCGCGCGTCCAGAATTTTTACATCAATTCCGTTTATCTTTGTGCGCCCCGCACCCAGCGCACGAATTTGGTTGTGTATTTCGCGTGGTGTCCGGCGCCAATCAATTATTTCATCATCACCTGTGAATTTGCGCGTATATGTCGGGGTGCCGATTTGTGGTGTTGGCACATATGCAGATGGATTTGATAAATATTCCATTAGTATTTCTGAACCAATTTCAGATACACGTTTTTCCACATCAGCGTTTGTATCATTTTCGCCAATATCAAATTCACGACACATATAAACATCCCCAGAATCCAAATCGCGCGTCATTTGCATTAAACAAACCGCACTGTGCGTATCGCCATTATATATTGCGGTACGAATTGGTGACGGCCCGCGATATTGTGGCAATTGACTGGGGTGAATATTCACACACGGCGCAGATGATAAAACATTATCACGCAATATCACACCATATGACACAACAACAACCATGTCGGGCGTAAAGTTATAATCACGAATATTTGTGTACACCGGCAATCCGTGTGTTTCAGCCCATTTCTGGACCGGCGACGGTGTCAAAATGTGTTTGCGCCCCACAGGCCTTGGCGCACGCGTAAATACCGCGATAATGTCATGCCCAGCACAACGCACCGCATCAAATATCGGAACAACAAATTCGTTTGTTCCCATCAATACAATTTTCATTTGCGTTTCCTTACTTTACGCATCAGCATTTCACGATGCACAGGCGACAAATAATCTATGAACAAAACGCCATCCAGATGGTCTGTTTCATGTTGAACAATTCGCGCCGGCAACCCAGACATTTCAGCACGTAAAGTCTTGCCATTTTCATCAGTCCATTCAACGTCCACAGACGATGGACGGGTAACATTTGCATATACCGGCAAATTATCATTCCCCAGAACGGACAAACATCCTTCTTCCATGGTGCAAACATCTTCGCTGCGCGATAATATTTTTGGATTTATCATTTTGAACACATGATTATCATCTGGATTCATCATTACCAAAAAACGCTTTAATTGCCCCACCTGGGGCGCGGCCAGCCCCACCCCCGACTGATCATGCATCATACCAACCATTTCATCCATTATATCCAAAACATCTGGTGTAATTTCGGTAATCGGTGCACATTTTTCCCGCAAAATCAAATCACCACAAAGTTTCATTTGCAACATATATAAATCCTTTTATAATTGATTCTATCAAAGGATTGGAAAATGACAACTTATATTTTTGTATTGCTGGGGATAATAATTGTTTTATTAATCGTACTGTTGGCACGACGGCCCACGGTTGACATTTCGGGACTGCGCGAAGATAATGCACGTCTGCGTGAACGATTGGCGGAACGCTTGGGCGCACTTAGCCAAAATGCAATTGAATTAAAAAACATCAGTGCCGATATCGCAAATTTCAAAAATATATTGATGGGTAACAAACAGGCCCGCGGGACGTTTGGTGAACGCAGACTGGAAGATTTGGTTTCTGATATAATGCCCCCAGAAACATATGCATTTCAATCCGTACTGGATACAGGCGTGCGCCCAGATTGTATAATTCGCCTGCCATATCCACCGGGCGACATGATTATTGACAGCAAATTTCCACTGGAAAGTTATAACCGCATGACGTCCGACCCAAATGATGGCATGGCGCGCAAGCAATTTGAACTGGACGTACGCAAGCATATTGATGCCATTGCCGAAAAATATATTATTCCGGGAAAAACAGCGGAATCTGCGATGATGTTTATCGCATCTGAATCAATATTTGAATCACTGCATCGTGAATTTCCAGCAACTGTTGATTACGCCGCCCGTAAAAAGGTGTTTATCGTATCACCATCAACACTGTGGGCGACACTGAACACAATTCGTGCAGTATTATCGGATATAAAAATTAAACATGTCGCAGATAAAATAAAACGCGAACTGGATATGCTGTTAACTGACCTGGGCCGATTATCAGAACGTGCGGCACGTGTTCAACAGCATTTTGCCCAGGCAAATACAGATATTGAACAAATTCAAACATCAATTGGCAAAATTTCCCCACGTGCAGAAAAACTGCGCAACATGGACTTTGATTCCTGATAAACGTAACAGAATTACATCTGTTCCCATGTGCAAATGACAGACGCATGTTCGGTGTCGTCTGTTTTTATTTTATGATGCGTCACCAATCCGTCAAACGCAACATCAACCGAAATTTGCGGTGTATCGGGACTGATTTCCTTTTTGAAATTTAATTCAATGCGCTTTAATTTATGCTGATTCCGGTATACATATCCAACGCTTTCAGTGGCCCACACGGCATATACAGCGTTATTTATATGCTGGTTCACATCAATATCATCAAAACGACATTTCATAGTATGTGTTTTTGTTGGTGTAAAATCAGGAAATTTTTCAAATGGTACATCCCATGCACGTTCAGGAATAATTTCCCAATGTGGTAAATTTTCATCCAATTTTAATGGCCGACGACGTGTCATATCAATCAAAATCCACTGGGACGTTGCACGCACCAGTAAGCGGTTATCAGAACCACGAACCTCAAAATCACGTGTGGCGCGCAATAAATCGTGCGCCGATGGCCATGTGATAAATGATAATTCTTCGCCTTCGCGTGGCAGTTCAATTATATCAACCAGATAATGCGTAACCACCCACGCCAAATTGTGTTCCAGTAAATATGTGCGTCCACATCCCAAACGTTCGGCCTGCGTGTCGGCAACACCCTGTAATTCATTCATTAATATCAGTGGTCGCACATACCCATATCTGTCACACTGATATGCCTGTAACACACGTTTTTCAATCAACTTTTCTGTCATGATTTACACCAATTTTATTGATTATTCTGGGCAACAACAAAATCAATTGAATCACCCAATATAACTTCACTTGCGCGGGCCGCCGACTTTATCACACCATGCAGTTCGGCCGGTACATCAGCCGGTATCGTCAACGTGGCCAATTTTGCACCGTTACCAACCTTGCGTTCTGTGCGCAATCCGCGAACTGTCTTTAATACATCCAGCGCGATTTGCATTTGTGACACATCTGTATCATGTGCCGCATCAGTGTTTGGAAATACCGTTAAGTGCAGCGTTTCGCCACCTTCGTATTGGCGATAAATCTTTTGCCATAATTCTTCGGTCTGGAACGGTATGAATGGTGCATACATTCCGATAATTGCACGCAACACTTCATATAACGTCCATTGCGCCGATAATTTAGATTCTGGACTGTATTTTTCCGGTGACCAGAAACGGTCCTTGATAAATTCCAAATACTGGTCACAAAATACTTCATAGAAAAACGTATCCAGTGCCGCACGTGAATTATAGTTATCGTATTTGTCCAGATATTTCCGCACATCGGCAATTGTCTTATTCAGTTCTGACAATACCCAACGATCTTCAATAAAGCGCTTTCCCGGCGCCACAAATTCAGACGTCCCGGGTTCAAAATCCGTCAAATTCATCAGAACATATTTTGATGCATTCCATAACTTTGTCAGCAGTTTGGAACCACGTTTAACTTCTTCTTCGCTGTATCTGATATCTGTGCCGATTGGCGCAGTTGCAACCCAGTAACGCAGCGCATCAGCCCCAAATTTTTCAACAATTTCCAATGGGTCCGCACCGTTACCCTTGGTCTTGGACATTTTTTGACCATGCGCATCACGAACCAATCCGTGGAAATTCACTGTTCTGAACGGAACGTCACCCATTACATACATGCCCATCATTATCATTCGGGCAACCCAAAAGAATATAATATCTGCACCCGTATACAATAAATCCGTAGGATAATATTTCTTCAATTCGGGCGTTTCATCCGGCCAACCCAATGTTGAAAATGGCCACAGCGCCGACGAAAACCATGTATCCAGAACATCATTGTCACGGGTTAATTCCCGCCCCCCAGACTGGGCGATGGCATCAGATTCTGTTTCTGCGACATATACATTACCATCGGCATCGTACCACGCCGGTATATGATGTCCCCACCATAATTGACGCGAAATCGGCCATGGGCGAATGTTTTTCATCCATGACATGAACAAGTTATACCGATGTTCAGGCATAAATTTGATATCACCGTTTTCCACAACGCGTATGGCCGCCGTGGCCAATTTTTCCGCATCAACGAACCACTGGTCTGTCAAGTACGGTTCAACAACCACACCACCGCGTTCTGAATATGGTGTTGGAATCACCTTGTCTTCTATTTTAACCAACAGTCCTGCTGCATCTATATCAGCAACAACCGCATCGCGGGCCGTAAATCTGTCCATACCGCGATATTTTTCTGGTACCACAGAATTATCGTTTAATCGTGCATCTGGGGTTAAAATATTTATTGGGGTCAAATTATGTCGCACACCAACGTCCCAGTCATCAAAATCATGTGCCGGCGTAATTTTTACCGCCCCTGTTCCCTTGTCTGGATCAGCATGTTCGTCGGCAATAACCGGTATTTCACGATCTGTCAGCGGTATAATCGCACGACGCCCGATAAGATGTTTCAATTTTTCATTGTCTGGGTGTATGGCGATTGCCTGGTCCCCGAATAGCGTTTCAGGACGCGTGGTGGCAATTTCAATCACACCGCCACCGACCAATGGATAATTAAAATAATAAAATTTGCCATGTTCTTCGCGTGTAAGAACCTCTAAATCCGATATAGACGTTTGCTGTTTTGGACACCAATTAACCAAGCGCTTTGCCCGATAAATCAATTTGTCATTATACATCTTTACAAACAGTTTTATAACTGCACGCGACAATCCGTCATCCATTGTAAAGCGTTCACGGTGCCATACCGGCGTTACACCCAATGTGTGTAATTGATTTATAATCTGGCCACCCTTGTCCGTACGCCATTGCCACGCGTGTTGTAATAATTCGGCGGTTGTTAATGTGCGCGGATTTATTCCACGCTTTGACAAATCACGTTCAACCAATAACTGGGTTGCAATAGATGCATGGTCGGTACCCGGTTGCCACAGGACATCATATCCACACATGCGTTTATAACGGCAAATAATATCCGTCAAAATATTATCCAACGCATGTCCCAAATGCAAATTGCCCGTAACATTTGGCGGTGGCATCATTACGCAAAATGGCGCTTTGTCAGATTCTGTATGATTATCCCAGAAATTATTGGAATCCCAAAAATCCTGGATTTTATTTTCCATTTCGCGTGTATTAATATTTTTGCCCAGTTCTGTATTCATATCTGTTACCCCATAAATATCAAGGATATAGATTAACAGATTAAAAACAAAATTCAAGCATCCTGTGTATCACCACAATGCGTAATTTTATTGACAAAACGATATATTGAACTAGAATAAACACCAAATGTTTAATAAATTATGTAATAAATTATCAAAACTGATTCCAATGTGTTGGATATCGGTGAGCAATTCACCCGAAGAAACATCATACTGTATTGATGCGGGTCAAGACATGTACATAGATATTTGCAGCCGCGTTGCATACACCGGCACGAACACAATATATGCACGATATGAAATATTTATAAACGATGAACTGGTTGTCTGTGCCCAACGTCCAATATCGCTGATTGATACGCCATCTGTCAAAAACGTATCACGCGAAACCGCCGAAGCAGAAAAAATAGAACAATTGATGCGCATGTGTTCGCGAAAAATACTAAAACAAGAAGCAATCAGTCAAAGAAATCATATGCTGAAAAATCTGTTTGCCCAGAAAAGCGAACATATTCACTGATTTTTTCCCTATATTGCACGCACTGTGCGACAAAATACAACACCATAAACCGCCACCGCGCCGGCCGCCATCAGCACACGTCGCAATTCTGAAAACGTTGCACCGGTTGTCATAACATCATCCACCAACAATATTCTGCGGCCACGAATTTTATCTGGATTTTTAACCGTGAACACACCATGAATGTTTTCTGCACGTTGTGCGGCGTTCTTGTGCCCCATATCTGGACGATATGCACGATGTACACTGGACAAATCCAAAGGCACACCAAACGCACGTGCGATGGGACGTGCCAACAGTACGGCTTGGTTATAACCACGATGAAACAAACGACGATATGCCAATGGTACAGGCAAAACAACATCTGGGGATATCGTCACATCACGCATTGCCCAAATCATCGCGCGCGACATGAACAATGAATATTTTATACGTCCCGCATGCTTGAACGGCAACATTGCCGCACGTGATACATCATCATAAACACATGCAGAACGAATTAAATCCAGCCCACATTCCCCAGCCGCACAGCGCGGACACAATGGCCGGGGTCCCAAATCCAGATTCGCCGGAAATGGATACCCACACTTGGCACATTTTGGATTACATATCCAATTAAATTCTGTCCAACATTCGGCGCATAATTCACCGTGCACAGAAACACGTGTCCCGCACAACGGGCACGATGCAGGGAACAAAAAGTTCATTAAAAAACGCGTCGCATTATTAATAAAACGACGCGCAGCATTTTTATTCGGCATTACCAAGACATGCTTCTGTATGTTTTTTTGCTGACCGTGTCACCGAATATATCGCGCTGTTGCTGGGTCAATGTTTCATATTGGTCTAATGAAATCATACGCAACACTAATCCCGAATCATCACGTTGTGACAACACCGGTAAAATGCGTTGTTCAGAAATTCCATTATCACGTAAAACTTGTTCCACAATGGCCAATCGGCGCGCCGCCAATTTACGATCATCGGCATCACGCGTAACACTTTCTGGGATTGATACTTGAACCGCACGGGTTGGATTACTTAACACAATACCCGCATATTCTGTCAGCAAATTATAGTTATCACGTGACAATGCAGAATCTTCGTTACGGAATTTTATTTTGATTTCCAGTGGTCGTATGCCGCCCGCTTCGGATAAATCACGGGCCGATGTAAATCCGGCTGCGTTTGCGGTTACATCACTGGCGACATCAAATCTGTCATCAATCTGGAATGCAGACAGATGTTTATTTTCAGACAAAAATGTTTTTCTGAATGCCTTGCGCAGTTCACTGGGACTCATCTTCGTCATGTCATCACGCACAGATGCGATACGTGGCGATTCCGACTTTTCAACCGCACGGACAACCACGTCATCAACCATTGGCACAACAACACGCGATAATGTTACATCTGAATCATTGTTATCCTTGCTTGCAATACGCGTATCCGCATTAATATCACGAACAACATTTTGTTTTTTTACGCTTGGCCGCGCAACCACAGAACGCGTTTCATGGGCCACAGCGCGCGGCGCAACAGGTTCCAGATTCTGTTGTTCCATAACACTGGCATCGGCACGACGTTGCAGTTCATTCAATCGCGCAATCTGGGCGTCAATTTCACTTAATGGTTGTGACACCGCACGCGCAACGTTTGTATCATATGTGTCATATGTTGGAACACGATTGGCAATTTGGCGTTCATTATCATTACGTGCAATTGTTGTTGTGGCACGTGGCGCACCAATCAAACTTTCTTCGGGCAGTATGTCATCCGAACGAATAACAGAAAATTCATCCGGACTGGGCAGGCGCAATGGCGCGTCTGTATATCCCACAGATGTATCAGAATGCGCCCACAAATCAGAACTGGGGCGATGTGGCGATAAAACATCCGCCGCCGCGACAATTGGCCCGCCGTGCGTAACATTCACATCAGGCCGTATTTCCGTGTGCGATTTACCCAATATAACATCCGTATCTGTTACATCGTTATTTAACGCGATATCTTGCCCCCCAGATTGAGATTCATTTATTTTCACAATGGGTTCACCAAACGCCGCACGTGCAGAAACACCACCCGCCGCCAAATTCACAACAGGCAACCGCGCATCTGCAAACGCCGGAAACACAAGCAATACAGACAATACAGAGACGGCAAAATGACGCATTTTCCTTTCCTTCCTGTATTTATCATAGAACAAATGACGAATCGCAGGCAAGCAGAAAATACATCACCCGGATTATTTTGTTATTTCATCACAAATTATTTGTACGGCATTATTTGGAACCAATGATTTTTTTGCCATTTTTTCCAGTCGCAATGGATTATCAAACAGTTCTGTTAATGTTGTCGCCAACCATTTTGGGGTAAATTTTTCTTGGGGCACAGAAAAGCCGCCCCCCAGTTGTGCAAAGCATGCTGCGTTTGCCGCCTGGTCTGGATTTATATTTAACGGAACCAGAATTGCTGGTCGCCCAATTGTTTCAATTTCAACAACCGTACTGGCCCCGGCACGACCAATAATTAAATCAGATGCACATATGGCACCCGCCATATCGTGTACAAACGACAAAACATTCGCATGAATTTTATTATCTGCGTATAATTTCTGTAATCGTGCGACGTTTTCCGGACGCGTTTGGTGCATTACAAAAATACGTTTGTTTTTCATTTGCAAAATCGCCGCCGGGACAACGTCGTCCAATATTTTTGCCCCCAGTGAACCACCCGTGACAAACAGTCTGGATTCTTTTGGGATTGGACATGCCGCGGCATCAATAAATTCACGACGAACCGGCAACCCAGTATATACCACGCGCGCAGATGTATTGTTTGGTATACCACTGACCGAATGAAAACTGGTCATCAATGTACGCACCCAGCGCATAGTAAATTTATTTGCCCGACCAATTGCCGCATTTTGTTCATGTAAAAATGTTGGTATATGCCACACATGCGCCGCAAAAACCGGTGCCACAGACGCATATCCACCGAATGCAACCACACGCGCCGGACGCGAAAATAAAAATCGCACAGTTAACCAAATCGCAGATACACCGATTTTGAACAACGCGATGATTTGTTGTATTTTGCTTTTTGCGCCAACACCCGCCGCCCACACAGTTGTAATTCGTGCACCCGCCGGCGCACCATCGCGCACCATTTTTTTTACACGGCCGTCCGTTGAAATTATAACAGAATGTCCACGTGCCACCAATTCATCTGCAACACTTAACGCCGGATAAACGTGCCCACCTGTACCACCTGTTGCAATCCATATTTTCATGATTTTGCACCCCTGCTTTGATATCATAATAATTATATCACTGGAATTTAGTATTGCAATAACGCGCTATTTCCACTTGTCTTCACGAACCAATGCCAAAATCATTCCAAACAGCGCGCAAAACGCCAACAACGATGTACCACCATATGAAATAAATGGTAATGTCATTCCCTTTGGCGGGAATAAATTCAATGTTGACATCAGATTAATACATACCTGGGCACCAAACAGCGCAGCCGTTCCCCCAGCCGCATATGCAACAAACCGATCACGCGCATTTGATGCGTTTACAATTAAACGCTTTAATACCAACAACAGCAAAACAATTATTACACATGCAACCAGCGCCCCCCAATCTTCGGCAATCGCCGCAAATATAAAATCCGTATGCGCATCAGGCAAAGATTGCTTTACAAACGCTTCATCACCACTGCCCAGCAAGCCACCATGCTGAATTGCCTGGACAGATTGCGTAACCTGGTACGTGTCACCGGTGCCGGTAAAGAATGCCATAAAACGATTATGCACATGCGACATGGTAAAAAATGCAAATACACCAATCACACCAACCAAGGCCACCAGCCCCAGAACAACAGACATCGGCAATCCTGCAACAAACAACATCGCGCACAGGACCGTACAATACAATACCGCCGTTCCTAAATCAGGGTGATTTAATATAATCAAAACAGCCGGAATAAATATCGCCAGATATGTCCACCAACTGAACAATTTTGGGCGCCACGCTGTTTTGGTTAAAAACATATTTTCGCCGTACAATTCACGCATCTTGGCCAAAAACCATGCCGTCAGAATTATAAACCCGGGCTTCATCGCATCAGATGGCATAACATTAAAAAACATTAAATCAACAAATCGCGCAGAACCCTTGATTTCATGCGGTGCAATCAGTGTAACCAATAACAGCACCAGGCAAAACGCAACATCCAACAACGACATCCCCAGAACCATTTTGCGATTAAATGTACTGAATATGACCAATGTCGCAATACCACCGATGTAAAAAGGAATTGCCTTTAATATAAAATAATTCCATGGCTGGCCAATACGTTCAGCGGCCACCGAACCAGCAGACACACCAAAAATAACCCCGATAAATATTAATATCAGCACATACAGCAACAAACGTCTGTCTGTTTCAAAATACCAGTTGGTCAGTTTACTTTCTTCGGTTCGTTTCAGCATTGCCAGATATCACACCATCGGTCCATTACGCGAATTTTAATAAAATCATTGCCAGTCCAGAAAATAATACAGACATTACAAAAAATCTGTCTACAATCTTGGTTTCTGACCACCCCAATTCTTCAAAATGATGATGTAATGGTGCACGTAAAAACACCCGCCTGCCGGTACCGGTAATTTTACGTGACGCCTTGAAATACATTGTCTGGATAAACGAAGACAACAGAATTAAAACCATCATGCCGGCCGCAATTGCCATTATTATTTCTGATTTTAACAGCATCGCAACCGTTCCCATAAATCCGCCCAACGCCAATGAACCAACGTCACCCATAAATATTGATGCCGGTTTGGCATTAAACCACAAGAACCCCAGAACCGCCCCAAACGCCGCACCCAATACAGCGTACAAACCACTGGCGGTTGGCAAGAACATCACAGTATCCATAAACCCAATACGCGTCGCCCCATACAATGCAACCACCAATACGACCAGTACCGGCATATACAATTTCGCCAACATGCCATCCAGCCCATCTGTGATATTGGTGGCGTTCGCACTGCCCGCGATTACAAAATATGCAAATATGTAATAGAATATCCCCAGTGGTAATATTATACCAAACGGCAAACTTAACGACAGTTCTGGTATATACAGCGGAAATGTGCGGTTAATTAAATATGCCAAGATGATGACACACACACCTTCCAGTGCCAAACGTGCCGCCGGCGACAGTCCATTTGATGCCTTGTGCGATTGGGATGATATTTTTTTATAATCATCGGCAAATCCGATTGCCCCAAACATCAACAATGACAACAGCGCAATCCATCCTGTGGGATTTGAAATCGGCATAAATAAAATACTGGGGATAATAATCGCAATGATTATCAGCAATCCGCCCATGCTGGGGGTGCCGGCCTTTTTTTTATGTTCAGCCGGAACATTTTCACTGATTGGTTGGCCCCTTTTTTGCCACCGATGCATTAAATTAATAAAAGGCCGACCGAACGCCAGCATTATTAAAAACGCCACGCCAAATGCCGCCGCAAATTGTGTCCAACCACTGGCAAAAAAAGTCGCACCACTGTCAAGAAATAACGAAGTCAGCATTCTCAATTCCTTTGATTTAATTATACTGACATTCTATCACAGAAATCACGCAAAACAAAAACTATTTAACAGTACAATATATCGGCATGCCATCATCAAAAAACAGCATCCAATCCGAACCCTTGTTCCACAACGTCACATCTGTGCCATTTAATGTACCAACGTAACGCACCCCGGATGCGGATATCGCCAAATCCAGTGTCATCTTGGTCCCATCCAGATTAACATCCAAATGTTCACCATCCCCAGACAAATTTATACCAACGTCATGACTGTCACACTGCAAATTAAATTCATACATATCACATGCAGATACAACGAACATCGCACACAGACAAACCAGAATATTACGCATATTTCCCCCCATATTTGATTCCAGAACTAAAACACACCGCCAACCGCCGGCCCAGACTGGCGTGCCGCCCGCTGTGGTGCCGGATTTGGATGTTGACCAGGCTTGAACGCTTCGGTAATAATCATGCCATTCGGGTCGTCTGATGCCGCCGCACCGGTGCGCCGATTGACACGAACAAACGTTAATCCATCTGGGATGGCAAACGGTTGATTGGTTTCATTTGCCAACGCAACACGCATAAAATCAGCAAAAACACGGGCGGCCATATGACTGCCACTGCCGGGACCAAGTGGCTTTGGCGTATCAAACCCTAAATAAACCCCCGCGATTAAATTCTTGGAAAATCCGACGAACCATACGTCTTTGACATCATTCGTGGTGCCTGTTTTTCCCGCAATTGTGTGGCCATATACGCGTGCCTGTTTGCCGGTACCGCGTTCAACCGCCCCCTGTAAGATTGATACCATTTGATATAAACTTTGTGCATCTGACAATGGTTGGGATTCAGCAACACGTTCAGGTGGCAACAAATCTTCGTGCCATTCAATCAATTCTGTGACATTACCGCCAATGGCATGGCCATATCTGTCTTCTATATAATCCACCATTTTCGGTTGTATCGCGCGACCACCATTTACAAATGCCGAATACCCAGTAACCAGCCGTTGCAACGTTGTTTCACCCGATCCCAATGCCAAAGACAAGTTAACATCGGCCAAATCATCTGGATATACCCCAAAACGCTGGGCCACTTCTATGGCGTTTTCAACCCCCAGTTGTTGAACCATGCGAACCGCCGGAATATTTCGTGATGTTTCAACCGCCAAACGCAGCGGTATATCCCCCATAAATTTACGGTCATAATTTTCTGGTTTCCATAAACTGTTGTCCGCACGCAGTCCGACAATTGGGGCATCTAATATTAACGCTTCGGGTGATATGTCACGTTCCAACGCCGCCAAGTAAACGAACGGCTTAATCGTACTGCCGATTTGGCGCATTGCCTGGGTTGCGCGGTTAAAAGCACTGTCGGCAAACGAACGCCCGCCCGACATCGCAACAATTCGCCCTGTATGCGGGTTCATGGCAATTATTGCGCCCTGTAACTTTGGTTCATCAGGCCCCAGTTTCGCATTATATGCATCCAGTTCTTTGTTTAACGCCGCACTGGCCGCGTGTTGCAGTTCTGGGACAATTGTTGTTTTAATATACAACCCTTCGTTATACAGGGTTTCACGCCCCAATGTATTCAGTAATTGCCGGCGCACTTCTTCGGCAAAATACTGGAAATCTTCTTCCATTTGTGCGGTAAAGCCACTGTTGATATTTAATGGTTCCGCCGCCGCGGCATCCGCCGCAGATTGGGTAATATATCCTTCTTCAACCATGCGACGCAGAACATAATTGCGGCGTTCAATCGCCATGTCGCGATTATTTGGTGCCTTGGGCAGTGATGCCAAAAACGCACATTCTGCCAATGTTAATTCAGATACAGGCTTGTTAAAATACATCAATGCCGCCGAACCAACACCATACGCACGCGCGCCCAAGAATATCTGGTTCAAATACAAGGTCATTATATGCTGTTTTGAAAACGTACGTTCCAGTCGCATGGCCAAAATAGCCTCTTTGATTTTGCGCGAAATCGTACGTTCAGGTGTTAAAAAGAAATTCTTTGCAACCTGTTGCGTGATGGTTGACGCCCCAGAAAAACGCGTATTAAATCCCAACATATTTAACGTATTGTTTACAACCGCACGCGCAATTCCCTGGACATCAATTCCGGGATGCGTCCAGAAATTTTGATCTTCGGCGGCAACAAATGCATTTACCAACTGGGGCGGTAAATCATTAAAATCAATAAAAACACGGCGTTCTTCGGCGTATTCAATCAGCAAACTGCCATCCGATGCATACAAACGTGTCGCAACCGGCGGCGCATAGGTCGCCAATTTTTTATAATCTGGCAAATCATTGCCATATATGAACACCAATACCGCCAACGCAGCAATTCCAATCGTAAAGCCCCAAAACAAGATATTTAAGCAAATGCGCAGTACTTTTTTCAGTGTCATAACGTGCGAATTCTAGGATATTTATTATGCCTTTGCAAGTATTGTGTTTGCAATTTTTTGTGCCAGAAAATTTTATACTGGAAATATTTTTTTTTGCTGATAGAATTCAGCCTGCGTTGCGCAAGGTGTATCCAGCGGAAATATTTCTGTATACATCATTTTACAAACAAGAATCATTTTGACCCGGAAAAAACAATCTGTGATGTTTCTCTCTCCTGAAAAGCATCAAAAAAACTGCCGTCATGGCAGTACCGGGTCACTCACAAAAAAAAACGCCAAATTGGCGTTTTTATAATTCTATTTTTCCGTTTGATGCAATTAATTCGCCATCCATTGTGACGCGACCGCCCGCTTCACGTACCAACAGGTCCCCAGCGGCAATTTCGGCATAATCCAATATATCAGATACAAAACCATCAAATTTACCCGATGCAACCCATGCCATATCCAACGCCGGACATCCAGTACGGCGAACATCGCCAACAGTCGGGCGCGCCCCAGATGTGTTATATGCCACCGTTAAATCAGATGGTTCAGATAAATTAGAAACACGAACACGCGCCGAATGATATGCCGAAAACACATACGCACCACGATTCTGTTCGGCATAGTACAGGCGTTCGTCAATTGGTGAATACACCAATGCAATTTTCGTTTCGTCCCCAGAACGCAATGCCAACGATATTGCAAAGTGTGGATTGGCACGCACAAAATTCGCCGCACCCGACAAAGACAAAACAAATTCGTCACGCGACGCCCCCGCATGCGTTACATTCGGGGTCAACAACCCCGCCGATGGGCGCACCAACAACAAATCATCCAATATTGATTCTTCAATTCGGGCGGCAGCCTTGTTAACAAAATCACGCGCACCGCGTAATGATTGTTGCAAATTTTCAACTTCGCCGAAATCATGACGTAACCCAGACGCCGTCCGTTGTAACGCCATAAACATCTTATTCAGTTCGGTTGAACCTTTGATTAACAAATCCATTTTATGCCCCCACCAGAAGCAATATTATTAAAATTTGAATCCTGCGAATTTTGTTTTGAATTCAGATGCACGACGCCCCTTGTCGGCGGCATCATTACGCTGGCCCGTCCATGCAGAATGATTCAGGTTATCCGTAGATAATACCAAATCTTTATTAACCGAAGAGAACATTTCTATGGTTTTACCATCTGTTCTGGTTACTTTGATTGCATAGTATTCTGGATGAATCCCTTTTTTCATCGTATTACCCTTTTATTAATTCTTTTAAGCCACGAAATTATACAAGTATTTTTTCAGAAATCAAGCAATATTCGCATATTAATACCGGCCAATACATCCCAAATACGCATTGCCGGTTGATTCCAGAATATTTATAAACTGGCCCTGGTTCTTTCCAGAAAACAACGCCAGTATCGTTCCGGCATCTGTGGCCAACATATCTGCAACTGTTGCGATTCCAGAATTCATTTTCTTGAAAAAACCACTGGCCGGGTATATTTCCGCCGCCAGCAATTGATTTTTACCGCCACGCGAATGCGCCATTGTATTGCCATCAGACACAATTACCATCAATTGGCATTCCGGCGATATTATCAGTTTATCTGTTACAAGGGCATTACCACCCAACAATTCCCCCCACCAGCCGGTGGATTCACAAAATACAGGATAATATACCGTCGCCCCTGGATTGGCCGCCAATACCGATAACAAATCAAAATCACCTGTTATAACATCAGGCATCACGCCGGTTTCGGTATTTATAACCTTGCGCGATAACTGGTAATCAGAATCACCGGTTGTATTGCGTGGCCAATAAAGAATCGGAAACTGTTTCATTGATATGAATTATATCAGATTCGGATGATACAAAAAAGGGGGTGGCGTTAAATAAAGGACTTGATTTTTTATTTTTTTAATGATTCGTACCATTTCTTGGCATTTGCCCACACTTTATTTATGTCTTTTTTGGCTGTTTCATAGAAAGTTTGCGGTATTTCAACCTGGCTGAACAAAGTTTTTACTAATGCCGGTATCATTGTCATAAACATCGCGACAAATATTCCCATCAGCAGAATCGTTATTATACTGTCATTACGCATCATCAATCCGTCCATCAGCAATGTTGCATCGTTTTGTGCCAATGCCGCCGCCAATCTGTCAGCACCATGCCAGCGACCAAACACTGCATTCAAAAACATTACGGCAAATGTTATAAACACCCCAACCAGCGCAATTCCCAATGTAGATTTTATAACATCATCTATGATACTGCGTATATTACGCCCACCGTTTGGGAAAATCGGCCAGCCTTTGAACAGCCACGACAGCAGCATTAATGGCAACATTATTAAATCCATAGACAATTTTATAAAAACTTCCAGAAAATATAACGGAACGGGCAACAGCGCCATGAAAAACAGTACCAGTATTAATAACCCAGCAAAGAAAATCGGTACATTCGGAAATATTGGTATTACCCACATAATCTTGTGCATATATTCTTCATTAAACGCCATATTCAGCATAGTCCATCCGACCGTCATCCCCAGCCCAGTCATTTGATGTACATTGGCAATTTCACATGCCAAACTGTGGCGCAAGTTCGGCGAAAACGCCCCAGATGACGCCGCATCAACACTGGCCGATGTTGGGTCCGCCAACGCCGTCGCAACCATGCATTCGGCAAATTCATCATTTCCTGCGACGACACGATTTAACGACAGTCCGACATTAAATATTGGTTCAATAACAACACTGGTCAACAGCCGTGGTAATGGCGCCATCAGCAACGCACCAACAAAGCACAATTTTATCAGTTGCGTGCCAAAATTACCCGTCAGCGCCCATGGATCTTCTAATTTTGCGTTAATAAATCCAGAAAACAATTTCCACGCAAACCAAACCGCCAATAATATCGCCGCAAATGGTAAAATAACCGTGCCAATTGCACTGTACACACGTGGTAACAGTCCACCCATTGTTGCCATAACATCAGAAAACATTTGGCACGACCAACATGTTGAAAAGAAATCCAGCGCATCAGACATATTAACCGGTGCCACGGTACGATATATTGAAAAACCGGCAATTACACCAACGCCGGCAATTGCCCCAACAACAAATGGCGCAACAGCCCCCGCCGAAAATGGCAGAAAAGATAAAAAAATTATCCAGAATTTTTTTAGTCTGTTCATTGTTTTTAAGTATATCATATTTTGCATTAAATGTGATATAATTGAAAAGATAAAATTAATGTTGGGGGGGATGAATCAATTAAAGTCAAAAATCTTGGCGATTATAACGCGCATAATTCCAGTGATTGTATGCGTCGCTGTGTTTTGCACATCATCCAGTGCGTATGCCGCCGATTATTCATTGGTTGATTCACTGAATCTGGCCCCGTTTATTCCAATAATCCTGGATGCATTGATGGCCATTGCAACCGGTGGTTATGAATTTTTTGTCGGCAACGGCGATGGTATTATTTATATCTTGGTTTGGGGATTCTTGGCCATATCATTGGCGGGATATTTATTAAAACTGTATTTTCCGAAAACATTTTCATCCATGCTGGATATTTCTGGTGGGGAATCTATGTCAGATGGCGTCGGTGGCATGACAATCGCAACAAATATGTTAAAGCCCACCATACGCGCAATTATCGCAGCGGTTGTATTATTGCAATTAAAGCCGATATATCTGACCGAATGGCTGGTTAACCCGTTTTTGCAGTTCGGCGCAATCTATACCGAAAGTATACTGGACACATTAAACGACACTGGAATTTCCGCCCCACATGTTGAATGCCCGCCATCAGTTATTCAACAAGGATGGATTTCACAATCCAGTTGTGAGTTTTTGGTGCAACCTGTGGCAGATATATCACACGCAAATAACCAGGTGATTAAACGCGGATTTGATTTCTTGACCAATGGGTTGCGCGGGATGTTAACCCTGATTCCGCACGGCGGTGAAAATCTGTTGAACGTGGTTACAGGACTGGTTTTAATCTTCACATTTGTGGCCAGCAATTTGTTTATGGCGATGCTGATTATCCAGGCGATATTTAACTTTGGCATGGCGCTGGTGCTGTATCCATTCCAGGTCCTGGCATACGTGGCAAAACGCAGTGATAAATGGTTTGATATCTGGCCGGCGTTTGGCGGTATTATCAAGGCACTGCAAAAACTGGTCATAACAATGATTGCATGTGCGTTTATATTGTGTGTAAATGTTGCGATTATAAAATCGTTGTTTCAATGGAGTTCATCGGTATTCGTCGTTGCCGCCGGCGGGGTTGCGACATCTAATGTCCCCCAGGTTGCAAATACTGCGTTGGGATTCGGCCAACATTCGTTATTGTGGATGTCGTCAATACTAACGTTCTATTTGATGATGAAGATATTTAATTTAACACGTGAAAAATTGAATGAATATGTTGGTGTCGGGATGGACAACATGTACAACACGGTAAAGAAAGACACAACAAAATTGGTTAATAAAACAAAAGATTTTGGTAAAACAATTGGTAAAGCAATCGGGTGGATTAAAAAGAAATGAACGAATTTATGAATTCTTTGGTTGATTCATCCGTACAGTGCTGGGGCTGTCCGGTGTTTGACCGGCTGTTCCAGATTGTGTCTGATGCGGCCGGGGCCGTGTATAATCAATTTGTAATATTCTGTGCGATTATATTCTGTGTATTGTTCGCATTTTTCGTGATAAATGCCGTGTGGAAAAATATCAAGGGCGGCGTCGGTGACCCGTGGTATCAGAAATCTGTTAAGCCTGTGATCATAAATTCACTGGTATCGTTGACTTTTTTAAGCATGGGGGTTTATCTGCCGCGGTTTGTGACAACAATTACTTTTGAACCCGTCGCAGATTTGGCATTAATATATACACAGAGTATGTTGCAAACAGATTCTGAAACAGTAAATGAAAAAGTAACATATCAACCAATGAAAATGTCTGATGATGGTTTCTATCGCCCGCAACTGCGCGATAAAATCATTATGCTGATGAAGACAACAATAACCCAATTTCAATCGTATATGAAAATGGGAATTGCATTGATGGACGGCGCATTTTCAATACGCGCATTATTGGGCATCGGTAATTTAATTAAACACATTATTTTGTTCTTTGTCGGGTTTTATGTTTTTTATGGTTTTATAAAATTCTTTGTACGATTCTGTTTTTATTTTGCAGATATTATTGTTGCGATGGCTTTCTTTGCGTTCTTGTTTCCATTGTCGCTGATATTGGCAGCATTCAAAGGTGCCGACAATGTGCCGTCTTGGCTGTCAACATTGGGTAAAAGCATCGGCACCCAGCAAATAAAAAACTTAATAAATGCAATTATTGCATTGGCCGCAGCCGTATTAACATATACAGTTATAATGGTAATAATTTCTAAATTCTTTGCGGCACCTGGGCAATCATCCGCAGAAATTATGACCATGATAACCAGCGGTAATATATTATCCAGTGATTTGTCTTTTGATAATCTGGAAATGATGACCATTGCATCGTGCGTCGTGTTAATATATGTGATAAACTTTATATACTCGCAGATTCCCAATGTAACGAAAATGGTAATGGAATCATTCGGCGTTGGCGAAGAAAAAGCATTATCTGAACAACTGGCAAATGACGCAATGCAATTAACCAAGGCTGTTGCCAACACCGCTAAAAACATCGGTGCCACAATCATAAGTGGCGGAAAATCCGATGATAAAAAAACAGATACCGATAAACCAAAGGATTCAGGCAAATGAAATCATCACTGATTATGATTGCCGTACGATTTCTGATGGGCGCAATTGCGTTGGGTATCGGTATATGGTACCTGTCTTCATCAATCAGTGGGGCAGCAATTACGTATACCAGCATGGATGGTTTTCTGGGTGCAATTGGTGTGACAAACGGTGATATTGCAACCGCAAATGGGTGCTTTTTATGTAAATATATCGCCGAATTATTTGGTGTCATCGGGCGGGCGGCTGAAATGTTCTGGACCGCAATGGTTGATAATATATGGATACTGCTGGCAATTGGTTTTGGTGTATTTTTATTTATTTATACCGCACAATATATATTTGATGCGGCAAAAAACACTCAAAAACTGAATACAGATGAAAAGAAACTGGAATTAAAAGCATGGTTTGACAAAGTATGGCGGCAAGGTGCCCGTGTACTGATTGTCGGCGCGCTGATGGGCGCATTAGGTATGGGGGGTGTTGGCGCGTTAAAAACGGTTGCGAACATAACCATTACGCCGGTGCTGTTTGTCGGCGCAGAATTGTCTATGGCGGCAACAGGGGTCAGTGATGCTGCGACATGCGGCGCAATGACCAATACCACAACAGGTACAGAAAACGATATATTGAACCCAATATTGCAGCCTTTTATGTGTGTTATGGGAAATATAAACAGTGTCATGCTGGCCGGGGCAGCGGGTGGATTTTCATTAATGAATTACGCGTGGCTGGATATGGGGGGTGGCGCGATAACATGGGTTGTTGGCCTGGCGTTAGTATTGATATTTTTAATTATCGGTTTTGATTTAGTATTCCAAGTATTATCTGTGGTATTCAAATTGGTCTTTGTGATAATATTCTTGCCATTATTACTGGCGGCGGCGGCATTTGAACAAACTTGGTCGTTGGCATCTGGGGTTGTAAAAAAATCAATTGACCTGTTGGTTAAAACAGCAATCCAAGTTGTGGGTATTACATTGAAAACATTAATAATATATGCAACTGTATCATTCGCCGCAGACACATATTTCCCCGGACCGCGTGATGGATACAGTGCGATATTACCCCCCATGATGGGCGCAGAAATTCAAAATCCAGACGCCCAAACAATGGCGGTCGTAAACGTATTTTCAACATGCGAACAAGTTGCCACCGCCAATGGCGAAATGGATAAAGATGTATTCAAAAACTGCTTTACCGCGCAACGCGCGGCGGTGGAACGCGAATATCCCGGCGCATTTGATTTTATGGGTAACGCATGGGAATTCTTGTTAATTATGATTGGATTGTTCTGTTTATATTTATATATCATAAAACCAAAAATTGATGGAATATTAAATGTTGGTGGCAAAGAAAGTTTTGACTTTGGAAACTGGGCAAAAGATTTAGGTAAAAAAATCTGGCATGCACCACAACAAATATTTGAAACAATATCCAAGGCGGTCGGGAAAAAGTAATCTGTGATGAAAAAACTGAAACGCATCTTTATAAAACTTCTGGTACTTATCGTCATGGTGGTGATGATGGGCCCGGCGGGTGCGGCCACCGCAAATGTCCCGATGTCGGAAATTGGCGATTATGGAACATGGGCCACAGACAGTAACATGGGGCTGTTCACAACAAATCTGAAAGACGATATAACGGCGTTTGAACAATCATCCACAGAAAAAACACTGGTGCCCGATTATGTACCCATAGAGGCGAAAATTGGACTGGCATTAATGAACGGATTATCGCTGGTGGGGGAAGTTTTAGACAATTCGCTGGTACGATTTGTAATAATATTTTTAATTGTTGCGTACATATTCTGGGTGATGTTTGAAGCATACAACATGATGACCAAGGGTTCCAGTGCAATGGAATTGGGCGTTAACCTGGTCAAAAAAGGCGCTGTTCTGGCAATATGGATTATCATCTTGGCATTTGGCCCGGCCCAGGTTTTTATGTGGGTAATGGGGCCGATTATCGGTGTTGCAACATATTTATCTGACCTGATATTAAACGCGGTTACAAATGTTATCGGCGTTCAATTACCCGATACGTGTGCGGCGATACATCAATATGCTGCGACACATACGTCGCCCAACATGATTATTAATTCCGACGCCGCCGCAGATATGATGTGCCTGCCGACACGGCTGTCTGGATTTTTCGTAACAGCGGTTGCCACCGGATGGCAATGGGTTGTTAATGGCATTGGGACCAGTGCTTTTACTGTATTGGTTGGAATTGCATTTATTGTAATATTTATCTATAACGCATTTAAGTTTGCGTTTATGGGACTGGGGGTTATTGTTGATTTATTCTTGGCTGTGCTGCTGTTACCATTCACGGCAATCAGTGAAACGATTGGCAAAACATCATACAAGGGTATCGCCGGTGATATATTTAACGGATTCCTGGGATTATTCAAAACAGAAACACTGAACCGACAGATTGAACGTTTTATTAATGCGGCTGTTTATTTTGTATCATTGTCTGTTGTAATTGCCATATGTGCGGCCCTGTTATCTGGGACAGTCAGTTTGAATAACGCAACAGATATACCAACATTAGAAAACAATGGATTTATTGTAACATTATTAACGGGATGCCTGGTTGCATACTTGGCATCGCGCGCCGACAGTATTGCCAAAGATAACTTTGGCGGCAAAATTGACGCCAGTTTTGGTACAAATTTATCCAAAGACGCAAAAAAACTGTGGGACAACACAAAAAAATTCTTTAACAAACTGGGTAAAAAATAATCCGTCACAATTAATCAATAAATTTGACAAATTGACGCGCAACCTTTTTAATACCGCGGGCCCGAAATGCCACGGTTAAAATGTCGTCATTTTCTTCTATGACCACGCCGCGTCCCATTTCGTCATGTTCAACCAACCGCCCAACCGAACCACTGTGCGCCGGGCGTGGGTTTGGTGCCTTGCGATGTGGGGTATACGATTTTGCGACATACCCAGAATTATAACTGTGCCGGGGTGCGCCACCCTGGAAATCCAAAAATCGGTTATCCATTTCTGTAATAAAGCGACTGGGCGAATTATACTGGCGATTGCCGAACACCATACGCGACATTGCATTTATTATTATGGCGCGACGGCGTGCACGTGTAATCGCGACATATGCCAAACGACGTTCTTCTTCCAGTCCACCTGATTGAACAGCCATGTCGTTGGGAAAAATGCCTTCTTCCCATGCGGGTAAAAATACAGTATCAAATTCCAATCCCTTGGCGGCATGAATTGTCATTATACTGACCGCATCAGACGTCGCACCAGAATCATCAGAATCATTATCATCAGTCATCATTAATGCCGCGTGTTCCAAAAAATCTGGCAACGTATCATACTTTGCAATCACATTTGTTATTAATTCACGAATATTATCCAACCGGTCCGATGCATCAGGTTCCTTGGATTCACGCCACATTTTCATATACCCCGAATCATCCAGTAACTTTTGCGCCGCGTCCATTGGCGACATTGATTCCCAATCAAAACCGAACACCGATAAGAATTCATCAGCACTGGCGCGCTGTTTCCCAGACAGTTGTGCCACCCGCAATCCATCCATTAAATTTTTGCCGGCCGCGCGCAACTTTGCGATTGCCGACGGACCAAATCCACGACGTGGACGCCCAATAATACGCATAAATGATATATCATCAAACGGATATACCAGTAAACGCAGATATGCAATTGCGTCACGAATTTCCGCCCTGTCATAGAACTTGGTCGCCCCAATTAACTTATACGGTACACCACGGGACGTAAATTCTTCTTCAAACAATCGCGATAGTGACCCAGCGCGAATTAAAATCGCATAATTCGCAAATGATTCTGTTTCACATTTGCGTCCAACAACATCTGCGACCAGGCGCGCTTCATCAAAATCCGATGGCACAGTCAAAACATATACCGGTTCGCCCGCATCCACCCCAGGGGCCGTACGTAAATCTTTGCCCAAGCGATCCTGGTTATGACGAATTAACGAATTTGCCGCCCCCAGTATATTTGGCGTACTGCGATAATTTGTTTCAAGCCGAATGATTTTTGCCGACGGAAACGTTTTTTCAAAATTCAAAATATTTTTAATTTCTGCGCCACGCCATGAATATATAGACTGGTCATCATCACCAACACAACAAATATTCGGATTTTCAATCCCACGGGTCAGCATTTCCAAAAATTGCATCTGGGCGGCATTTGTGTCTTGGAATTCATCAACCAATATATATTTGAACTGATTTTGATAGCGCGCCAAAATATCTGGCATTGAATCAAACAAGCGCAACACATGCAATATTATATCACCAAAATCAACCGCACCCAAGCGATTCAATTCTGCATTATATGCATCCAAGATTTTTAACGCCGTGGGCGATGTATGCGTTGTTGGATGTAATCCTTTGTCCTTGATTGCCGATATTCGTTCAATCCAATCAGATGGATTAAAATCCTTGATATCCAAACCCATATCGGCCAAAACATTTTTTAATACTGTTTTTTGTTCGTCTTCACCATATATCAAAAAATCACGACGCAGGCCCACCGCAGACGCATTTGCGCGCAATATACGCAGGCATACTGAATGAAATGTTCCACACCATACATCGCCCGCATACCACGTGGTATCATCGGCAAATCCAAATAAACGATTTTTCATTTCATTGGCGGCCTTGTTTGTAAATGTCAGGGCCAAAACCTGCCACGGGGCGGCCAGATGGTTATTTAATATATACGCAATGCGCGTCGTCAGAACGCGCGTTTTGCCCGTACCCGCCCCAGACAGCACCAATAACGGTCCATCCGTGCTTTCAACCGCCAATCGTTGTTCTGGGTTAAGATTTTCTAGCATTAAATTCACCATCACATTATAATACACAACGTTCAGTTATCAAAAAGTTATTTTTTATTATTATGGAAGGGAAAAAATGGGACGCGTTATTTGTTTTGACATTGAAACCACAGGCCTGGAATACACGCGCGGGGACCGCTGTATTGAAATTGGCGCGGTTGAAATGATTGATGGTCAAATCACAGATAATACGTTTCATGAATACATAAACCCAGATGGGAAAATTATTCCGCCCGATTCGTACATGGTGCACAAAATATCAAATGCATTCTTGGAAGATAAACCCAAAATGGCAACAGTTGCACCAAAGTTCTTGGATTTCATCGGCACCAGTCCGATTGTTGCGCATAATGGCGCTGATTTTGACTTTCCGTTTATCAATCACGAATTACAGATGATTGGACTGCCCCAAATTCCGCGCAGTCAACAACTGGATTCAATCATTATCGCACGCAATCGTGTATTTGGCCCCAAGAGTTATTCATTAGACGCATTGGCCAAGTGGTATGGAATATCCCTGACCGCGCGTGCCGATGCACACGGCGCGTTAATTGACGCAGAAATTCTGGCCAAGGTGTATAAAGAACTGGAAAACACCGCACCGGCCCCAGATGTGCACGAAATAATTGAAAAACAGCATGCCGATTTTTTGAAACATCCAAAAATCGGCACAAACTTTCCACATCGGCAATTTCCGGCCCACCCCGATGAAATCGCACACCACAATGAATTCATAGAAAAAATTACGGCGTAAAATACGCCGTTTATTTACATGTCTTGGATACAACATCAAATGTTTTATCGTCCGGACACAACAATGACTGGTAAAACATTTGTGATATATTGGTTATACATGTATCAGCAGTGCTGCATGAGTTCGCTTTATCATTTGCAAATACAGCGTATGCGCACGTCAATGCCACGTTATAGCATGCGCCACGCATAACGTTATATATACTGCCAATATCTGCATTTGAAGACCATGCATTAACCTGGGTCACCTGTTGGTTATAGCAATTTGCAACATCAACCATGCATTCAGATGCGTAATCTGATATTATCTGTTGCTGGGCCGCGCGTATATTTACCAAGGCACGCTGGATATAGTTCACAACAACATCATTGTATTGATTGTATTTATTACCATCATCACTGTCGGTATATGTGTACATCTGGCATTTATCCAGTACCGGCCGACACAGACCGCCATCTGTGACCTCTTCCCCCATACCGATTTTCTGCATTAAATATTTTACGACGCTGGACCCGTTTGTGTCAGCTGCGTCATCAGCGGATCCTGTGACCGCGTTTTTTATAAAGTCGGCATTTATGGCGGAATTATCATATGTACTCATATTCGTCAATATTGTACTGATATCTTGCCCCAATACCACTTCGCCGTTTTCATCAATGTATTTTTTGCTGGGGTCCAGGCATTTTTCATAATCAGAACCACACACCATGTCATCCGTCATACATGTTTCCAGCGCACCAATGCATCCGCGTATATCATACTGATTTTTGTTCTGGACAACCGCCAATCGCGCCTTTTGTAACATCAGATTTGCACTGCGCACATTGGATTTTAATGTTTCGTTCATCTTTTCCAATCCCTGTTCATACGCAATACAATCCTTGTCAATTGCCAAATCGTAATTACCACTGATTTGATCAATGTTTGCGCCGGCTTCCTTGCACTGGTTCAACACTGTCTTGCAACGACTTTTGGCCGCATTATACAGCGCCGTACCCCGCAGGTTAGATAAACTGGTCGTGCCCATATTCAAAAAGTCCAGGCTGAACAAATCACTCATATCCGATGAAAAATCTATGTTCATGTCCAGTCCCGTATAACCACTGCTGGCGGTATATGATGTGCCACCGGTGGGGTCCATAATTAATTCTTCTATTTCTTCCAGCATATTGCGGTTTGCCGTGTTATCACGCGCGCCGGCCAGTGCCTCTTCTGCTTCTGTTGCATTCATGATTGCGCGTATTTCATCCGCCGACAGGCCAACATAGCGAATTTGTTGTGCAACCTCATTCAACTGGGTATTGGCATCGGTTACGGCTTCTTCTACTTCGGCATAATTAGATAAGTTTGCAGAACAAGAACAACGTCCCTGGTTAGAATCAATAACCGCACAGAATTGATCCATACAATCATTATACTGTTGTTGGCATGATGCGTTTAATTCCGCCGTCTGTTCCAATGTTGCCTTGGCCGCCGCGATTGATTCCGCCGTCGTTTCTGTTCCCGCGTTTGTCGTCGCGCGCGATTGGACGGCGCGTGCCTCGGTCGCGATATTAGAACCAGTCTGGATATCTGTGCCCGCGATTGTGGCACGACCGCCAACCTCGGCCGTGGTTGGTCGTAATGTTACACCCGCACGACGCACCACAGGATTACTGTTTATACTGGCCGATTCAACACGTGCGTTGCGCCCAACTGTGTTAACCGTCGCTTCTAAATTTTCACGCGCAGAATTTGTTTTTGTCGCACTGACCGAACGCGACACCGGTGCCGTCCGCGTATTGCCAGACCCACGCGATGTCGTTCCCGGCGCATCATCGCCCATATTCAAAACGCGCGAACCAACACGCACAACCGATGTATCAGAAACCGATGTACCAGATGACGCGTCGCGATTTACAACACTGCGCACCGTACCAGATTCAGTTTTTGTATCCCCAGATTCACGTGGTGACGCATCAGGTACCACGTTCGCCGTTCGCACAACCGACGGCATAACCGCGGCACGTGATACATTTGTCGCCCCCGCCGTGCGGCCAGATTGCGTCCCCGTATTACCGGCACCAGATGTCGGCAACACGCGCGATATTGTTGTATCCGCCAACGCAAATGGCGCAGTCATAACAACCGTCATAAAAAAACAAAAGGACGTTTTTTTCATATTTTTATTAGTATATTATATCACAACAATACAAAACAGAAAAGATGAAAAATACGTAAAAAAACGGGGCAATGCCCCGTTTATTATTTTGCGTCACTTTCTGGGATAACAGAAACTGTTTTCCGATCACCCAAACCACGCTTGAACGTTACAATGCCTGCGATTTTTGCAAACAGTGTATGATCCTTGCCCATACCAACATTCAGACCCGGATGAACCGATGTTCCACGCTGACGAATAATGATGTTACCCGGGATAACACGACTGCCCCCAGATTTTTTAACACCCAAACGACGCCCCGCGGAATCGCGTCCGTTGGCGGTTGATGTACCTGCTTTCTTATGTGCCATAATTAAACTCCTTTATCCAGGGATAAATTAACCCTTGATTTCCGTAATTTTCAAAACCGTAATATGTTGGCGATGACCACGTGTGCGGCGATAATTTTGACGACGTTTTTTCTTAAAGACCAAAACCTTGTCCCCACGTTTTTGTTCAACGACATCCGCAATAACGCGCGCACCATCAACGAATGGTGTGCCAATTTTATCGCCCAGCATTAAAACCTGGTCAAATTCAACAGTACCGTCGGCGTTCAGTTTTTCAACCTTGATAACATCGCCCGCTTTTACACGATATTGTTTTCCGCCAGTTTGAAAGATTGCATAATCACTCATTTGTCTTTCTCTTTTGTATTGTTCTTGTTCCGTTTTGTATAAAAGTTTATGCAAAAGATAACATTTTTGTATCAAAAGTCAAGTGTTTTGCATAAAAAATTCAACAAAAACCCGCCGTGGGAGAACATGGCGGGAACTGGTTACGCAAAATTACAGTATCACTGATAATATGCGTTTGATGTGCAAGCCCAACTGCCGGTGGTGTCACTGCCGGTGCTGTACGAAGACGGAACATAGCATTTTGATACGGAAACTTCACCTGTGGGACCACTGGTGCCACCGACACCGATATTGCCACCATACACCGCATCACCGGGATTGGCCGTCGTTTGGGTCCCAGACGAATGCGACGGGCACGGTGTACAATATTGTGATGGTTTTGCAGATGCACCTATTCCGCTTGTCTTGGGGGTTCCATAATAGCCCTTGGGGCAACGAATTTGTTTGGTCAGATTTGTCACACACTTATTACCACTGCAACTGCGAAACGTACGCATTTGAATTGCATTACTGCCGCTGTATAAAGTTTCCCATTCGTCCGGCACGCATGTTGATTCATCACATGAACCAGACGGCGATGTCGTTTTGTTATACAGGCATTTATAGAATATCAATGTTGACGGACATCCGCGGATTTCAAATGTCTTGCGGGTGTAATTCGTTTTGCAACCTGTTGCGGATTTTGCGTAATATTTTATACCGTCAATATCAAAACATACATTTGTGGTACCTGTGGCCCCAGAATCACCCAACACAGATGCAGACGAACCCGTATCTTGCCATTCGGTGCGACTGGAAATATCGGTACATCCCGCAGATATACACAACGCAAATCCGCCGCCACCACCACCGGCACCACCAGTACTATCTTCACACTGAACACAGCAACTGGCGCCTTCCCAACTGCCGCATTCTATGCAGTTATGGATACATCTGTCGTCAGAAAAACTGATATCGCCACCCGAAGAACTGGCCGCGTTCGCATATTGGGCACACATGGTTAACATAATCGCTGAAAACAAACCACCGTTTGGATTCGGCAAAAAGTGGGAGACAAAAAATGCAGAATTCTGGGATTTTTACAAAAATAAAAAACGCCATTATAAACGATGGTTTAGGTTAGGCATCTATTTACGTTTTTATTCTATATTTATCTGAATTTTATGTCAATGACAATATAATAAAAGCGCCCCGAATGGGGCGCCGGTGTTTATTTGCGCGGGAACTTAACCGCCGCCTGGGCCGCCGCCAAACGTGCAATTGGCACGCGGAACGGACTGCATGACACAGAATCAAATCCGACACGGTGAAAGAATTCCACCGATACTGGATCGCCCCCATGTTCACCACATACCCCCAGGTGAATCTGTTCACCCTTGGTACGACGTGCCTTGTCCACTGCATCTTGGATTAACAAGCCAACACCCGCCTGGTCCACAGACGCGAATGGGTCCGCAACATATATTCCGCGGGCACGGTATTCATCCAGAATCTTGCCCGTGTCATCGCGCGACATCCCCAGTGTTGTCTGGGTCAAATCATTTGTGCCAAATTCAAAGAATTCGCAACTTTCCGCGATTTCATTTGCCAACAACGCGGCACGCGGTAATTCAATCATTGAACCCACCGTATATTCAACACTGTCGCCTGTTTCTGCAAACAATGCGTCCGCCGTGGCATCAATCACAGCCTTGACAATGTCTACTTCTTTCTTGGAACCAACCAGTGGAACTTCTATTTCCGGGAACACGCGAATTCCGGCGTTTTTGCATTCAATTGCCGCAGACAAAATTGCACGCGTTTGCATTTCGCAAATTTCCGGATATGTAATCGCCAAACGGCAACCACGATGTCCCAACATTGGGTTCTGTTCATGTAACGCTTCGGCACGCGCCTTGACGAATTCAACAGATTTACCAATATGCGCCGCCAGTTCGGCAATTTCCGCATCGGTATGTGGCAAGAATTCATGTAACGGCGGGTCAATTAAGCGAATTGTAACCGGCAAGCCATCCATAATCTTGAACAGTTCTGCAAAATCGGCCTTTTGATACGGCAACAATTTGTTCAATGCCGCACGGCGTCCCGCTTCGTCATCAGCCAAAATCATTTCGCGCATATCTTGGATACGGGCCGGATCAAAGAACATATGTTCTGTACGCGCCAGACCAATACCTTCGGCACCAAAATCACGCGCCTGTTTGGCATCTTTTGGTGTTTCGGCGTTTGCCTTGACCTTTAATGTCTTGATTTCGTCAACCCATTGCATCAACGTACCGAAATTACCCGTTAATTCCACAGATACGGTTGGAACCTGGCCGGCGATAATTTGTCCCTTGGCCCCATCAATAGAAACCCAGTCACCTTCGTTAATAACAACACCAGATGTCGTTTTCATTGTCTTGGATTCATAGTCAATCTTGATATCTGGGGAACCAGATACGCATGGCGTACCCATACCACGTGCAACCACCGCCGCATGCGATGTCATACCACCACGCGCCGTGATAACACCCTGGGCGGCATTCATTCCAGCGATATCTTCGGGTGATGTTTCAACACGAATTAACATTACCTTTTTGCCATCTGCGGCCCATTTTTCCGCATCTTCGGCACTGAATACGGCCTGGCCAACGGCGGCACCCGGGGATGCCGGCAATCCAGTTGCGATGACGTTCTTTTCCGCCTTGGGGTCCAGCATTGGGTGCAACAAGTGATCCAACTGGTCGGCACCAACGCGCAAGATTGCTTCTTCTTTGGTCAACAACCCTTCGTTCACCATTTCAACCGCCATACGAACCGCCGCGGCCGCAGTGCGTTTGCCATTACGGCACTGTAACATCCACAGTTTGCCATGTTCAATGGTGAATTCCATATCCTGCATATCTTTGTAATGTTTTTCCAATTTTTCACGAACATCGCACAGTTCTTTATATACATCTGGCATTGTTTCTTCCAATGACGGACGTCCAGAATCATCGCGACTCATCGGTTGTGGGGTACGGATACCGGCAACAACGTCTTCGCCCTGGGCATTAATCAAATATTCACCATAGTATTTGTTTTCACCGGTCGCGGGGTCACGGCTGAAACACACACCCGTGGCGGAATCATCCCCAGAATTTCCAAACACCATTGCCTGGACATTAACCGCAGTACCCCAGTCACCCGGGATGTTGTTCAATTTGCGGTATGTGATGGCTTTCTTGCTCATCCAACTGCCAAATACGGCGCCAATACCCAATTTCAATTGTTCCCATGGATCTTGCGGGAATACCTTGCCAATTTTAACACCGATTTCTTTGAATTTTTCCACCAGTTCTTTCAGGTCATCTGCGGTCAATTCTGTATCAACCTTGTACCCCTTATCTTCCTTCATCCGTTCCAGTGTATGTTCAAACAAATCAATATCTGCCCCCAGAACAACATCAGAAAACATCATGATAAAGCGACGATACGAATCATATGCAAACCGTTCGTTGCCAGAATGACGTGCCAGTGCCTTGACCGTTTCGTCATTCAAGCCCAGATTCAACACAGTATCCATCATGCCAGGCATTGAAACACGCGCCCCAGAACGAACAGAAACCAATAATGGATTATCCATGTCTGCAAACTTTTTGCCCATTATATTTTCAATATGCGCAACACCATCACGAACCTGGTCCATTAAATCAGACGGATATGTCTGGTTATTGTCGTAATAGTATTTGCACACTTCGGTCGTGACAGTAAATCCCGCCGGAACCGGCAATCCAACCAAATTCATTTCCGCCAAGTTTGCACCCTTGCCCCCCAGCAGGTTGCGCATATCGGCTTTGCCCTCTGCGGCACCATTGCCAAAGGTATATACCCATTTATTGCTCATTATGGTTTCTCCTTGCTTAAAATTAAAACGCCCAGCGATTTTGCGGAAAATAACGCATAAATGCAAGAAAAAAAGCACCATATTTTGGATTTTTTAACTTTACAAATGCGAATTTCGCGGGTATTTTGGTGAGTATGACAAATTTGAAAGACTTGGCATTTGTTGCCGAATTAAATAATCATCTGAAAACCGGCGGTGTAATTGCATTCCCAACTGATACCGTATGGGGACTGGGGGCATTACCAACACGCGCGGGCGCGGATGCGCTGTTTGAAATTAAACGGCGACCGGCGAACAAGCATTTAATCATTATGTCGGACCGTTTTGAACACATTAAACCATACATGGCGAATTATCCCGCGCGTGCGTTTGAATTGGCACAAAAATATTGGCCGGGCGCACTGACCATTGGTGTGCCGGTGGCGGGGACTGATTCCATGGTGTTTGGTGGGGTGCGCGTGCCGAATTACATGCCATTTATGGAATTATGCGGCGTGATTGACGGGCATTGTTTGGCAACAACATCCGCCAACATATCAGGTCAGCCGACATTACAATCCGCCGACGAGATACGAAAAACATTTCCAAACATAATCGTAATTGATAACGCGTTTGAACCGATGGGTGGCGCCCCCAGCACAGTGGCTGTTCTGGACGGCGACGATATAAACATCGTCCGCACCGGTAGCGTGGTGATTGAATAAAAAACAACCGCCAAAATGGCGGTTTTTTTATTTCAAATTTATACTCAAATCGCTTTCATCTATTCCCAGATAATCAAACCAAATTTTAATGGCCCCGAGCAAAGAATCCGCCGATTTGTTTACACGAAAATATATATTTTCATAGGGATACAATAATTGTTCCCAAAATCGTTCGCCATGCTGACCGATGTTTTCTTCTTTCTTGGACACAATATCTTTGAACCTTCCATCATTTCCATGTGCAAATGCTTTACGCATTTTTACCTTGTATTGGTCATTTGCATATAAGGTTTCTATAACCCTGGCATATAAATCTTTCCAAGATTTTACCTCTATATCTGTATCCAATAGTGAAAAATTAAAACTTTGTGGTTTGCGATTTGTAATAATTTCTTTCAAAGAATCATTATCAAGTGCCACCGTTTCAATATCGCGCGCATTTGCGTATGAATGCATTGGTTTATATACAGGCCAAAGTTGCAAAATATCTGCGGATAATTTATTACCGCGTTCAATGATTTCGTGCTCTGTCCATGTATCTATATCGCGCATATAATGATTCAGGTATAAAGCAGAATCATTGAATCCGTTTTTCATAAGTTTTTTTTGCTGAAATGAACGATTACTGTATTCTGAATTATACCCCGTAAGTGTCAAATTTCCTATTGTATTCAAATATGTCTTGTGTATATTTTCCCAATTTTCTCCTAAATCACGCCGCCATGCATCCGTTAGTGCTTGGGGCATAACATGTTCCAAATTTAGCCCAATTGATTCAACAACTTCTTTCTGGTTATAAGATTTTTCTATTTTTAACAAAACATACTTACACGTCTTTTTATCATTTGAATAAACGTCATTTCCACGCAGTGCTTCTATGAATTCGCCATCGTCTGGGAATCTGAATGGTAATTCGGCTGAATATATCAAGAATTTAAATACATCTGCATACGATGCATTACAATCTGATTTCAAGATAGAATCTATTTTTTTATTCATCAGAAAAAATTTGTCCGAGCTAGCTGTTTTTAATCTGCAAATACTTCTGCGTACAGAATAACTCTCTATAACTTTCATTATTTCCAGGACATCTTGCACGCCTAATTTTTGATGCGAATATTTCATAAGCACATCCAACAATAATGGAATTACAGTGGTTTTCTGCAGTTCGTCCAACAAATCTGTAAGTTTGTCATTTATCTCTTTATTATCTGTCTGTTTGGTTTTTATTTGAAAATAAATTTCTGAATAATCATACAGTTCTTTTAATATATCTTCTGGTTTATCGGTTGGTCGTTTATATTCCTTGAAACTTTTATATACATCTGGCAACGCACTTTTTTTGTTGGTTTTGCACGCCAAAAAATTCCAAATATAAGTAGTTGTATCATTAGAACTGGTGCCTGCGTTTTCTTCTATTGGTTCCCAATAACGCGAATACAATCTTTCTTGTTCTTCATAATCCAAGCCTATTAAAATAAAATTTCTTATTTTATCGGCATCACTTAAATCCAACCCCTTGGAGTTCAGTGATTCAAATACTAACTGGGGGTTGTCATCATTATCGCCCAAGCCAATATCAACAATCTCTAACTGCTGAACTGCCTTATATATATCGCCAATATTTTTTTGTGTTAATTGTGATTTGAAAAAATTATAGTTGATAATTATGTTATTCTTGTCATATTTGCTTGTGTTTGAACCATCTATCAAGGACTGATATGCTTCCATATCACCGCGAATAAGTTTTAATTTAATTTTGTTTTTATTCTTGTAATCCAAACACAGGCTCATTATCTCGTCAACTGGCGGAATGTTGTATGAATTATCAGCATCTTTATTCTTTTGAATAACATCATTAAATTCTTTTGCCTTATTGCCTATGGCCAATAATAATAATGAAACCGTTGTCAATCTTTGTTGACCGTCTATGACAATCAAATCATCAGTATTTTTATCACGAACACTGACAATAGAACCAAAAAAGTGTGGCTTGTTATTTCCTTGTTTTATTATATATTCCAAATCACCCCATAATGTCTGACATTGTTCTTTCTTTTTCCAATTATAATTTCTTTGATAAACCGGTATCATAAACCGTTTATCTTTGCCGTGCATAAACTCGGTGATTTTTTTTGATTGTGCGCGCATTGAAAACTCCTGTTATTTTTAATAAAAAACCACCGATTTTTATATTTCAGGTGGTTGGAGTTTGAACACTATATTCGTTGAAAAATAGCGTGTGTTATTCAATATATTCCACACACTCCAACCAAACAGTTGGAGTTTTTCGTCATCACTTGGACGCAACGAATTTTGGGTGTTCAAGCCCATCGATACATATTCATACCGACGTGTGATATGCTATCATACTTCGTTTTATCTTGCAAAAGAATTTTTAAGAATCCATGCCTGGTGCGGGGCGGATGCATGGGTGATATACTGGGGCGCATGGAACATAAAAATAATTTTCGTTCTGCCGGTGCAATTGTATTGGGCATGCATGATGCGTTGGTATCACTGACTGGGCTGATTGTTGGATTGGCCGTCGCAATGGCCGACAGATATGTAATTATCCTGACCGCGATTATTGCGTCCATCACGGCCAGTCTGTCCATGGGCGCGTCAAATTACCTGGCAACGCGGGCGGGCGACAACGATGGTGGACACGCATTCAAATACGCACTTTACACCGGTGGCGCATATATGGCAACCTGTGCAATGTTAATCGTACCGTTTTTTATGTTTGAAAATCGCGTTGCGGAAATAGCGGCAATGTTTGTGATTGCCGTGGCCGAGATTTTTGGATTTAATTATTACCTGGGGCGCACGCGACGACAACCATATATGCGAAACTTTCTGGAAATGCTGGGGGTATGCACAGGTGTGTCAATTGTTGCTTTTTTAATCGGTCTGTGTGCAAACGAATCTTTCGGATTATAGGTATATTAATCGTGCCCAATCGTGATAGTAGATACAAAATAAAAATCCGCATTTACGTGCGGATTTTTCGTACAAATCAACCATCATTTAGATTCGCGTGTTTTCCATAACATTACGGATGCAAGACACGACCTTTTTATCCATATACAACTGGTACAGTGTATCAACCGCCAAATTAGTGCACGCATCGGCCACAGACAAATATAATCTGTTACAAATCCATCCTGTTTCACCACAGTCAAATTTTACATTGTACCATGCAACACGATTAACTTTTATGCCAGGGGCCTCGGTCGGGGTGGCGCGTTTTTGATATGACATATTATACGGAACAGAACTGTTCGCCGCGGTTTGTAATTGAACTTCGCGCAGTACCAATGGCCGCCCATTTAATGTTTGATGCGCCCAGAAATTTTTTGCCTGGGCAAAATAAAAACGCGCCATATTCAAATTAGTTTGCGGATATCCACGATAGTACTTGTTGCCACGTGCATCATTAGAATATACCCCAGAATCATTAACTGTAATCACTTTATTTTCATTCATATTTTCATACCCTTTTATTACTTTGTCCGTTGTTTATTACATTGCAAACGACTTATATGCGGCAATATGTGTTGCGAATATATGCCAAAAAATAAATCTTCGGCACGTGCGTATAATCTTGGCACTGATTTATCATTAATACAAATAACTTTTTCACCAATTTCCAGAATATAACGCCGTTCTTTTTCATCTGCGGGTATGTGACATAACGCAACATTACCACAGTATATCTTGAACATATACCCAACGCGCGTAATCACAATACCATCAGATTGACAACGACGCTTGTCCGCCGCGCGGTTATCTTTTATTATAACAATGTTAAACGGGTTATGCAGCCCACGACGAATACGTTCCAACGCAAACCAAGAACAAATGTCATCATCAGATAAACAGTCCAGATACTTGTTATGTGTGATTTTATCTGAAAACTGCTGGATAGCCGCCCGAATGCGATTACGCCGATTGGCAATTTTATATACACGATGCATCAAGCGATATGTCCCCACAGACAGTAATGGATCATCTGATAAATTAATACGTGCACCCGATACCGTCAACGAAACATTCGTATAGAACGGATTATCGGGCATAATCACTATATCATTTATAAAAATTTTTCCGTCCTTGATAACCGCGTTACGCGCATCACGCATGCCACGACGCAAAGATTTCTGGACATCAGCACCATTCATAATAACCCCATTTATCAACAGGAATATTTTATACAAATAATATTATTTGTCAATATTTATCTTGACCGTTTCATACAAGATTCGCGAAACATCTGCCAAAATGCCGGCCCACCAAATTCCTGTGGGCAATTTTGCGGGCTGCACTTGCAACGATGGTTCGGATTTGCCGCACACATACGCGCAGGCACACGATCATGCAATTTATCAATGTACGCACGATATTCATCAACGGCTTCTTCAAAATCGTATACGGTATGCTGCAAAATATGGCTATTGCCCAATGGCGAAAATTTTTCCATCGCTACAGTAAAAGTATTATCCCCAGTTGGCTTAAATGTATTTGTGGCGCGATCATACATTTCTTTCGGTCGAAACATATAAACTTCACCATTTTCATCAAAATATTTTGCAAAAATTTTCATATCACAGCCCCCATTCATTTCGCACAGAATAGCAAATAAATAAAATATTGCAATAAAAGATTGTCAACCTATTTCTTTAATTTATGTGCGGTTATAACGGTATTGCTGTGGGTATTTGTGGTCAGAACAAAATCAGACCCATATATATAATAATTCTTGCCGCGCCGAATAACAGAATCTGGCAATGTGGCCGCCACCACCGCACGAGGCCCCGCAACAACATCATCTGTTTCCAGATTCAAATTACGCTTTATGCGTAACGCCCCCAATCCCGCCGCGTGTAAAGATTGTACAGAATTTTTCATCCTTCCCAAAATACAAAGAAATCTGATACCGCGCAAAGTCACGCTTTTTTATTATCCACGCCATTTACATATACATCACGCAGTTTTTTATATGTATCAATTTTGTTATATTCGGTCGGGGTTAAAATAGCGGTAATCAGATGCGGCACAACCACACCATCAAATCGAAACTTTATTATATTACCAACTTTGATTTCTGGTTTAATGTATTTCAATTCTTTCTGTCCTGGGTCAAAGGCACGCAACCGCCCCCCTGCATCATGCACAGCAATAATTTGATGGCCATTGATTATGCGTTCTTTTTTGCCTTCTTTGATGTCTTGCGCCGCGCCATCCAAATTTTCTATACGCGCCGTGGTCAAGACCACACAATCCAATCCAGCATCTGTGGCGTATTTACAGAAAACTTTTGCAATACCCGTGCACCCGGCAACCATACGCGGAATCTTTTGATTTATAATATCATCGGCAGATAAAGAAAAATGCCAATCTATTCCGCTAACATTATGTTGCCGCATATATTCCGCGCGATTGTTTGGCCCAACCGCGCCGTTGAACATCGTGTGCATTTTATCCAGCAAAGATTGTATTTTATCGTCTTGCGTCATAATAATAAATTATACCACAAAAAATTACAAAAAGAAAACCGCCACGTGGGCGGTTAAATTCGGTTTTTACATCGGAATTACACTTTGTTAAAACTTCGTGTAATAAACTGGATTTATTCTGGCGACGACCTACTCTTCCGTGGCTTAAGCCAAAGTACCATCG
>CALXWY010000003.1 GCA_944392535.1 uncultured Alphaproteobacteria bacterium | reverse complement strand
CCTGTAAATTCAGATAAAGAATTACCCGCTGGTGCAACAATTGGTTATGGTCATTTGATAAAATCGGATGAAGACTTTAAGCATGGTATCACAGAAAGACAAGCAACCGAAATATTGCGTTCAGACATATCAACAGCAGAACGTGCAATTAAAGACAATATAACTATCCCGCTATCTCAAAATCAATATGATGCACTGGTATCTTTGGCGTATAACATAGGCGCAAAAAACTTTGCTAATTCCACAGTTGTAAAATATGTAAATGATTCAAATTATCATAATACAAAATACCCAACATTGGAATCTGCATGGATGGCATGGAATAAATCTGGTGGCAGGGAAATGGCGGGTTTAACTAATCGCAGGCAGCAAGAATTTAACCTATTTAATAATTAAACATTTATTGTTTTACCGGCAAAGCATATAAAAGTTGTTGAATATAGACTTTGATTATTTCAAGGTCAGCATTTGTTGCATTTAATCCAATGTCTGTTCCACAATTAGGAGTGCACACATCAGGATATTGCATAGAATAAGTAACCATAGAAGAATTTGTAATAAAGTTATCAAAATCTAACATCATTTTTTGCTTGTTCTTTGCATATTCTGTATTAATTATTTTGTATACAACATTTTTATAACAGTTTTTTTGGTCGTTAATAATTTGTGTCATTTGTACGGTTGATAACGCATTTTCCAATTCTGTTTCAGCAGCTTTATCACATTGCTGTATCATTTCATGATATATGCTTGCTACACATACGGTTGGTGTTATAAAAGCCACCAGAAAGCCAAAATAAAATGTTTTCATGATTAATATAATAGTTCTAATTACATTTGTCGTCAATTCAAAACAAGTTATTTTGAGGGGCATATGTCCTTTATTAGACCCTATGCCTTGTTCATACAGTGCTTTCTATTTCCACGCTGTTGCCAAAGCCTTGTTGTTTTCCGTGGTTGGTGCGCAGGCTTGTTTTTGCAAGCAGACAAACCAATACAATTTTTGCGGGAATTAATAAACCGCATTGAATATTTAAAAGGTCTTGCGGATTGGGACAGATATGGCCGTGGCTGGGAAGCCCGAACAAAAAGATATTAAGCTAAAAATCAGAATTTATAGCATTTGTTAAATGTTCAATGTAACTTTTAACAAAGTCCAAAATTGGACTGTACGCCATTAGGGCGGTTAAATTACCACATTCGTTATAGCACCTGTCTGGATTATACATATCGTTTGCGGTTTTTTTATAAGCAATTATAGATTCACGAAGATTGTTTTTCATGGGTTCCGATTGTTTAGAATAATATTTATCAATAATTTTATGTGCGACAGATTCGTAACAGATAACTTGTGAATCTGTCGCTGCAATCATTTCTGCAGATGTTAAATTCCCATCCATATCGTGTTCAAACTGTTTATCGCATTTTTCTATATCTGTCTTATAATTTAGAAGAGTCTCAGCATATGTGGATATCGGGAATACTAATAAAAATATAGTTATTAATTTTTTCATCAGAGACAGTGTAAGATAATTTGTTTTATAAGTCAAACATAGAAGTTTTGCGAACGGATTGTTATGTAAATAAAAAATACGATGCCAGTTTGTATTGATTTTTTGTGTCTGCGGTATGTTTGGTCCCCTTTTCCGAAAAGTATCACATACTTTTCAAAAAACAAGGTAGAATCTTAGATAAGTTTTTATTGTTTTTGATGTTTGCACTTTATAAAATCATGAATATCATAAAGTTTGTTTTTAGGCGTAAAAACTCGTGTGGAGGATATTATGTCAACAGTTCATTTAATGTGTGGGTATATAGGTTTTGGTAAAACAACAATTGCAAAGCAACTGGAAAAACAACTTGGCGCACGAAGATTTACGCCAGATGAGGTTATGATAGAACTTTTTGGTACAGAAGTTGGTGACGATTTTATGGATAAAGCCAATAAAGTAGACGAATATATATGGGAACAAATAGCTTTAGCCGTAAAAAATGACCAAGATGTTATATATGATGCTGGTTCTTGGTCTGCTGATGACAGAAAATATGTTATGCAAAGACTTAAAAAGCTGGGCGCTAAAGCTTTATGGCACCAAGTAAATTGTAATATAGATTTAGCAAAACAAAGAACATTAGCTCGTAGTAAAGACGCAGAACAGTTGTCTGTTGATGAACGCTTTTTTGATGAAAATCTACCTAGATATAAGCCTATATCTGATTCTGAGGGCCTAGATGTGGTTGTTCATAATAATTAAAAATAGTCCCTGATATTCGCTGATAATTCCCTGATATAGTCCAAAAAATTCCCTGTTATTTTTGTAGGGAATTTTGGGGCGGACAGGGTAAAAACTCCGCAAATCTGCGGGTGTGTTCTAATCTGGGTTGTGCAAAAATTGTCTAAAAATACCGCTTTTGCAAAAATTCCCTGTTTTTCCCTGTTTTTGACCGTTTTGGTCGTATGTCGGACGCAGGTCTTGCATAAGCCAAAGGTAAAAGGTTTCTTGCACCGCCACTTGTTATTTTCAGTGTTTTTGTATAGTACATTAAACGGAAAATTTAAGTCATAACAAAGGGTTGTGTCTTTTAATTGTAAAGTTCGGAAGATTGATTTTAAGATGGTGCGTTTTGTGGCAACTTCCGAACTTTTTATGAAATTATCCGATATATGCTGCGCTGCACGGAATAAATTGATGATGGTGTCATTTACATTATCATCAGCCGACAAGTAATAGCGGTAAAACAAAAAGTAATTTATTCATATCAGCCTCGCTTTTGCTATTACAAAAATCAAGATATGAAAAATTTAATTCTAAATAATGACCAGATTAACAAAACCATTTTGTACATATCTGTCCATGTGCTTTTATGCGGGTGTGCACAAACAAGTATAATTGACTTTTATATAATTTTTTTCTAGAATCATATGGTAATCTGAACAAGAAAAAGTGGTTGCATATGAAAAATTTAATTGTGGGATGTGGAATATCCGGGGCGACGATGGCACGATTGCTGGCCGACCAGGGTGAACAGGTTGTTATCATAGATTCAAAAAATCATATTGCCGGTAACATTTATGATTATTACAGTGATGGGATATGCGTACACAAATATGGTACGCATATTTTTCATACATCAAACAAGGATGTGTGGGATTTTATCAGCCGTTTTTGCCAGTGGTATCCGTACCAGCATCGGGTTCGTGGATTGATTGATGGGCAAATTGTTCCGATACCATTTAATCTGAATTCATTGCATTCATTATTCCCGGCCAGCATTGCAAACAAAATAGAACAAAAATTGCTGGATAATTTTGGCATGAATGTAAAGGTGCCAATTTTGGAATTGCGCAAGAAAGATGACAAAGATTTGCAATTTTTGGCCCAGTACATTTATGAAAAAATATTTCTGGAATATACGTTAAAACAGTGGGGCCAGACGCCGGATGAAATTGATCCGTCTGTATCTGGGCGCGTGCCGGTATATATTTCACGCGACGATCGCTATTTCCAAGACAAATACCAAGGCATTCCGATTGGTGGATACACCGCGATGATAAAAAATATGCTGAATCATAAAAATATTACTGTAAAGTTAAAGACCCCGTTTTCAAAAAACATGAAATACGATCGTTTGTTCTGGACGGGCAGCATTGATGAATTTTTTGATTATCGGTATGGTCAATTACCGTATCGCAGTGAACGTTTTGAATTTATTACCTTTCCGTATTCCCGGTTCCAAGATGTTGCGGTTGTGAATTATCCATGTAACTATGATTTTACGCGTATCGGCGAATATAAACATTTCTTGAACGATCAATCAGACAAAACGATTGTGTCGTATGAATACCCCGAAGCGTTTGAAAACGGCAAGAACGACCGATATTACCCAATCGCGAACGATGTGAATGCGGAATTGTATCACCATTATTTGTCTTTGGCCAAAGATATGCTGAATGTATATTTCTTTGGTCGGTTGGGCGATTATAAGTACTATGATATGGACAAGGCGGTTGCACGCTGTTTGGAATTAATCAAAGGGATAAAATAATGCCAAAAAAACACCAACCAAGTGTATCAATTCTGGTCCCATGCTATAACGTTGAAGCGTATTTGCGTGAATGCCTGGACAGCATTGTGAATCAAACATTAACTGACATTGAAATCATATGTATTAATGACGGGTCCACAGACGGTACGCTGGGTATCATAAAAGAATACGCCGCCAAAGATAAAAGAATCAAGATAATAGATAAAGAAAATGAAGGATACGGCAAATCTATGAACCGCGGATTGGATGCGGCAACGGGGGAATACGTTGGGATTGTGGAATCAGATGATTGGGCCGAACCTGATATGTTTGAATCGTTGTATACAATTGCCAAAGAAAACGATTGCGACGTTGTAAAAAGCAATTTTTACGAATACACACCAACAGGTGCCGTCGTTAATAAATTCTTGGGGGCGTTACCCCCAGATGATTGTGGGCGTTTAATTGTTGGCCGTGCAAATCCGACATTGTTTTTCCATTTTCCGGCAATATGGTCGGCAATATATCGCCGTGATTTTTTAGTCAGAAATAATATTCGGTTTTTGGAATCACCCGGGGCCAGTTACCAAGATACCGGATTTAATTTCAAGGTATGGGCAATGGCTCGGCGTTCGTATTTAACGGATAAGGCATATTTACATTATCGTTGTGACAATGCGAATTCTTCGGTTAAATCAACAGGCAAAATATTTTGTGTCTGTGATGAATATGATTCTGTGTATGATTATTTGATGGCGCACAATATGATGGATGATGGTATGCGAAAATTGCTTGCATACGGTCGCTATACAACATATGTATGGAACTTGCACCGGTTGGGTGGCGATGCATATAATCAATTTCTGAAACGTTTTTCTGATGAATTCAGGGGGATTTTGAAATCTGGGGATTTGTCACGCAACAGTTTTGATGACCGTGCGTGGATGAAATTACAAATAATCGCGCATCCGCACAATCCGTGGTATCGTTTGGTGCGCACATTTTATTCGGTGATTCAACCAGTATACAAAGCACGAATTCGCGACAATAAAAAAGTATATTTTGTATTCAATAATATCCGTGTTTACAGTCGTCCTGTGCCGACGTTTGGCGCCGGCGCGTCGCGTGCGTGATATCTATATTTTGCGCTTTGCCCGGGGAATTTTGTTGGCGACCAGTTCATAACTGCGGTTAATCAGCGGGATAATCTGTTGCATTGATACCGATCCATCCAGTACAATTGAAATCCACGTTCCGCCCATATGATATCCGCGCCGAAAACCGCCATCGCCACACAGAAAATCATATAATGCCGGATCGCATTTTACATTTAATACGTCAATAATATCGCTGCTGGGCATTCCGATACGATTGCGTGGAATGTTCATAATAATTCCATACCATTTTTTATTATCGTCACGACGCAGCACGGCATATCCCGGGTGTTCACGCCATAAATATTCTGGTGATGTGCCATACGTTTTGTTGGCATATTCAATAATTTTGTTACGGTATGATTTTTGATTTGTCATTTTGTGTCCTTGTTATATAAATTATAATCCAAAGATTGACGTGTGATAAAGTGTTTTATATACTGTCGTATTATGGAAACAAAAACGAATGTTATGCGAATTCTGGATGCGCATCGCGTGCCATATAAATCGTATTCATATGTTGGCACAGGGGCAATAAACGGTGGCGAAGTTGCCGCCGCACTGGGGCAGAATCCGGCCCAGGTTTTCAAGACATTGGTAACTGTTGCGCGTTCTGGTCGTAACTATGTTTTTATGTTGCCTGTGTGTATGGAACTGGACTTAAAGCGCGCCGCCACCGCGGTTGGTGAAAAGTCAATTGATATGTTAAAATCACGCGAATTGTTGGGATTAACAGGATACGTGCATGGCGGATGCAGTCCGATTGGCATGAAAAAGTTTTTTACAACGGTTATTGATTCATCCGCCCAAAACTTTGATACGATTATATTCAGTGCCGGTCGCATCGGATACCAGGTACAGGTTGCTGTATCAGATTTGGCAAAAATTATTTCTGTTTCGTTTGCGGACGTTTGCGTGCCACAGAATTAAAGAACTTTAATATATCATTTTGAACCTGGGCATAGTTTATTTCCATCAACAGTTCATGTCGTGCATTTGGATATATAATCAGCGTCAGGTTATTCATATTATGTGATTTATACATGCTGTACAATTTTGTGGCAAATCGGCTGTTAAAACTGACTAAATCTTGGCTGCCACTGATTATTAACAACGGCATTTGCGGATTAATGTTTCCGGTTAATTTTGATAAGTTTTTGAACAAAGAATAATAAAAACCATATGAAAAATATTTTGCACGTAATGGGTCCGCGTCGTGTTTCGCAGCCTGTTTTGCATCGCGCGTCAGTTTGCTGGTTCCCTTGCGTTTGCCGCGAATAGGGGACATTAATTCTAAAAATCTGGCTGGGGCATCTGGACCAAATAATCGCATACCAACAAATGCCATGGCGCGTGCAATCATCACCAGTGCGGCGGGGTATTTTGCCGACCCAGACAAACATACACCGGCGGCGCATAAATCAGGATTTTCCATAATTTTTTGTGTAATAAAACTGCCATAACTGTGCCCGAACAGCATCAGCGGTAATTTTTTGTATTTTTGTTTTAAGTATTTTGCAATTTCCATTTCGTCTTGGGCGGTTTGCGCGAATAAATCGTATGCCCCGTTTGGTTGACCAATTTTTGATGGATGTTCAGCGGTTTTTCCATGCGCGCGGTGATCATCACCGAACACGATGTACCCATGGCTGTTCAAGAATTTTGCAAATCGTGCATATCTGCGAACATGTTCGTCCATACCATGTATAATTTGCACAACCCCAATTGGTCGTTTAACCTTGTCCCACATGGTGCATACCAACTTTTGGCCATCAGATGCGATGAATATAATTTCTTGCATTCTTAAACCCCTTGTTATTTACAACAAGCATTTTATAATTTTTTTGCATATTAAATGACAGGTTTGTTTTCATAAATAATCCGCCCATATGGGCGGATTACATTACCATGGTATGTATCCCGGTTGACACGTTGTCACACACTTGTTACCAATTCGTTGTACAGAACCTGTTTCATCAATATATGGTTCTGATGGACATATTGGTACACATTCATTATCTTGCAACGCATACAGTTCGCCTTGATACATACACGATGCGATTTCGCATTCTTTGACATAACTGCTGGCGGCGATTTCACCCAATATACTGTACTTGTTCTTACATTCACCGCATTGCTTGTTATGTTCAAACATTTCGTCTGGGTTGCTGGTATATCCTGGGTTGCAAGATGTTGCGATACATTCGCCCCATTTGTTATTTTCTGCATCCCATTGACGTTCGCCGATACCGTTTTCAACCTTGCACGCAGATGTATTTGTTATACATGCATTAGATTCCAGATGATATCCTGGTTCGCATTCTTTGATTACACAGCGTCCGAATGCCTTCAATGCATAATCCCATGTTTGTTCTGCGTACAGTGCGTGCGTCCCAGCAACCGTGCATTCTTTGATATCAGATTCGCACTGTTGCCCATTGGGGTGATAACCTTTTTCGCACGATGCCACCAGACAGTTCCCTGTTGGCAGATATCCCATTGCGTGTTCACGGTTACATGGTACACAAATGCCATTTTTCATTTCATAGTCATATTCGCACGCGCTTTCAACACATCTGCCATCAATAATCAGACATGGATTTCCGGTTATTGATTCACCGCGATACTGACACGCTGTTGGATATTGTTCAGTATCGTTGATGCATATCGCTGTACCATATTCTATTTCATAGTCTTCACACATGCGATAGCAGTCTGTTGGATCATCTGAACCTTCGTCAGAATACTTCCATTCGCCATCGCCCGGCAAATCTGCACAAGACTTGATATCATCGCCCGGCAAGATTGGCGTCACTGTTCCGTCACAGTAACTGCCGGCTGGGCATGGTTCACATACGCCGTCTTGCAGTGTGTATCCAGGTTGACAGCGGATAATTTCGCACGTATCTGGATAATCGTAATAGTCACGACCAGTCATTGCGGCGGCATGCCCTGCGATATCAACATCACATGTTTTATAACACATTGCGACATCCATCGTTCCAATGTCCGAGAATTCGTATTTACCACCCGTCATTGCAGAACATGTTTCCTGGATTTTATCATGGCACACGTGATTTTCCGGACACATAATGCACATAGTATCGCCATATTGTGCATATGTTTCGTCACATTCTTGCACATAGCACGTCTGACAGAAACCGGTATATTCCGCGTCTTCTTCGTCATAGTTACATGTTTGATATCCATCACCAGTCTGTTCGCCATTCCATATGATTGGGCAATACATGTCTTCGCGATAGCACTGTGTGACGGACGCGCTGATTTCGGTCAGTGTTTTACCTTCACGTGGGCACGGATCACGATCCAGGTCATCTTCAACACTGTAATAACCGTATCCAACCTTTATACAGTCATTTACCCGCGCCGATACATCAAAGTAGTATCCGCCATCACACTTTGTAAACGTTGGTGCACCACATTTTGTATCGTATACCGCATTCACATCCAGTCCACTGGTGTGCGAACATGTGTAATACGCTTCGCCATGTTCTGCATCTGGATAGGGCAGGTGTTCTTTATAGCATTCGGACACTGTAACCGCGGTCGTTGTCCCGGTCAGTCCATCGGCTGGACACGCATGCCGTTCCAGTTCGCCTTCGTTACTGTAATAGTTCTTGTCCACCGCAGAACATTCAATATCATCAACATCCACCAGCCAGTAACCGCCATCACATTCATCTATCTTTTTGGTGTCACAGTTACTGCTGTATACCGCGCCGGTTCCGGCCCCACTGGTGTAATAGCACCGCTGGGTTCCTTCGCCATGTTGGGCGATGTAGCGTACGCCATTTTGGTAACAGTCTTGGATTTTTGTTGATGTTCTGTTATCCGTCAGTCCAGATGCCGGGCACTGTTCGCGTGTTATACCGGTGCCTTCGCTGTAATACCCAACTTCAACCGGGTCACAGTCTGGATTGGTGACCAATGCTGTTTTCAACCAATAACCTGCGTCACAGATATTGATTATCTTGTTTGTACAGTTCGCACTGTATGTCCCCAGCGAATCATCGTAATAGCATGTCTGGGTACCTTCGCCATGCGTTGCGACATACGCCAATCCTGTTTTGTAACAGTCTGTTATATACTTGGCACCTTGGGCCGACAGACCGCCATTTGGACATTCATGAATCACGCCATCCGGACAGTACGAACCCGGGGGACATTCTTCAACGGCGCTTGGGTCATTGCCACCCGGGCAATATTGCCCATCGGCACATTTCAAGCATGTTGCGGCATCTGTACCACCCCCATATGCGACATACCCCGCATCGCATGTTACGTTGTACGTACACTTTGGATACATTGCGCCGTCATAGTACACACGTTGTTCGTTCTTTGTTGTGGTACCGCCGGTCAACAGTTTGTCTGGGCATGTATAGTAACATTGTTTGTTATCTGTTGCACCCAAATCAGACCCAGATGCCCCCGCCGGACAGATTGTACGGCACCCAATTTCATCCACCGGTGATGACCCGTCGCCTGTACAGTAATATCCAGACGGACATTCTTCAAACTTGCCGGCATTATAGAATTCACCAATTTCACATTGTACCGTATGGCGCATCCAGCACGCGTACAAAGTTCCCGGTGCGTTAACAGATGCCTGGAAGAATCCGGTGTCACACGTTGGTGAATACCCCCATCCGGTAAAGCCCCAAGAATCACCACGGGTAAGGTCAAACAGAAATTCCGTACTGTTGCGTGGCGGCAAATCGCAAACAACGCCATGGTAACAGATTTGTGTTGCGTTTGCTGTGTCGTCAACACCATTCACCATACCAAACCCGCCGTTTTTGTTCAGTACGATTTCATACGGATCAGGATCGCATATCGTATCAACGTCATAATTTTCGTCGGAATAGTGATACCCATGGTTACACACGAACCAATCTGTACCACCGGCGCATGTGCCGTATCTGACGCACGCCGGACACGATGCCAATCCATTCGGGCTGCCTTTGTTGCCAGCCAACAGGTAATAGTCGGCCAAACAAGACGTCGCCTGGCATGTAAATACTGCGCGTTCATCATCAACACCATATTTTGCCCACGCATAGTTTATTTCGCCCGATACAGACGTAGAATTGTCTACGTCACTGCTGACACAGAAACTGATACAGTCATCTTCTATGGCCACTGGTTCACCGTCAGTATACCGGCCGGGACATAAATTACGCGGTGTGCCTTCGCTTTCACTGGTTTCTGTTTGCCGCACGGTATGTTCTGCGCGATAATAACCAGTTCCGATGGTTATACATTTACCTTCTGATTCGGCGACATATGTTGTGTCTGGACACGTTACGATGCACGAACGGATTGTTGCGTGATTTGCCGCAACCGTGCCATCATTTACATATCCATTTGCCGACAAGCACGCAAACAGAAATCCTTCGTCTTCAGTTGTTTTTGTTGCGCGTACAATATGCGGATCTGTATACCAGTTTTCTTCATTTGGTGTTGTGCATCGGGCATCAGGGCTGGCCACCTGGGTACCGGCCGCACAATTGATTTGACAGTCTGTTTTCTGGTCGTGCGATGTCGCATTTGTTCCACGCGTTGTATAACCACCCGGACATGTTTCATATGGGCTGACCTTGGTTTGCGAAACAACATGTTCATTTGGTGTATACCACGTGTTGTCAGACGGCACTGTACATGGTTCGTTTGGATTAACCACGCGTGTTCCCGGGGAACAGGTAACTTTGCACGACGTAACGCCGGCGTGACTGGACGCAGATGTCCCGCTGTTTGAATAGTCTGAATCACATGCGATACATTTTGCGGCCCCCACATCAGAATATTGGTTGGTTCCGCACACCGGGCAAGAAGACAAAGAACCATAATTCACGATATGCGTGGCCTTGGATGTTCCGGCGACACATGTCCCCAGTGTGCTGCCTTGGGCGCCAACTGTTCCAACATATTTACCACCCGGCACGCTTATCTGGCATTGCGTATTATCTGTTTTGCCACTGGTTGTGTTATATGTATAACCCTTTGGACAGTTTGAACATGTGGCGGCACCGGCGTGCGACCATGTTGCGCCTGTACAAATATTACACGATGACACGGAACCGTAATTAACCGTATGGGCTGCGCGTGCGTATCCGGCATCACACTTGGTTGCGGTTGCGTCACCAGCATCTTCAACAAAATACCCGCCACTGACATTCATATAGCAATCCTGGGGTCGGTATGCGCCCGCCGGCGAATTGCCGTATCCCGTGTTGCATTGATTTCGTGTACTGGTACTGCCATATGCGACAACGTGCGATTCGCGGTAATATCCACTGCCGACTGCTTGACATGCGGCATTGGCGGTTTTTACATATGTACCGTTGGCGCATGTCACCTTGCAAGATGCCGATCCTGCGTGATTTGCTGTGGTACTGCCACTGTTTACATACCCGTCCGCTGTATCGCACGCCTTGACATTTGATCCAGACGTTGATCCCTGGGTCACGGTATGCGAATTCGTGTACCAGTTATTGGTATTCGGTGTTGTACACTTTGCATTGGCGGCGGCAACCTGGGTACCGGCCGCACAAGTTATCGTGCAATCAGTATACGAATCATGGTCTGTTTTTGTTGTCGTGCTTGGCGTTGCATATCCAGACACACAACTGGCCTTGTTTGACCCAGATGTTGATCCCGCCGACACCGTGTGTTGCGATGAATACCAACTGCCGGATGGGGTTGAACACGTTTTATCTGCGGTGGCCACAACTGTACCGGCGGAACATGTTATTTTGCAATCGTTCTTGTTATCATGGTTGCTGGCCGCGGTCCCCGTGATAGTGTATCCCGATGGGCACGATGAACACGATGCCATGCCAGTCTTTTGTGCATATGTGTTGCCGCTGCACACGCTGCATGACGTCGCGGTGCTGCTGTTATTTGGCTGATATGTTCCAACCGCGCACAGCGAACATGTTGGGCTGGCCACATTATTCTGTGATATACGTGCCCCGGCCTTGGCGGTAACCGAATATGTAACCGTTGGCCATGCACTGCCGGTATATGTTATCGTATTACTGTTTATTGATGAACAGTTTGTTGGTGCCGATGGATTGGGTGCCTTGTACTTGCATGCTGTGCTGGCCGTTGACCGGGCCTCTGAACTGTACGTTCCACCGGTGGGTTTTGCACCACCAGACAACGAACTGCAACTGTATTTCTCACCAGAAACACAATATGTTCCGCTGGTACATTCCGCTTGCCCAGTGCGCGTTGTTGAACCCCCGCCGGTTGAATAATACCCAGGTGACACGTTATAACGTACCCCAGAAGCGCAATAATATTCATTTCCACCACATGGCTTTTGCCCAGTGCGCGTTGTTGAACCCCCACCGGTTGAATAATGCCCAGGTGACACGTTATAAAGCTTGTTATCACCCGGACAATAATATTGATTCCCACCACATTTTGAACACGTGCCGCCGGAATTCTTGTAATATCCGGCATTGCACGTCACTGCTTTCACCGGACACGTACCGGCGGTGGCATCGCAACTGCCGCCATAATACTGTGTGCCGGAATATGTCTTGGTTGTGTCATATGTACATGTTGCGTTTGATGGGCACGTTGCATTACCACTGCACGCGACCGAACACGATTTATAGCATTGAGTTTCTTGATTCTGTGTGCATTCGTTATATGTGCCCGAATAACCTGCAAAATCGTCGCTGCATGCCTTGGACGTGCTGCAATCCTGCACGCACGTGCATGCGGCACCTTCGCCTTCGGAATGGTATCCGGTGTCACACTCACAAGATATGACCGATGCGCTGCACCCTGTACATGCACTGCTGCCGTCCGTACCGCCCGCACCACCGGTATGATTCCCGGTACATGTTTTAACACGCTTACCATTGGTTATCTCTGTTGTTTCCAGAATATCACCATTTGCAGAAACACCCGTACAAGCTGAACAGCCACTGGCGGTATGATAATAATCAGCTTTACAAGACCAGCTGTTTATCGGACAATTACCAGGAGCCTCCGCATCACAATCACCCCCGTGATATTCTGTCCCAGACGTTGTTTTGGTGCCATACGTACACGACGCTGCGCCAGATATAGTGCAAGCTTGTGTACAAGATTTGCTACATGCCTTATAACATACATCGGCGCCACCAGTATTGCCAGACGCAGATGATGTATAGCCTAAATCGCTGCACGCCAGGCACTTGTTGTTATCGGAGTCATGATAGTAATCTGCCGCGCATGTGCTAATTGTTAATTTTCCACCAGTACAATCGCCATACGAACTGCACCCTGTACATGCACTGCTGCCGTTCGTACCGCCCGCACCACCGGTATGATTCCCAGTACAGGCCTTGCTTGCGTCACTGATTGTACCCGATGCGGCATGCGCATTTGACAGTTCTGTGCTTGACGGGTCTCGGTCACATGCAGCTGACAAATCCGTCGCGCTGACACTAGTACATGACAGACAGTCGTTCCCAGTCGTCACACCACCTTTCATATAATACCCACTGTTGCACGATGTGTATTTTCGTACATTCGGACAGTCATATGCCGCCATTGCATTGCCGGCAACAAACACACCCACAAACAGTGTAAAAAACTTGAGAAAACAGCGCTTTTTTCCCATATCTTTCCCTCTTTTATATAACATCTTAGAAAAAAACGCATATATCACGCAAGAGAAAAATTATCTGGTCATACCAACATTTACGATACCAGACTGTGCCCAGACATTTGTTCTGGGACATCTATGCCTAATAAAGTTAAAATCGTTGGTGCAATATCGGCCAGTCCGCCATCCCGCACGGAATACTGTTTATTTGAAACAACAATAAAGTTAACCGGATTGGTTGTATGGGCGGTCCATGGCATGTTGTTTTCAGAATCCCACATTTTTTCAGCATTGCCATGATCGGCGGTAATTAACACAACACCGTTCATTTCCAATACCGCCGGCACCAAACGTGACAGTTGTGTGTCCAAGAATTCCATCGCACGAATTGTGGCAACTTCATTCCCGGTATGCCCAACCATATCGCCATTTGCGTAATTTAATATAATAACGTCAAATTCGCCCAGTCGTGGTAACAGTGCGTCTGTGATTTCCATTGCCGACATTTCTGGTTTTAAGTCAAATGTCGCAACATCCGGTGATGGAACCAGTATTTTTTCTTCGCCATCAAAATCAATATTGCGTTCGGCATCAAAGAAATACGTAACATGATTGTATTTTTCTGTTTCCGCAATGCGCAGTTGTTTCCGTCCATTCCGGGCCAAAATGTCCCCCAGCGTGTTTTCCACCGGTACATCAGGCAACAGTGCAGGGCACAATTCATTTAATCCTTCGCCATATTGGGAAAAGCACAATATGTGCATTCCAACCCCCAGTATTGCGCGAACAATCTGGCGCGCACGGTCACTGCGATAATTTCCAAATACGAATCCGTCACGCGATGTGATTGGCACATCACCATCAATAACCGTTGGACGAATAAATTCGTCTGTTTCACCGCGGGCATATGCATCGTTTATTGCATCGTCTATGCTTGCCGCGTGGTATCCAGATTGCGCATTTGCAATTGCGTTAAACGCGGATTCTGTACGGTCCATGTTCTGGTTCCGGTCCATCGCATAATACCGTCCAGATACAGTGCCAAAAAACGCACGGCCATCCACAAAATATTGCCCCAGTTCCGATTTGATTTTCGCAACGTATATTGGTGCCGATTGTGGGGGCGTGTCGCGACCGTCGGCAATAAAGTGGATACATACACGCAGACCAGAATCTAATATATGTCGTGCAATTATTAATATTTGATCAATATCTGAATGTACACGCCCATCAGACATCAGACCCGCCAAATGTACAATACCGCCATCTGTACGCACAGAATTTATAAAGTCACGTAATGGCGCGTTACGGGCCCAATCTTCTAATTCAAACCGACGCAAGAACTGATTCACAACGCGACCAGAACCGATTGTTATGTGTCCAACCTCTGAATTCCCCATGGTGTTTTCTGGTAATCCGACGGCAGGCCCACTGGCATTTAACTGTGAATGCGGATATTTTTCCATCAAGTCATGCAAAAAAGGCATATTTGCCATTGCCACCGCGTTATGTGCGTGGTTATCATTAATTCCGACACCGTCCAGAATACACAGCAAAACAGGGCGATTCATATCAATCCTCCAACTTTTTTACATGCGTGAATGTAACATAACTGTTTTTTGATTGCAAAAGAAAAAGAAAAATTGTATAACTGTTATGTATATTAGGAAGGATTTCGTAGTATATAACAATTTTTAACAGAGAGAAATTGGCATGAGTTGCAAGACATTTAAACCAACCGCGGTTGATACCCATATCGGACAACGTGTTCAATTGCGCCGTCAGATGATGGGACTGTCGCAAAGAGACCTGGCAAAAATATGCGGGGTAACGTTTCAACAAATTCAGAAATACGAAAGTGCGGGCAACCGCATATCGGCATCGCGTCTGTTTGATCTCAGCACTGCCCTAGAAGCACCTGTGTCATTCTTCTTTATGGGGTTGCCGGGGAACACACCTGAACCTTCGCGTAATGGACGTGTCGCACGCGTATCTGAACAAACGTCGGACGATCCATTGGCAAAAAACGAAACGTTACAGTTGATAAAACTGTACTGGGGGTTAACAAACGATAAACAACGTAAAAATGTTATGGATATGTTAAAAAGTTTGAATGGTGTTGAATAAACTTGAAACATAATGTTAAAAAAAATCCCCATAATTGGGGATTTTTTATGTAAACTGATTACCGATATTGTCCGGGTTATGTTATTAATTTATCAACATCTGTTGCGCGGTTGCATTTGATGTCGCCGTAACCCCACTGATTGGTTGCAGTGTTGGATTTGACAGTGTTACCGGCGTTGGTTGTAATCTTACAGGTGTTTGTACTGTTCCCGACACTGTCTGTATTCCTTCGTATACAACGGTGGCGTCACTGCGGACATATGGGGTTGCGGCCCGTATCACGCATTCTGTATATTCAGACGGGGTGCTTTTTGTCCAGCATTCGGCTTCAACATTTCCGGTATTTGGATCTGCTGTACCGTACTGTAAATCCTGACGTGTAAACACGTATGTTTCGGAACAATAACCTGTATTTGGCGAATCAACATCAAAATATTCACCAACGTCACATGTAACACATTCACCATCCGGATTAATTCCGACCCGTACACTGACCGGACATTCCGAACATGTTAATTGACTGTTGATGCGGTTCAGGGCATATCCATCCTGGGTGCATTTGAATGTATATCCGCCCACAGATTCACCCACGGTTGTACAAGAACCCGAATACGCCATTTCCATCGTCGCCGGATCAAATTCATCTATGGACCAACCATCACACATGCTTTGGCCGGCATCTTCTGGGGTTTCAACGTTTTCGCTGTCTTCGCATGCGCTGCCGGGGGCGGCGATACAATCTGTGCCGGCATCATTTGATACAAAGCCTGATTTACACAATAACGTCGGACTGCCCACAGAATAAACTTCTGGAAATGCCCATGTATCTTTCCAATTCAAACGATTCGCACGAACGACAAACGGCTGGGCCAATACACCACGACCACTGTCCAGCCATTTTGAAATCGCCAGAATCATATCGTGTTCGTCGGCAATATTATTGCTTCCGCATTTTACATCAACCTTGCCATAAAACATTCCAATGGAATTTTCAATTGACGCCGATTCTGACGCCGGACCAAACGCATAATCGTCATAATCACTGCGCCGTATTTCGGTTGTGTCGCACGTCAGTGCGCGTTCGGTACAACTGTCACCCGTATAACCGGGTTTGCACAGCCATATACACCCAGAATTACCGCCTGGTTCGGCCGGATTATATAACGTATATGGGCGTTTTTTCTTTGCCTTGTCGGCATGAATTGTTGTCGGACAGAAATATGCGCCATTTTCAACAATTGTGTGCGCAACCATCATCAACAATGACGGATGTTGTCCACCTGATGTGGCACTGTCACACGCATCAACATCATATACGCCGCCCGTACAGCGACTTTTTTGTGTTCCAATTGTTGCCGATGCCGCATCAGATGTTTTGCATGTATTGTCTTTTATGTCCGGGGCATACCATATGCCGGCCAGACTGGAATAATCCTTGCTCAGCGCGAACGCATTATCATTTGCACTGCACAAACACATCACAAATATCAAAAACAGTGTTGCTTTTTTCATATTACTACCTGTCTGTCATCGGCGCATAACAAGTATTGTTTTCATAATATCCGCCCAACACTTGTTCGCATTGATTTATATACCACTGGTCTGTGAAAGTACATGTATCGCTGGTGATGTCATACGACGCAACTTCTTCGCCATATGTATCGTTATAGTTCAAGCATTGTACCATGGTGGTATTTTCTAAACACATTCCCCAATCTTCTGTTTGATCGCCACCGTATGCCGTTGTATAGAATGCCAATAAACGTTGTGCGCCATCTGTGCCGCCCAGTCGTTCGGCAATCATGTTGCTGGCACTGTCATATCCTGCGGACAGCCAATATCCATCAAACTCTTCACATATTTCGCCCAACATAACATCCATTTCTTCACTGACGTCGTCCAGTATGCTTTCTAGTTCCCGTTCCAGTTCAGAATCCAGATTTGCTAAACCTGTTCCGTTCATGGTATCTGTACCCATCATGCAATTGGTGCGCGCATAGTATACCATGTTTTCCGCCAACGATGCATCCAGTCCACCACTTGCCTCTTCAACATTAACACTGGCGATTGACCCGATTGCTTTGTCGCGACAGTTCCATGGGAATCCATAATCACCTGTTGTCGGTGTGCACAAATCTGTAACATATGCTTCAACCGCATCGGCGCAACCTTCGGTAATACGCACAGTATCAACCGTATCAACAAACGCCAACAACGCCGACAGTCCACAACGTTGCGCCGCCGCGGCCCCTGTATCATTACCATTTACAAGATGTCCATTTCCATCAAATGTGCAACCGTCTGTATTGCCATACAATGATGCACACGCGATAACTTTGTCTTCGCACATTTCACGGGCGGCAATTGCACCAACGGCGCCACTGGCCTGGGCCGTGGTTGTGTCAAAATCACGCAACGCACCAGTTTGCGTGTCATAACAATCTGCCATTGTGCTGACACACGACATGCGCACTTCTTCCAGTTTTTCGTCCTGGGCCTGGGCAATTTCAATCAATGCCTGGCGCTTAAATTCTTCCCAAACTTCTTCGGCAATGTCACGACATGAATCCAATGCTGTTTCTGCGAACATACGACGCGAATCCAAGAAATTGTCAAAATCTGGATTATCACGCAATATATCCCCGGTTGTGTTCGTTGCACCTTCACTCGTGCTGACCCCGGCCAACACTATTAAATTTTCCAGTTCAAACAAACGTGGCGAATAAATCGCTTCGCCTGTGGACTGGTTTATGTATGCACCGGTATAGTCCATACACTTTTCATAATTTGGGCCGCATGCAACATCCGACAACAATGCCGTGCGCACATTTCCAATACATTCATTAACATCGGCCGAATTATGTGAACGATATTCTTCCAGACGTGCTTCGCGCAGATATTTTTCCGCCGTACGAATAGTTTGTTCCAAACTTTCTTTTTGTGAATTAATACGTTTTTCATACGTATTGCAATCTTGCGTAATTAAAACACCATACGAACTGCGCGCCATTGTCATAACGGCATTATTTTCACAAGAATCTGCAACCATTTCGGCACACTGGCGACTGGCCTGGTTGTACAACGCTTCGCCTTCCAGCGTAGATAAATCAACCCCCGAATTGTTGTCAAATACGGACGAACCACCTTCGCCCCAAATATCGCCCAAATCAGATGTAAAATCAATTACCCCCAGCGACAATGATGCGCCAGACGAAGATGATGATGCAGAACTGTTACCAGACAATAAATCACCAATTTCACTTAACATTGCGGCGGCGGCACTGGTATCGCGCTTGATTGCATTTTCGCCTTCGGTTGCGCTGTACATTGCGGAAACTTCTTCGGCCGTCATTGTAACAGCCGACAAGTTATTGTTTTCAAATTCCGCCAACATGCTTAACGCTTCATTAATGGCGTTTTCTGTATTGCGAAAATCCGTGTACCGTGCACTGCAAAAACAGCGACGATATGTATCATTTGCATTTGCACAAAATTGATCCATGCATGTTGCGTACGCTTCACGACATTCCGCGTATCCGCCACCAATTTTTGATATATCATCAAACACCGCCGTGGCGCGTGCCATTGATGCGCGCGATGCCCCGGTTGTTGCACTGCGTGCAGCACTGCGCGCCGATGATCCGGCACTGTGATTTGCACTGCGCACAACATTTGACGCCGCCGCACGCGACGTTGCCGCACGTGACGTTCCACTGGACGTAACACCCGCATTACGTGCGGTGGCACTGCGCACTGTGGTGGTGCCGCGATTTGTTGTTGGAACCGCAACCGCCGAACGCGATACCGTCACAGACGGCCGTGACGTCGCACTGCGCGATACGGTACCCGCCGCTGTACGTCCGGTCACTGTTCCAGAATCACCAGAACCAGATGACGTTGCGACATTGCGAACGGCGCGCCCATCATTCCGGGCTGTTGCAACCGCTGTTTTCGCAGATGCGGTAACGACATTCACACCCGAACGTGGGTTTGGTGCCGGATCTGCGGATGCGAAATCCCCACCCAAGGCCAATATACCAATTGCAACGGAACATTTCCAAAAATTCAGAACACGTGTTTTCAAATTTTTCTTCTCTCTGGCATGTATTTTATCATATTTGCGCAAATTGAATCAATACCAAAATTTATTCAATGCAACAATTAACTGCATTTTTTACCCAGTCACCCAACCGACGTGCCACAGACTTAGATTCCTTGATGTTGTGTGCTGTGACATCCGGGGTTTGTTCGTTTGATTTTTCGGGCATTTTGCATTCTTTGATTGCATGTTCATACACATCTGGGGCAATTTTTTTCACGCCGGTCAAATCAATCAAGTCCATATTAATTCCCCAAAACAGCGAATACAGTTCATACGATTTATTAAACAGACTATATGCGTCATCTGTATTTCCCGCAGACAAAGCCTTGGTTCCGACTTCCATAATACGCATAGATGCCGCCAACAAGTGTTTTGAAATACACCATACTTCGCCATTTTCAGCGGTTGATTTTTTCACGATACGCGCCATTAAATCCTTGCGCATATCGCGAACGGTATTAATCAAATCATAAAATCCAGTTTTCTGAGTTTTTGCGCCACTGAAAAAGAAATGTTCTTCCAGTGAAATCAGATTCATCAACGCGATTGATAAATCTTGATCTGATGACAAATCCAACGGGTTAACTTTTTTGGATGCATCAACCTTTGCAATCATCTCTTGCATAGTCATTTTTTCAGATTTTTTGCCAGATTTTTTCACCGGTGTTTTTTTTGTCGTTTTCATAACAACCTTCCTTTCGTACTAATATTTATATCACATCGTAATCAACCAGAATATAATGGTCGCCACAATCAAGAACGATAATGGCACGACGACTTTTTGAAATGCAAATTTTGCATGCCCGCCATTGTCGCGCTTTATCTTTACGTACCAACGCGCCCCCAAATAAAACGCAATGGTACCGACGATAATTCCCAACAAGAATTTATCAATTCCCCACAACGTTGCCGCACCAAATGTCATTCCTGGTAATGCATATACCGCGGCCAGCAATCCATAATATACTATAAACGGGACAATAATTTGCCAAAATACACTTTTTACATTGTGTTTTTTTAACCACCCGGCCGTCCAGAAAAACAGCGATAATGTCAAACCGCCGGCCCAAATCCCGGTGATAACATCGTCAACGCCCAGTAAACGCATACCTTCCAGTCCGGCACCAACGGCAACGGTACACACTGGGCATACGGCGTCCGCAGCACTAATGCCAAGCACCCCCAACATTAATACAAATACTGGTAAAAATCTTGTTAACATGGCAAGTTCCCCTTGAATTTTTCATTGTGTTTGAATAATCGTACACAATTTTTTATTACATGGTCAATATGATTTTATCACACCGCGCATGTGCGCGCTGCGCGCACGTGGATTATGTTGTGTTTCCGCATCATCAGGCCGCATCGTCTTTATTAATGTAAATGGTGCGCTGTTTGTATCTGGCAATCGTGGGTCACCAGATACGCTGGTCCATTTACGAAATGTGTTTTTTACAATTCTGTCTTCGGTTGAATGAAATGTAACACAAATACATTTGCCCCCAGGATTCAGTCTTTTGGGTACCGCATCCAATGCGCGTTCCAGTTCACCTAATTCGTCATTAACCGCAATACGCAACGCTTGGAACACAGGGGCAACATCACGTGAATCATGAATCAAAGATTTTAATTCAAATGTTGTTTGTGGGGCCGCATCATGAATTATACGCGCCAAACGTGTGGCATTTTTTATATCACCGTAATCACGCAATATTTTTGCCAATTGTTCCACAGGCGTATTAATAATTAATTCTGATGCTGTAATCCCATTATCCGACATACGCATATCCAACGGCCCGTCAAACCGAAACGAAAATCCGCGCGATGCAACATCAATCTGCATAGAAGATATACCCAAATCAAAAACGATTGCATCATACGTATTCTGTAATTCGGCAATATGTGAAAAAGGGCGGGGCACAAATTCAAATCTGGACCCAAATTTATCCGACAGCACACGGGCATCACCAACAACATTTGAATCACGATCAAACGCGGTTACTGTTGCGCCCGCCGACAAGAACGCCTGGGAATATCCGCCGGCCCCAAATGTTGCATCAACAACTGATTTGCCATTAATATCACCCAATGCGGCCATAACCGCATCCAGTAATACCGGAATATGTTTTTCGTTATTCAATTTCAACCCTTATTCCCAAATTAGTAAAATCACTGGCGGTTGTATTACCCAACTCAACCCCCCCAGGTAACGCCATTGCCGCCACTTTGTCCGATGCGTGTAAATTCAGAACCACCTGGGTCGGTCCATGCGGTAATGATGTAATAGATTTCTTTACCGCCGCTAAAACAGATTTATCATAAATATCCAATGTTATCTTTTTTGCAATTTTTGCGACCCATTGTGTCAGTGGCATAATAGAATCCACAAATACAGAAACCCGGTCATCACGGCATGATGTTTTTCCTGATATTAAAACCAATGTTTCTGTGGACAATATCTGGGCAAAATCTGCGGCCGATTGACCAAATGCAACCGCATCTATATTACCAAAACTGTCGGATGCATTTATGGTAATCATATCCTTGCCTGTCTTGGTACGACGCCGCGAAAAAGAACTGACGGTTGCGGCAATGTACACAGGCTTTCTGTCGCCCAGTGATACCAATGTTGCACTGGTGGTCAGTTTTGCCCGTTTGATTAAATGCTTGTATTGATCCAGCGGGTGCGCCGATATATAAAACCCCAATGCTGATAATTCGTTTTCCAATCGTTGTGCGAAATTCCATGCCGGCGTATTCGGCAAATTCTTTTTTAATCTGTCTTCGGCGACATCGTCTTCAACAGTATTTGCAAACAGCGATAATGCATTCAAACCATCCCGCGACTTTGATGCATATGACAAAATTGCATCGGCATTCATAAATATCGCCGCACGATTCGGTTCCAGCGAATCCAGAACACCAACCTTGGCAAACGCTTCCAGAATGCGCTTGTTTATAATTGGGGCACAACGCTTTGCAAAATCGGTCAGGTTTTTGAATTTTCCGTTTGTGTTTCGTTCTGCGACGATTGCGTCTGTGGCACTGGTTCCGACACCCTTGATTGCGGCCAATGCATATATAATTTTTCCATTGCGCACCGTGAACAAAGATTCACTCTGATTGATATCTGGTGGCACGATTTGAATACCAAAATTCATTTTTGCATCATCAACAAACAGTGCCAATTGATCCGTATCATTCAGATTACTGGACATAGATGCCGCCAAAAATTCTGGGGTATAGTTGGCTTTTAAGAACGCACATTGATTTGCAACGATTGAATACGCAACCGCGTGCGATTTGTTAAACGCATACTTGGCAAATTCTTTGAATTGTTCCCATAATTGTTTTGCTTGGTCGCGATTTAATGTTTGTTCTTTTTCGCATCCGTCATAAAATTTGCCTTCCAGTTCATCCAACATTTTGGCAATTTTTTTACCCATGGCTTTACGCACGTTATCAGATTGTCCACGTGTGAATCCGGCCAACGCGCGGGTCAGTTGCATAACCTGTTCTTGATATACAATAATTCCATATGTTTCTTTCAGAATCGGTTCTGCGCGCGGGTGCACATATTCAACTTTTTCTTCGCCATGCATACGTGCGATGAATTGCGGAATGAACGCAATCGGGCCAGGACGGTTCAACGCATTTAACGCCGATATTTCCAGGAAACTGGTTGGATGCATTTTGCGCAAAGTTTGCTGAACAAACGGGGCATCAAATTGGAATATACCTTCGGTTAATCCAGATTGCCATAACTTCATTGTTTTTGGGTCATCTGTTGGAATTTTATCCAGGTCAATATTTACCCCGCGTGTTTGCTGGATTAACTTAATGGCGTATTTCAAAACGGCCAAAGTTTCCAGCCCCAAAAAGTCAAATTTAATTAATCCGGCTGATTCCAAATAATGACCGTCAAATTGGCATGACGGTAATGCATTTGCCGGGTCGCGATACACCGGTGCAATTTTTGTTGTCGGTCGGTCGCCAATAACAACACCGCATGCATGTTGCCCCAGGTTACGCAACGCGCCTTCTAATTCTTCGGCGATTGATACGACCTTGTTCATATCTTCATCTGTTTGCATTACCGATTGAATTTCTGGGGACGCGTCAACCGCATCTTTTAATGTTTTTGCATCCTGGGGAATCAGTTTTGAAAATCGGTCTGATTTAGAATATGGAATTCCGTACACGCGGCCAATATCGCGAATTGCACCACGGGCCTGTAAACTGCCAAACGTGATAATGCGACACACTGAATCGTGCCCATATTTATCGCAAATATATGCCAAAACGCGTTCTATTCCAGTTGGCTCAAAATCAACGTCAAAATCCGGCATAGAAATACGATCAGGATTCAAAAAACGTTCAAACAGCAAACCATACTGTAATGGATTAACGTGCGTAATTCCCAATGCCCACGCAACAATAGAACCCGCACCCGACCCACGGCCCGGCCCGGTCATAATATCATTGCGACGACACCAATCAATATAATCGGCCACAATCAGAAAGTACCCAGGGAATCCCATATTAATGATTACCCCCAGTTCAAATTCCGCCTGTTCATAATATGGTGCCGTATCTGTTATTCCATGTTGTTCCAGTTTTTTTGCCAACCCGGACATAGTATTATTACGCAGCATTTGGCATTCTTGTTCCAAATCATCGCCAAAACGTGGCAACAATGGTTTTTCGTGAACATTCACCATAAAACCACAGCGATTTGCGATTACCACGGTGTTTTCAATTGCTTCGGGTAAATCAGAAAACAAATCTGCCATTTCGGCCCCAGACTTAAAATATTGTTCAGATGATTTGCGTGGGCGTTCTGGGTCAATTATTTTTGTCTGGCCCAGTATACAACTAAGTGCATCTTCGGCCTCATAATCAGTATTTTTTGCAAATTCCACATCATTTGTTGCGACCAGTGGTATATTCAAATCCAGCGCGATTTTCAAGAAATCTGGTTCTGTTTTTATTTCGTCGGCCAAACCGTGACGCTGGATTTCCATATAGAAACGGTCGCCAAAAATATCCAAAAATTGTTGTGCGTATTGTCGGGCCAACGAATCTTGGTTGTTTAATATTGCCATTCCAATTGGCCCGGTATGTGCACCCGACAGACAAATTAATCCATTGCTGTGTGATGCCAATTCGTCAAATGTGATATATGGTCCCAAGTGATGATTTTCTGTACGCATGTACATAATACGGCTAAGTTCGCACAAGTTCAAATATCCATCATGATTTTGTGCCAACAAAACGACGCGCGACAGTGCATTTGTTCGCAATATTTTGGGATCTGCATTATGTTGGTTCAATGTTATTTCTGTACCAATGATGGGTTGCAGTTTGTTTTTCGGCATAAGATCAGAAAATTCAGCACACCCAGACATTAAATTCGTATCGGTCAGTGCACATGCCGACATATTGTTTGCGTGGCATAATTCTGGGATGTCCTTGATTTTCATGGTGCCGGCACCAACAGAAAATCGCGAATGCGTGCGAAGATGAACAAATTGGTTTTCCATGCCACGACATTAGCAAAAAAATCGCCCCCAGGGCAACCACATTATTTACAAAAAAAGAATAATTTTTTATTACTGGAATTTTTGCTGAATATATGCAACAATACGCCTTGCATTGGCTGATTACCGATGCGGGGTCTAGAAAGCCTCTTCAAACAAACACTCCAACATGGGTTGGAGGGTTGCGAATATACAAATAAGCAACACTATCCGTTTGAATAGTTTCTAGCCTCCAACCGCCCTTAATCACGGCGGTATTTTGTTTAACAAAACATATGGGGGGAATAAACAATGTCTGTTGTATTGGTTGATAATGCATACTATGGTCAAATAATACGTCGTGCACGTAAATGTGCGCATATAAAACGTCATGAAATGTCCCGAATTATGGGGATATCACGTCGTGATTTGACCCGATACGAAAGTGGCAAACGATTAATTCCAGAATCAGTATTGGAAAAAATCGCACATCATGGCATGGTAATGCTGGCTGCACGACATAATACAAAGCGTAAACATTAAAAAAAACGGGGTATAACCCCCGTTTTTATCTTGGTGGGTTAGGTAGGACTTGAACCCACGACCAAAGCGTTATGAGCGCTCCGCTCTAACCAACTGAGCTACTAACCCACAGGCGCAATTATATATTATTTGTAATTTGTTGCAAGTATTTTTTATTTATGTGCTTTATTTTTTATCTCTGTTGTGCCAGCATTATGACATTATGTCAGAATTGGTCCAGATTTTAAGTGATATTCAAATGGCGGCGTTTAATACAATTGAACGCACGAATTCAAACTTGCTGATATTAGGCCAGGCCGGAACCGGAAAATCAACATTTGTGAATTATTTGAAAACCGCATCCAGAAAGCGTATTATATGCGCATGTCCAACCGCGGTATCGGCATTAAATGTTGGGGGGCAAACAATCCATTCACTGTTCCAAATTCAACCGCGTGACTTTATTATGCCGGAATTGCTGAAATTAAAGGCCAAGCCACGCAATATATTAAACGCGGCCGATGTATTAATTATTGATGAAATATCAATGGTTGCCCCAGATTTACTGGATGCAATTGATATATTGGCGCGCACCGCACGACATAATAATGAACCATTTGGGGGACTGCAAGTCGTTGCAATTGGTGATTTGTTTCAATTACCGCCGGTTATTACACGTGACGCCATGGAATATTATCGTACAGAATATGGACACGATAACGCATATTTTTTTGATGCGAACGTATACCAACGTGCAAAATTTGTACGATATGATTTTGATTTAGTGTATCGCCAAAGCGATGCAGATTTATTGGAAAACCTGCGTCGTTTGCGTAATAACGATATTGGGGCGTTGGAATTCTTTAATCACTGCCAGATTTCTGATACATCGCGCCGTGAAAATGCGGTAATAATAACGCCTTTTCGTGCGGTTGCCGAACGAATAAATGCATCGCGTCTGGCACAGATAAACGCCCCAGAAATTATGTACACTGGGGAACTGGCGGGAACGTTTTCCGAACGCGATGTGCCGGCGCCAATGAATTTGATACTGAAAGTTGGCGCATTGGTTGTATTTGTAAAGAATGGGGACAAATGGCACAATGGTTCAATGGGAATTGTACGCCGCCTGGCGTCACGCGAAATTACGGTTGAATTGTTAAATAAATCGCACGACGTTGTGTCTGTACGTCCAGAAAAATGGCAAAAGATTGAATACACGCGTGATGAAAACGACCGATTGATGGAAAATGAAGTCGGCAGTTTCAGGCAATTTCCATTAAACCTGGGGTACGCGATGACAATCCACAAAGCCCAGGGTAAAACATTGGATGCGGTGATTGTTGATATTTCACGTGGTGCATTTGCACACGGTCAAACATATGTTGCATTATCGCGCACACGCAGTGCGTCTGATATGCACATTGCCGCACCGTTGCGCGCCTGTGACGTTATTTTTGATAATCGCGTTCTAGATTTTGTGACGAACCAATAGTTTTACAGAATCTTTTCCATTAAAATTGCATCAATGCCATCATAATATTTTGGGCGCACACCAATTTGTGTATATCCATTATTTTTATACATCACACGGGCAGGGGTGTTATTTTCCGCAACTTCCAAAAATATTTTTTTTGCGCCACGTTTTTTTGCATCGTTTTCCACCAAAACCAACATCGCAGACGCGATTCCGGTCCTGCGCGCATTCGGATGAACACCAACGGTAATTATTTCCGCTTCGTCGGTAACAACGCGCCAAACGATAAATCCATTTTGGCTGGCGATAATGTCACATCCGGATTTTTTCAAATCTGCAAAATCTGTCGCCGACCAAGGCTTGTTCGGAAAGCAAAGTTTATGAAGATTTTCTAAATCGTTTAACAATTTTTGTTCTGTTCCGCATAACTGGGGCGCAAATACATCGGCACCACCGGTTCATTTACACCAGAATTTAATTTTTCTGAAACAATTTTAACAGCATTACCCAGATTAAATGGCTTGTGCCCAACTGTACGCGGGCATTCCATTTGTTTTGTTTCAACATCATCAATTGTCATGGTGCATGGTGCCAACGTCTGTGATGCAACAAAAAAATCCCCACGCCCCGAATCAATTGCGACAAATGCATCTGGGGCATCATGCAAATACAATTCAAACGCGTTTATCGGCACCAACGGTATATTCAACCCCAACGCCAGTCCTTTGGCATACGCAATACCCAAACGAATTCCGGTAAAACTGCCCGGACCAACAACGACACCGATTGCGGTTAAATCCGACCATTTGGCACCACATGCGGTTAAAAAATCCGCACACGCCGCCGGCAATTCCACAGATTGTTTTTCTGTATCAACATGTTTGTATTTATCATCCAGCACAAATTCCAATCCGACCCCAGATGTGTTTATAACCAGAATCATATTACACCATCCCTTGTTTATGCGCGCAATCCAAAACCGATACGTTTTGCCAACACAGCCGAATGACGCATTGCCAACAATTCATCAATTTTCTGTTCGGTAAATTCTGTTTTAACATCTTCACCATCATGTTCCAGCAATGTCCGACGCAACAGTGCGGTTAATTCACGTTGCAATTCACGCACACCTTGTTCAGATGTATAGTTACGGATAATATGCCGCAGTGCGTCATCACTGATGATAATGTTGTCTGGATTCCATCCCGTGTCATGCGCGGCACGTGCGATTAAATGTTCACGTGCAATTTGAACTTTATCATCTTCGCTGTACCCCGGGATTTCAATAATTTCCATACGGTCTTTCAGTGCATTGGACATGTTCAAACTGTTTGCTGTTGCAATGAACAATACGTTTGACAGGTCAAAATCAACTTCCAAATAATGGTCACGGAAAGACTTGTTCTGTTCCGGGTCCAGAATTTCCAACAACGCCGATTCTGGATCGCCGCGCCAATCGCGCCCCATCTTGTCAATTTCGTCCAGCACAATGACCGGATTATTTGCCTTGCACCGTTTTAACGCATCCATAATACGCCCCGTTTGGGCACCGATATACGTCTTGCGATGTCCGCGGAAATGCGCTTCATCAGATATACCGCCCAACGATATACGTTGATACTTGCGTCCCAACGCATCCGCGATTGATTTACACAGCGACGTTTTACCAACGCCCGGCGCACCAACAAAGCACAGGATACTGCCCTGGTTGCCGCCCGTTTTTTTCATTACGGCAATATGTTCCAGTATGCGTTCTTTGACAGATTGCATTCCCGAATGTTGCGAATCCAACACCGCACGTGCAGATTTCAAATCAATTGGCGCAGTGTCTGATTTCCCCCACGGCATGGCCAACAGTTCGTCCAGATATGTTTTTAACAATCCCCCTTCGTTTGACATTGGCGACATGGTGCGCATACGTTTCCATTCTGACAACGCTTTTTCTTTGGCGTCATTTGGCATTGCCGATTTTTCAATACGTTTACGAATACTTTCGGTATCCATTTCTTCGCTGTCATCGCCCATTTCGCGCTGAATAGCGCGCATTTTTTCCTGTAAAATCGCTTCGCGACGCCCGTTTTCCATCTGTTGATGAATACGCCGATTGATTGATTCTTCTATTTTTGCGGTTTCGGCCATCAAGTTAACCTGTTCCAACAGCAACATTAACTTTTCGCGCCACGACGGTGCACACAGTACCCGCACCGCATCATCAGTATCCATTTCAATTGTTTGAATCACAGAATCAATAAACGCCGGCATCGGATAGTTCTGGACGATATTACGCAATTTATCAACCTTGAACTTTCGCGTTCCAGCCAATTGCTGGATATTTTCAGCGACTTTATCACGCAGGGCGATTGTCTGTTCAAAATTACTGTCGTCGTTAATTTCAATTGGTGTTGTTTCGGCCATAAACAGCCCATTTTCAACCGTAATATCAGACAATTTCACCACATCTGTTGTCCGAATTATTGCATGCAGTGTGCCATCCGGTAATCGTAATACTTGGGCAATGTCGCCAATTGTACCGACATCATATATATCGGTGGCGCTGGTTGGATACGACCACGTATGTTGTGCGGTGACAACCAGTTTTTGGTTATATTTTGTTGCACTTTCTATACATGCAACCGACATAGGATTATCAATATACACCGGAACTGTTAATCCCGGATGCACAACCAAATCACGAAAAGGCAAAATATAATTCTTCATAGCGTTTCTAAATATAAGAATTTTTTTATTGTTTTTCAAGGGTATAAAAAAGTTCCCGTTTCCGGGAACCATTAATCGTCACGGAACAATACAATTATTAACGACGACGACCGTTATATCCGTTGTACTGGGCGCTGCTGCTGGACCGTTTTGACAGATAACGTGCCGCAATTAACGCCAACCATTCAAATGCAATCAGCCCCATATAGGTTAATTTTGTATCAAACCCCGGCACCCAACCCAGAATATAGACAATCTGTGCGATAAAAGAAATATACAAGAACCCAAAGATACCGGTAAAAAATATTTTCTTCACTTTTCCAAACATGTTTTCAGCCCTTTGTTAGTTGTAAAAATTATCAATCTGGGGGTTTCTGTTGCCGGGCACCCCCAGGGGCCCCGCAATAGGCTAAACGGATATAATCAACAATTGCCGATTACATCCAAACGCCAATTTAGGCAGCCATTGCAAGGCGAACATTGTCGTTCGCAGCGATTCTATCGCCATTCAGTTTTTATTCGGCTTTTAACGACGCCATGTCGGATTCACCCGATTTGCCTTTACTGCGCCTGTCGAAACTATGTCAGCCCCATAAAAATGATTATAAACACACGCCTGACGTACTGAAAACAATCCGCGCCAGTCAGTATATTTATAATCATTTTTCTGAATCTTAAAATGGTGGAGCTGTGGGGTACCGCCCCCCAGTCCAAAACGACTATTCCGCAACGGATTCAGAATCATCATCGCACATGCGACGTGAATAATTATAATATTTCTAGTGGCAAATGCAAGTTTTTAAGTTATAATCACCAAAAACGGAAAACAGATGAAATTTTTAGACAAGGCAAAAATTCATATCAAGGCAGGTGACGGCGGCAATGGCAGTGCCAGTTTCCGTCGCGAAAAGTATATTGAATTCGGCGGCCCCAACGGTGGCGATGGCGGCCGTGGCGGCGACGTCATATTCCGTGCGGTGCCAAATGTAAACACACTGATTGATTACCGTTTCAAAACAAATTTTGCCGCCGAACGTGGCGAAAACGGCATGGGCAAGATGCGCACCGGCGCATCCGGGGCACCATTAATTTTACCGGTGCCAACGGGTACGGTCATTTTGTCTGAAAACGAAGAAATTGAATATGCCGATTTATCATCAGATGGCATGGAATACTTGGCCGCACGTGGCGGCAATGGCGGATGGGGCAATTTGCATTTCAAAAGTCCGACTAATCGTGCCCCGCGCCAGGCGAACGATGGGCTGCCGGGCGAAGAACGCACTGTCGTATTGCGATTAAAGTTGATTGCAGACATTGGCTTGGTCGGATTTCCCAACGCGGGCAAGTCAACATTGTTGGCGGCGGTAACATCTGCACGGCCAAAAATTGCGAACTATCCATTTACAACATTAAATCCGCAACTGGGTGTAATGTACGCACATAATCGGGAATTTGTTATGGTGGATTTGCCTGGATTAATAACTGGGGCGCACACTGGTGTCGGACTGGGGGATCGGTTCTTGGGGCACGCCGAACGAACAAAGTTGATATTACACGTGATTGATGGAACTGAACCTGATTGGGCCACGCGTTATGCCACAATCCGTCACGAAATGGATTCATACGGCGGTGATTTAATTCACAAACCGGAAATTGTCGTAATAAACAAAATGGACGCCATTACACCAGATGACATGACCACACGAATGAATGAATTCAAAAAATCTTTCGGTCGCCGTAAAAAGCCCGAAATAGTAACAATCAGTGCCGCCGGACGCCAGGGAATAGAGGGGTTGGTATCCGTCATAGAAAAACATTTTATCGCATCAGAAAAAAATGATATATAAAAACCCCTTGGCTGTATATGCCACACCAAATGAAAAAATCACAAAATATACCGAATCTTGTCACGCGGGTGCAATGGCGCATTGTTCAGACGGCCAGACTGTACGACTGACAGACGTTTCCCCGGAACACGTTGAATTCATCGGCGGACTGTGGCGCGTACAAAATGACTGTGATTACAAAATCAGTACTATCCGTAAACGCATGATGATTCTGGGGCCACGCATACCACATAATGAAAAGACGTTTTTTGAATACTATCGCGCGGCGTTTGTCGGATTTAATTGTTATGGTCCGATTATTAATGCGTTTGATATGATTGTTGCCAAATATACGACCGACCACGGCACATATTGGGCATATGGTCGCACAATTGCCGATGCGCGTGCATACCTGGGGATAAAATTATATGACCAGTATATGAACCTGATACATTCCGTGGCGTGCAAAAACGCGCGGGGCAATTCGGGAAAATAATCATTCCCGATAAGATTTGATTTTTATGATATTATTTGTTAACATCTGGGACGCAAATCATATTAAAGCAGTAAACAAAGGAGAACAGAATATGACGTCATTAAAAGGAACACAAACAGAAAAAAATCTGTTAATTGCGTTCGCCGGTGAATCCCAGGCACGTAACCGCTATACATTCTTTGCATCACGCGCCAAAGACGAAGGATTCCAGGCAATTTCCAAAATATTTTTAGAAACGGCCGAACAAGAAAAAGAACACGCATCACGTTTGTTCAAATTCCTGGAAGGGGGCGATTTAGAAATCACCGCATCATATCCGGCGGGCAAAATTGGCACCACACTGGAAAATTTGCAGGCGGCCGCATACGGTGAACACGAAGAAAACACAAATATGTATCCAAAATTTGCGCAAATTGCTGCCCAAGAAGGTTTTGATTCAATTGCCGAAGTGTTAAAAAATATCGGATATGCCGAACGCTATCACGAATCACGCTATCGCGCGTTAATTGATGCGATTGAAAACGGCACATTGTTCAAGCAAGATAAAATTGTTATGTGGCGTTGCACAAACTGTGGTATGTGGCACATCGGAACCGAAGCGCCAAAGGTATGCCCCGCATGTCTGCATCCCCAGGGATATTTTATTAGCGAAGGCACAATTTCACGTTGTGACACGAACGAAGGTTTTTGTGAATACGCAAAAATTGACGACTAAAAAAAAATCCCGCGAATGCGGGATTTTTTTACATCAAAGCATACCTGATTTTAATCCATCTGCATCATAAAATTTATATAATTTTGGTGTAAATTTTAACAGTGTATATTCTGGATCATCGGCACCCGTATACCCAAACTGTTTATAATCATCGCGCCAATATTCACGACGTATGGCCATATCTGTTACTGGCGCGATTTCACCAAACAAACGTACCGCATGACGATTTTCTGGATTAAAATAATACAAACAGCACTTTGGATTCTGGATAATTTGTTTCAATTTCGGTGTGTCGCATCCTGTTAAGAAATGTAATTCCAGTGTACTGACATCATTATTCATTGCGTTCATTACATGACGTGTTTCTGGATATCCATCCATACGAATTGTGCACAACTGGACATCCGGACACGCACGCACAACATCAATGACTGATTGAATTTCATCATTGTTCATTTTTTACCTCCATATCATCAAGAATATCATCCAGGGTTCGCAGCGAACTGTCTTCGCAACCACGTCCGCGCCACGACATTATTTCTTGCCCCGTTTTCTGATCCGCCACAGAAACATTAAAATTCCACCACCAAAATCCATTAAACGCGCACCATATCGGATTAAATTTTTCGCGACGTTCACTGACCTTTACAATATAGCGCACGTCATGTGGGATAACTGCTGAATCTATTTCTATGTTATCTGTGTCTGTGGCAATTCCACGACTGGATTCCGCCGTCCCAACAACAACATTATACCCGCGTGCCAGCATTTTTTCTTTGATGCCACGTTTCATTGAAAAACCGCCACGATCAGCATAAAACGTTTGTGTTACATCCAAAGAATTCGGTTCATAATACACACTGTTACATGCGACCAATGACATCACGGTAAACAGTACTAGCCAGACTTTCATTTATGCGCCCCATAATTTCACACACCACCAGTGTAAACAAAAATTATAAATCAAAACAATAAAAAATCTGCAATTGTTTGCATTCTGTTTCAGATATGATATAATGCGCCTTGCATTGGCCGATTACCGATGCGGGGTCTCAAAACCTCTTAAAGGACACACTCCAACATGGGTTGGAGGGTTGCGAATATACAAATAAGCAACACTATTACCTTTAATAGCTTTGAGCCTCCAACCGCCCTTAATCACGGCGGTATTTTGTTTAACAAAACATATGGGGGAAAATAAACAATGTCTGTTGTATTGGTTGATAATGCATACTATGGTCAAATAATACGTCGTGCACGTAAATGTGCGCATATAAAACGTCATGAAATGTCCCGAATTATGGGGATATCACGTCGTGATTTGACCCGATACGAAAGTGGCAAACGATTAATTCCAGAATCAGTATTGGAAAAAATCGCATATCATGGCATGGTAATGCTGGCTGCACGACATAATACAAAGCGTAAATATTAAAATTAAAAAACCGCCATGCGGCGGTTGAATTTCTGGCGCACCCGGCGCGATTCCCTCGCACGACACGGTCGTGTTGGCTGTGGGGCATTCGTTACGTTTCAAACTGCACTGCGTTTGTTTTCAACTACTCGTTGTCAAACGCGTGCGCGTCCAAATCGCGGGTTGCGTAACATAAATTAAAAAACCGCCATGCGGCGGTTGAATTTCTGGCGCACCCGGCGCGATTCGAACGCGCAATCCCCGCCTTCGGAGGGCGATGCTCTATCCAGTTAAGCCACGGGTGCAAAACACACATATTATAAATATATACCACCAGAATGCAAGAATTATAACATGCTATTTCGTATTGCCACGAATATGCGACATGCGCCACATCAAGTATTTACCAACATTGGTTATGTTGCACATGGTATCAATATGATGACGATTAAGTTTTTTATTGCTGATTTTTTCATAGTAATCTATTAATTCAGAACTATCAAAACCCATTTTTTGATATTTTGCCGCCATAATTGCAAATGCATAATTTTGATTTGATATCGCGACTTCGTCTAAATCAACGATACCGGAAAAATGTCCATTGTTATCAACGATGATATTTTCCGGGGTCAGCCCACAATGATACAATCCAATATCGTCCGCGTCCCCCATGTTCATGGCCCGAACCGCCCCAGAAAACAATTTTCCCATAACAGGATTATTAACATCAGAAACATTATATTTCGCAACCTGGTGCATATATTTGCACGGCATATCTTTTACCGCTGTCCAATCAATACGCGACATCTTGGCAAAGTTTCTGACAACACAGGCATATATCGCATGAATTTGTTCATATGACATGTCACCCATGCATTCGTATAATGTGCGACCTGGGATAATTCGGTATTTTTCAAAACACGTTGCGTTATACGTATGCACAGTTACGTGCGGAACATGTATTCCGCCATCGTTCAATAATTCCGAAACCACCGCATTTTTATTCGCCATGTCATGATGATTTATCTTGAACACAAATTCACCATGTTTTGAACGCGCAATAGCAACGCTGTTCAAACATCCGGGTATATTCGGATAACGAATGTCATACGCATACGGCATAACACTGCGAACGATTGAAAAAATATTTTCTGTTTTTGACATTTTTATGTGTGAACGCATTCTGATTAATTTTTATTATTTATTTAACAAGCAGGAATTATTGATTTCGTTGCAAACAGGCCAACATAAAATCATCCAAATCGCCATCTAAAACCGCCCCAGAATCAGTTTTTTCAACACCAGTGCGAACATCTTTGACCAATTGATATGGGTATAAAACATAGTTGCGGATTTGGCTGCCCCATTCAATTTTCTTTTGCTGGGCCAGGGCGGCATTTTCTGCTTCGGCGCGTTTCTGTAATTCCAGTTCATACAAACGGCTGCGCAACATTTTCATCGCCATTTCTTTGTTTTGAATTTGACTGCGTTCATTTTGGCATGTAACGACAACCCCCGTTGGCAGATGTGTTATGCGCACCGCGCTGTCTGTTTTGTTAACATGTTGTCCGCCGGCCCCAGACGACCGATATGTATCAATGCGTAAATCTTTGTCATTTATTTCAATGTGTATAGAATCATCAACATCCGGCCATACATCCACTGATGCAAAACTTGTTTGACGTTTGCCATTTGCATTAAACGGCGAAATACGCACCAGACGATGAACACCAATTTCATTTTTTAACCACCCATATGCACGATTTCCAACAATACGATATGTTATGTTTTTAATACCAGCCGTATCGCCAGGATGTTCTTCAATAACATCACACGAAAATCCATGGCGTTCGGCCCATCGTGCATACATACGCGCCAGCATTTGTGCCCAATCTTGGGCTTCGGTTCCACCGGCGCCCGCCTGGATAAACAGGAACGCATTATTTTCATCCGCCGGTTCCCGAAACAGCGTTATGAATTTCGCCTGGTGTGCGGCATTGGCCAGATTTTCTATTTCATTAATTACATCTTTATCATCTGGGGCAATCGCGTACAGTTCAGATAATGTTGCATAATCTGATTCTAATTTACGTAATTCGCTTAACGACCGTTCCAGTCCAGATTTTTTTTGCAACACACTGCGCGCATTGTCAGGGTTGCTCCATAATTCTGGGTCATTTGATTGAACGACCAATGCGTCAATTTGATTTTGTAATTTTTCTGGGTCAAAGAAACCCCCTGACGGCAGAAATGTCGTCGGAAATCTGGGCTAAAAGTTCATTTGGCATAATCATCACAGGCGATTATTGCCGATATATTTGTCTAAATCAACATTTTTGTACTTTATAATGTAAAATGAATGATTGCCTTTTTTTTACCAATATGTTAAAATTTTTCTAAACGAGAGGGAATATTACCATGAAAAAAGTATTTTTTGCGTTTGGTTTTATGGCGGCGATTGCATGTGCCGCGCCGGCGTTGGCGGTATCGGCGGGGACAACCGCTACAGATTCTGTGCAACGTGGATTAACCAATGGGTACACAAACACCGGCACCAGTACGACATCTGCGGGTCGCGGATACCAAAGCTTGGCAAATGCATACCAAACAAATCAGCGTAATACATACTACATGGTGACCCAACCTGATGTGGACACCGCGTGTCGGGAAAAGATTTTTAATTGCCTGGTGGAATACTGTGGCGATGTTACGGTTGTGCCGGGTCAACGTACCGGCCGTTGCCAATACGCCACAGAAAGTGAATTGTATAACTATGCCATGTTGTGCCTGCAACGTGATACGTCGGTGTTGTTGCCGCAATACAACACGGGTACACGCACCGGGGCCGGTGGCCAGAATACGGCCGCACGCCTGTGTCCACCATATGTACAACAGGAAGTGATGTCGTATCTGTCCATGGCGAATATGGCCGATGAATTATCAAAATCACATTCTGACCTGTGCCTGCAACGCCGCCAAGAATTAGAAGCGGCCATGGCATGCCATTCTGTGGCATTGGCATATGGCAATGAAACAACCAGCATGTTAACAACGATGTTAACCGACGCATGTGGCGCCGGGGTACCGGGCGGATCGGCAGAAATGGTAACCCGTTTTGCGAACGCCGGTAACGTTGGCGCAAACATATGGGGATGGGCCGAAAAAATATTAAACTTGGAAATGAATGAAAAGGGCGAAGATTGGCAAACCGCGGTTGATTCTGTATTGGCCAGTTATACCAACCGAATGAATTTGGCATGTGGTGACGACTTGCAAATTAACACAGCGTCGCAATCAACATCGTCATCCAGCGGTCAACCATCAACACTGCAAACCGTCGCTGCATTGGCAACAGGCGTGGCATTTCCATCCACGGCACCGGTCGTTGAAAATCCATATGAAAACCAGAGTTTATATATGGATGTATCTGTTATGTCCAATGTATATGACTATGCCACGGCATATCAATTGGTCCAGGCGGCAATGAGCAACCCGTCCACAACGCAAAATGCGTTTTTAACAACGGCACAATTGGCAAATATGCAAACAGCGTACACCCGCGGAACCAAGGTGTTTATTATCCGCGACAGTGCACGATGCTATATCGTACCGGTACAACAATTAACAACCCAAGAATCTAATTTGATTTCGCAAATGTTTGCCAGTTGTATCAGTCAATAAAACATACGCCCACCATGCGGTGGGCATTTTTATTCCTGGGATTGCTTGAATACCATCCGATTTTTTGATATAATATACTGACATGAAACTAACCAGACGCGATGTTTTGAAAATATCCGGATTAACGGCGGTTATTGTTGCGGTTTTGCCACGTATGGCATTTGCCGCCCGCAACGCATTGCGCAATGTTCGTACCGGGATTCAGCCGGGTAACAAAACCCGATTGGTGATTGAAACATCGGCACGGCCATCATATTCTGTATCGTATCCGACGAATCAAATCGTTGTTACATTAAATAATACATCAGCAAATGCAAATTTGGCACCACAAATGGCATCGGGGACCCTGATTAACTCTATTACCCAGGTGCAATCCGGCGACACATTAAAGATAATTGCTGATTTGGCACGCCCAATAAATGAAATTCCACGCGATAACATAATGCTGTTATCGCCAAACGGTGATAATGAATACCGATTGGTGCTGGATTTTACGGCGGCATCTGGCACAGTGGCGACAACAACAACCCAAAAACAAACCAGCGCGCAGCCATCGCGTAAATATGTTGTGGTAATTGATGCCGGCCATGGGGGCAAGGACCCTGGATGCATTGGCAAGGGCGGAACCCAAGAAAAAACGGTCGTATTATCGGTTGCAAAGAAATTAAAGAACAAACTGGATTCTGCGGGATTCCAAACATATTTAACGCGCAGTAATGATACATATCTGAAATTGGCGCAACGTGCATCAATTGGTGAAAAGAAACATGCTGACTTATTCTTGTCTTTGCATGCCAATGCGAACCCCAGCCGTTCTATGAAGGGTTTTTCAGTATACACATTGTCTGAAAAGGCATCAGATGAAGAGGCCGCCAAACTGGCCGATGCAGAAAACGCCGCCGATAAAATTGATGTCAGTGGATTTGAACAATTTGACAAAGACATTCGTATTGCACTGTCGTCGTTACAGCAACACGCGGTCGCCGAATTGTCTGTGGAATATGCAAATGGTTGTGCGTCGGCGTTCAAGCGCGCCAACATAACGCAACAACCGGGGCCCGATGTGCGCCATGCGCCATTTGCGGTATTGCGTTCAACCGTGCCGGGCGCATTGATTGAATTGGGTCACCTGTCTAATGCCAGCGAAGAAAAACTGTTAAAAACATCATCTCACCAGGATAAACTGGTCGCCGCCATCGTCAAATCTGTCAAGGCATACAATTTTGATGTATAAACAACGCCAAATGGGCGTTGTTTATCAGAAATTATATCTAATTCCGGCACTTACATTGAATATAGAATCTAAATCACCTTCGCTTACAGTCGGTATGAATATACGTAACATAGCCGAAAAATCTAAGTTTGATGTAATTTGTTGCAAGTATCCGATTTTTAACCCGACAAATGACCCAGAATCATCACTATCAATTGTGCTTAATCCATATGTATAGCCTAATTGCGTTGTGGTCATTTGAATGCGTTCCGTACCATTTGTATATCCAATTCCTAAAACTAAATCACTGCGTTTTCCGGCGTTATCAGCAAATCTGATATAATTATCAAAATAAATGCCGATGGCGGAAAAACCGGTGCTTATTTCAGATACTAATTGATTGTATGGATAACCAATATTTGCGGCAGAATCAAACATATAATCATACGCAATACTTAATCCGAAATTATATATTTTATCGGTGGCGCCAAATTTTATACCGGCTTCGGCCCCCAATCCCAAATTTAATCCTGGCAATTCTGTGTTTATTTGGTCCATCATATCATTCAAATCGTTTGACCACATTGGCATTGTCATTGCCACATTTGCCCCAGCAAATACCTTTATTGGTAATTCCGATGTTGGCGCCGTTTCTGCCCACGCCGTTCCGACCAGTCCAAATGCGCATATGCTGGTTAATATTATTTTTTTCATTTGATACCCCCTTGGTTACAAAAACAAAACCACCAATTAATATTTGGTGGTTGGAGTTTCACAACAATTAACCAGAATTGCGCGGGTATTCAATATATTAACCGCACTCCAACCTGTACGATTGGAGATAATTATCGTCGTCACCGACGCTGGTTAAAGGGTTGTGAAGCCCAATATGACAACTCGTCATATCATTACCACTATAAAAATATATATTGCTTTATGCAAGGTCAAAATCACTTGCAAATAAAAACGAAATCTGTATAATCACACACATTCGGAGACGTGGCAGAGTGGTTGAATGCGTGCGACTCGAAATCGTATATACGGGCAACCGTATCAAGGGTTCAAATCCCTTCGTCTCCGCCAGGAATCATACCGCATCCGCGGTATTTTTTATTGAAACTTTGCCCGATTTATGATATACTTGCACACAATAACCGGACGCATGCACTGCGTCTGTTTTTTTATCCCGCAATGCGGGATTTTTTGATTCACACCAGGAAAATACCATGAATACCCAAAATAACATCCGTCCAGATTCCGCCATCAACGACAAAAACTTTGACATTGCTTATAAAAAACTTGCTGAACGCGAAGGTGGCTATACTGATGGCAGCAATCAAATTGATGACGAACCAACCAATATGGGCATTACACAAAGCACCATGAACAGTTATGCTGCACACCACCCAGAATCAAATATGCCACCCGACGTAAAAAATTTAACCCCAGAACAAGCACGCGAAATATACAAGACTGAATATTGGGATAACACGAACATACCGCAAATAAACAACCCACGTATACGAAATGCTGTATTTGACATGTGCGTCATGAGTGGTCCAATCATTCCAACAAAAACAATCCAACGAACGTTAAATGAACAAATGCACACTGAATTACCTGAAACAGGACACTTGGGCAAACAAACGATAACTGCATTAAATGCAATTCCAGACAGCAAAATAAATGATTTCATGAAATCACTGATAGACAACAGAATGCAATCATTACAAACAATGCCAAACTGGCCAACGGCGCGACGTGGCTGGACAGCCCGAACAACATCATATTAGTTTTTATTTCATTCATATGCGGCGTCAAAAACAAAAAGAATTTGATTTTTTCTGTAATGCGGTACAATATTGTCCATATGAAATCATTTAATGAACAAGTTTATGATATTGTTGCGCGAATTCCTGCGGGGCGGGTGGCAACGTTTGGTCAAATTGCACGTATGATTGGCCGGCCACGCATGGCACGATTTGTGGGATATGCATCCAATAATAAAAACAGTTGGCATTTGCCATGGCATCGCGTTGTATTCAAAGATGGCAGTCTGTGTGGTCCCGGATTCTTTGAACAACAATACAAGGCCCTGAAATCCGAAGGGGTAAAATTCACCCGTGACAAACGCGTTCGTATGGATGAATACCAATGGAATCCTGAACGCGACGGCGTACCGATGGACATTCGCGATTTTCCATTGGTATTTTAAGGCAAATTTTATTTCTGGTTTTTTATCAATTTTTTCATAATTGAATCAGCCGATAGTTTTTGCAACGTTAAAAACCATGCTTTGACATCCATTCCTGGGCGTTTATTTCCTGTACGGGCACGCATTTCCGCAACTGTTGATGGCGCAGAAACGACCACATCGTCGCCCGGTTGCCAATCCGCCGGCGTTGATACATGAAACGCATCTGTTGTTTGCAATGCCACCACCATCCGCAAAATTTCGTTAAAATTACGTCCTGTGGTTAACGGGTAATATAAAATCGCACGAATGATTCCATGTGTATCAATTATAAACACCGCCCGTACTGTTTTTGCATCAGATGCATTATGATGAATCATGCCGTACTTACGTGCAACATCCATATTCATATCATCAATAATTGGAAAAGTAATCTCTGTACCGTTTTCGCTGTTGTATTTAATATTGCGAATTGCATCTATCCATGCCAGATGCCCCGTCAGTGTTCCCACAGACAATCCGATAATATCGGTATTCAGTTCATGAAATTTATCAATCATATTTTGAAACGCGATAAATTCTGTGGTGCACACGGGTGTAAAGTCCGCCGGATGTGAAAACAAAATCACCCATCGCCCCGCATAATCAGACGGAAATTTTACCGTGCCATTTGTCGTATTTGCCACAAATTCTGGTGCCGCATCACCAATCAGTGGCATTTGGGGCATATCATGGACATCGTGTCCTGGACACATACAATCATGCATTTATAATCCTTTTGGTTACAAATCAAATTTTATTAGATTATCGGTCAAAATATAACAGGCATGTTATCTTATAAAATTATAATTCTTGAAATTTGTACATATAAACTTTATTCTTGATAAAATGTGCTAAGATATAAATAATAGTAACCATACAAAAAAGGAAATTATATGAAACGTTCTGATATTGTACGTTCTATCCAGGTTCAATTCAAACACATGCGCGCATCTGATGCGGCGGCGATATTGGACAGTGTGTCTGAACAAATGATTGAATCCGTGGCAAACGGCAACAGAATTGAAATTCGTGGATTTGGGACATTTCAACCACGGCCACGTGCAACAAAAATTGGATATAATCCATGTACTGGGCAACCAATGCATCTGGACGCCAGCACAACGATATTATTCAAGCCCAGCCGTGAACTGACAAAAAAAATGAACGAATAAAGTACAGGCATTAAAATGTTATTTGGAAAAAGAGCAGGCATAAAAAATCGTAATCGTGAACGCTATGACCGGATTCGCCGCCTGATGTGGATTAAGTGCGAATCTTGCGGGCACTTGGTGTATTACAAAGACTATAAGTCTAATCATTACATTTGCCCCCGTTGCGGACGCGCATTTATAATGACCCCGAAACAGAGATTTGATTTATTATTTGACAACAACGAATGGTCGCGTATTGCATTACCAACGGTATCCGACGACCCACTGAATTTTGTTGATCGCAAATCATATATTGATCGTCTGGAAGAGGCGCGTGCCGAAACCGGCTATCATGATGCCGTTACATCCGCAGATGGAATTATTGGTGGCATTCCAACGACAATTTGTATTTTGAATGGTGACTTTTTGTTGGGATCAATGGGACGCGCGGCTGGCGACGGCATTGTGGCCAGCATGGAACATGCCATTGAATCAAAACGTCCATTTATCATGGTTACATGCAGTGGTGGTGCCCGAATGCAAGAAAATATTTTATCTTTGATGCAGATGGCCCGCACAACGGTTGCTGTAAACAAATTACACGCAAACGGGATTCCGTATATTGTTCTGTTAACAGACCCAACGTTCGGTGGGGTGACGGCATCGTTTGCAATGCTGGGTGATATTAATATTGCCGAACAAGGCGCCCGTATTGGATTTGCCGGTCGTCGTGTTATTGAACAAAATATACGCGAAAAATTACCGTCTAATTTCCAAACAGCCGATTATTTATATGAACACGGCATGGTTGATATGGTTGTTCCGCGCGCGGAACTAAAAGAAAAACTGGAAAAAATCTTGGCCGTATTAACCAAACAACCGCGTGCGCCACGTGCGATTAATGTCACGACACCATCCACAGACAATAAAAAAGTTCGTGGCATGGGCGAAACCGATGCGTATGACAAGGTTCTGTTGGCGCGCAACGAAAACCGCCCACACTTTTTGGATTATATAAATGGCATCGTAGACGATTGGACATACCTGGCCGGCGACCGTTTATTTGGCGAAGATCCGGCCATGTGTGGCGGTATTGGATATTGGCGTGGTATACCGGCCGTAATTATCGGCCAAGAAAAAGGGCGCACAATTGAAACCCGTCAACTGCACAGATTCGGCATGCCTAATCCCGAAGGATATCGCAAGGCACAACGCCTGATGCGACTGGCGGAAAAATTCGCCTTGCCGTTAATATCACTGTTTGATACCGCGGGCGCATTCGCCGGCAGTGCCGCCGAAGAACGTGGCCAGTCCCAAGCGATTGCATCATCTATTGCCACCGGGTTGGATATCAAAACCCCATATGTCGCCGTTAATGTCGGCGAAGGGGGCAGTGGTGGCGCCATTGCAATTGGTACAGGCGACCGCGTATTAATGCTGGAAAACACAATTTATTCTGTTATCGCCCCAGAATCTTGTGCCAGTATTTTGTGGAAAGATAATAAATACAAGGCAACCGCCGCCGCCGCGATGAAATTAACCGCGCGCGACATGGCCGATTTGAACATAATTGACCAAATTGTTGATGAACCCGCCGGGGGCGCGCACACAGATTGGCAAACGACAATGGAAATGTTGGCAAATGCTGTTGCCGAACAAATCACAGAATTGCAAAAAATCCCTGTGGATGAATTGCCAACCCGGCGTGCTGAAAAGTTCTTGGCGATGACGCGCGATGTTGAAATCTATGCGCCACCCCACGATTCAGAAAATCACGACAATTAAAAAAAATCGCCCGTTTGGGCGATTTTTTGATTCCGCATCGGCATTCATAATTATCTGGCTTATTACTGCATTTCACCTTGCATTTAATTTTTCAATTATGTATAATACCCCACGCAACCACGCGGAGCGTTGGCAGAGTGGTAATGCAGCAGATTGCTAATCTGTGACCGTGTTTTTGCGGTCCATAGGTTCGAGTCCTATACGCTCCGCCAGAAATTTACCCCGCACAGTGCGGGGTGTTTTTTATAACTGATGCATTTTTTCGCGCAAAATATTTAATATTTTCATTATACAACCGTTCATATCGTTCATATTTATGTGCTTTATAGCCCAGCCTGAAATCTGGTTCCGCGGGATGAAAATTAAATAGTTTTTATTCGCCAAACGGCATGCCGCCAGATTACAAAATTACATATAAAATTCCATAAAAATACCAGTTGCAAATTTACATGATATAATATACCATATTTTGTATGAAAAAGTTTATATCTTGTTACTGTCGCAGATAATTTTCTTTGCCGTGGCAAACGTTTTTGTTTGCAATAAAACACCCATTTGAATAATATTCCAAATATCATAAAAGGACGCGCATAATGACAATAAGATTATTTAATACCATGACCCGTAAAACAGAAGAATTCAAACCACTGGTCCCTGGCAAGATGGGATTTTATTCGTGCGGACCCACGGTATATCATTATGCCCACATTGGCAACATGCGTTCAATGATTCACAATGATATATTAAAGCGCATGTTTATTGAAAACGGATACACTGTACACCACGTTATGAACATAACCGATGTTGGTCATTTAACCGGCGACGACAGCGACAGTGGCGATGACAAAATGGAACGTGGCGCGGCACGTGATCATAAATCTGTTTGGGACATTGCCCAGTTTTATACTGATGAATTCCTGCGTGATTTTGATGATTTGAATAACATTCGCCCAACAGACATGCCTCGTGCCACCGATTATATCGCCGAACAAATTGATTTGGTCAAAAAATTACAAGATTTAGGATACACATATGAAATCTCGGGCGATGGCATTTATTATGACACCAGTAAATTTCCTGCATACGGTGCATTAACCGGTGGTTCTGTTGCCGGCAATCGTGCCGGGGCCCGTGTTGAATATAATGACGCAAAACGCAATCCCACAGACTTTGCACTGTGGAAATTTTCACCCAAGGACAAAAAACGCCAAATGGAATGGGACAGTCCGTGGGGCATCGGATTTCCTGGATGGCATGCTGAATGCAGCGCGATGAGCATGAAATTACTTGGCAATCACTTTGATATTCATACTGGCGGCGAAGATTTATCACGCATACATCATACAAACGAAATCGCACAAAGCGAACCTATTACTGGGGCACCGTGGGTGAATTATTGGGTGCATTTCAGTTTTTTGGTTAATAAATCAGGTGACAAAATGAGTAAATCTGGCGGTGAATTCTTGGGGCTGGACGCGGTGCGCAAACGCGGATATGATCCACTGGTATACCGTTATTTGATATTACTGGGCCACTATCAAACACAATTGGCGTTTTCGTGGGATGCAATGGACGCTGCGGCAAATGGTTATAAAAACCTGGTCCGCCGTGTTGCTGAATTACTGTTGGATACTGAACCAGGCGCGCTGGATAACGCGAAATTTGATGAATGGCACAATCGGATTTTATCCCCAGTATCTGACAACATGAAAACAGCCGAAGCATTGGTTCAGATTCAAGAACTGCTGCGCACGAACGACGTTAACGCATCAACAAAAATTGCATTGTTTGAATTTGTTGACCGTTTGTTGGGCCTGGACTTTATTGGCCGGGCGAAACGCATGAACGACACAGAATCCGAAACCGCCCCGGCGGAAATCATGGCTTTGGCGGACGCACGCGCCGCGGCCAAGTCCGCTAAAGATTGGGCCCGCGCCGACGAACTGCGTACACAAATTGATGCCGCCGGGTGGACTGTTGTTGATACACGTGACGGGACAAAAATCACCAAAAAAGCATAACAGTTATATCTTTTGACAAATCAAATTATGCGTGGTAGAATACCATGCATAATTTTGTACAAAAATGTCTTGAATTCAGGGGGCTTTTGGTGTATATTTCCCCCCAGCAACAAGAGGAACGTTCATGAATTACCCATATATGCCAAAATCCACTGCGCTGTGGTTGATTGAAAACACTGCATTAACGTTTGAACAAATCGCTGATTTCTGTGGTCTGCATGAATTAGAAGTAAAAAACATCGCCGACGCAGAAACATATAAAATCCAGGGCTTAAATCCAATATTAAATGGTCAATTGACACGCGAAGATATTGAACGTTGCGAAGCAGATCCGAATGCACGCCTGCAACTGCGCGAAGAAATTGTCATTGCACAAAAAGCACAAAATAAAAAAGGTGTTGGTTATACACCGAAATTACATCGTCAAAATCGCCTGGGCGGAATTTTATGGATAATAAAAAATTATCCAGAACTGTCGGATGGCCAGGTTGCACGCCTGATGCGCAGCACGAATCCAACGGTTGCATCTGTGCGTAATAAAACACATAAATCTTATTCATTGATTCAAATTCAAAGTCCGATTGTTCTGGGGCTGGTCTCTGAATCCGCATTACATGACGCGGTGGCCAAGGCAAAAAAACAGCAAGAACAACAATAACATCCATACAAAACATATACACACAAAGGTTTGTTTATGGCGAAAAAACTAGACGCGGCAACCAAATTGTTGATTGATTCATTGCCGGAAAATCTGCAAAAATTGGCCACCAGTGCGGTGGATGCGGGATATCTGTCCCGCATGGATTTTAATGCGGCAACCGAAGCGGACGAAATTCCATCCAATGAACAAGAAGAAGTCTTGGACTTTTTCCAGCAAGATTTGGGACTGGAAATCCTGGAAACAGAAAGTTTTGCCCAAGACATCGGCCGTTACTATGATGACGACAGCGATGAAAACTTGGACAAAACGCGCAATCCATTAAATGCCGACGCGGAACAGGTGGATGTCAACGACGACGATTATGAACATTATGCAAAGCAACTGGAACGCAGCCAAACAGGCAACCTGGTACTTGGTGTCCAAGATTCTGTTCAATCATACTTAAAGCAAATTGGCACCGTCCAATTGCTGACCGCCGCGGGCGAGGTTGCAATTGCCCAACGTATTGAGGCCGCATCACGTCTGATGGTATACGGGCTGTGCGAAAGCCCGATGACAATTCGTGCAATGCTGGACTGGTACCAGCAATTACAAGATGAAGATATCAGATTACGCTATATTGTTAATCTGGAAGTTATGTATTCCAGTGATTCTGAACAAAAATCATTGGCGGCATTGTCCGAAGCATTAAAATCCAAGGGTGTTGAACACGTTGATGAACTGGATGACGATGATTTAGACGATCTGGAAGAATCAACCGCATCTGATGAAGATGATGAAGAAGATGAAGACGACGAATCCGAAGATGGAATAAAAAAAGAAGATACCCCACGTGGCACGTCTGGTGTTCCAATTCCTGTGATGGAAGAAGCGTTGATGCCAATGGTTATGGAACTGTTTGGAAAAATCAAACGCATATTTAACAGCATGCAAAAATTACAGGCCAAACGTCTGGAAAACTTGTCTGTATCGTCCAAGCCTGATGAAGCATTGGAAAAGAAATACAACAAGATGCGCTTGGAATTATTTGAATATGTCAGCAAAATCCGCCTGAATGACGACCGTATTGCAGAAATACTGGAACAACTGACAAAGCGCGACCAATTGTTAATGGGACTGGAAGGCAAATTATTGCGTCTGGCCATGGCGAACAAAATTAAACGCGAAGATTTCTTGGCTGAATATGTTGGTAACGAAATCAACCACAACTGGGTCAAAAAATTAATGAAACATAAAAATCCGGCTTGGGCGGCATTCGCAAAAAAACATGAAAAAGACATATTGAAAATCCAAGAAGACATTACCGCAATCGTTCAAGAAACCGGTCAACCAACCGCAGAATATAAAAAAGTCGTTGAATTGGTCCGTCGCGGTCAATCCGAAGCCGCCCGTGCAAAGCGTGAAATGATAGAAGCCAATCTGCGTCTGGTTATTAAATTTGCAAAAAAATCCAGTAATCGTGGACTGGGGCTGGATTTTTCCGATCTGGTCCAAGATGGCAATATCGGTCTGATGAAGGCGGTTGATAAATTTGACTATCGTTTGGGTAATAAATTTTCAACATATGCGACGAACTGGATACAACAGGGTATATCACGCAGCATCGCCGACCAGGCACGCACAATTCGCATCCCGGTTCATATGATTGACAATATTCATAAAATCCAGCGTGCAACACGCCAATTTATGCATAAATACGGACGTCAACCAACACCCGAAGAATTGTCTAAAATCATATACCTGCCGGTGGATAAAATACACAAGGCATTGAAAGTAAATCTGAAACCAATATCATTAGAGGCACCCGTCGGCCCCGAAGATGACAGCAGCCGCATAGAAACAATCGCCGACGAAACCGCACAAAATCCATTTGTGTCCGCCGCGCAAAAGAATTTGCGTAAAATCGTTACACAAATTTTATCAGAACTGGATCCCAAGGAAGAAACTGTACTGCGTCAACGCTTTGGAATGAGTACTAATAAAACCAGCACCTTGGAAGAAGTTGGTGAATACATCGGGGTCACACGCGAACGTATTCGCCAGATTGAACAAAAGGCATTAAATAAACTGAAACACCCAACACGCGCACGCAAATTACGCAGTTTCTTGGAAGATTAACATCATAAATCCCGCGTCATGCGGGATTTTATATACAAACAAAAGGATATTTGCATGACCCCAGGATACATGATTGCCATAGAAGGTACCGACAAGGCCGGTAAACACACCCAGGTTATAAAAACCCTAGATTACCTGCGCACCCGTGGAATTGCCGCCGAAACATTAGATTTTCCACAATACAACGCATTTTTTGGTCGTATGGTGCGGGATTATTTGAACGGAAAATTTGGCGCCACACGTGACTTGCCGGCGGAATACACAATGTTACCATATGCACTGGACCGGTTACAGCACCAGCCCCAGATATCTGAATGGCTGCGCGATGGCAAATGGGTTGTTTTGGACAGATATACATACAGCAATTGTTTTTCTGTGGCAAAAACACCGCGTGACAAATGGGCTAAAAAGATTGCTTTTATGGAAGAACTGGAATTCAACCAGATGGGAATTATTCGCCCAAATCACAATATATATCTGTATCTGGATCCAAAGATTTCATATAACATGCGCAACACTGGATTAAAGCAATATCAAAACGGTCGCCCTGATATTCATGAACGCGATTTCAAATTACTGTACGATGTATCAAACGTGTATCGTCAAATTGCCAATATCAATCCCAACACGTGGACAGTTGTTGATGAAATGCGCCCAGATGGTACCCGCATGGGTATTGATGAAGTGTTTTCGCACCTGCGCCCAGTAATTGACAGATTAATAACAGCGCACGTGCGATAAAAGGCATCAGCCCCCGCATCACATATTGTTAACGCCCCCGGCACACCACCGCAGCAAGCGCAGATTACGCGCAAAATATACCCGTCCGGCTGGATTATTTCGTCACACTGTAATCACTGGGGCCCGGCGGAAAAGCATCACGCCACCCCAACATCAAATCCTGATAGTACTGAAAATTTGCACAATTTATAAATCTGTTTCATACCTGCGTACGTCATGGCGCAAAATATTCGGAACACATCCACAAATAAAACATCGGCCATTTTCATAACGTGCCGGACAAGTACCACCATGTCCGCAACCGCCGCGAAAGATTTTATTTCAACAGTTAATTTATCATGTTTTTTAATATACACGTACCCCATCAAAGAAACGTTATCAATTACCCCCCCCCAGGCGCAAACTATTATGTCCGTTACCCAAGAACCCTGAACGACTTGTGTATATCATATGTCTGTTCGGTCGGATTCGGCACCCACGAACAGGTATTATACGGTACAGACTTTGGGATACAGGGTGTATTCGGAACCGAAGATATTCAAGTAAATAAAGCGTGAATATGTTAAATTTGGTGTATTCGTTTTTCGCCGGCCACGCCAATGCATTTTTTATCTGCGCATTGGCCATATTCGCACAACATGATATCCAGACTTAAAGTCTTCCATTGCCGAATACCAAACCTCTTCTATGGCCGTTGGCAGACGATGTATTTCATCAATAAACAGCACGTCCATTGGTTCGGGCGCGGTTAACATTGCCGCCAAGTCGCCTTGCATGGCCGGCATCGGAACCAACGTCGCACGGAAATTTGTCCCCAGTTCATTTGCAACGATGTGCGCCAGTGTCGTTTTGCCCAGTCCCGGTGGCCCATACAGCAACACAGTTTCATCCCCATATATCGCATTAATCGCATTATGGGTAATTTACCCGGCCAAATCTGGCGTTTACACGTGCCCCTTTAATGCAATATATATTTTACCCAGATCCGTTTTTAACAACGTTGCGGCCAATTTATCAGAATTATCGGCCTGTTTAGTCGCGGTTAAAATTTTATCAAAACTGCGCACGAACTGTGCCGATTGCGAACGGAACACTGTGTCATTTTTCAACATTTCGCGTATTTGTTTTTTATCCGCCGCCGACATTATTTTCGCCAACCATTTAGAAAATATTGTTTTATCCCCCGCATGATACTTTTTCCATACGACGTCTGGAATTTCCACACCCGTTGCGCGTGTTAAATCAATTGTTTGCTCGTGCATTTTTTCAAACATACGTTCACTTTGCTTCAAAAAGTCTTGATTGCTGATGTTGCCATACACTGGTGCGGTTGGCGCTGTGCTGATTGCGTCCATTGGTGCGGTTGCCCGCGCAACCATCATCTGTTTATTCAACGTTTGCATTGTATTTACAGCCTTGGCATAATCTGCCATCAGGTCAATCATTTGCTGGCGCGATTTATCGGCCAAATCTTCCAGTTTGACCGCCGAATTCGCCACAGATTCTGTTGATTCCGCAACCGTAGAGTTCATTAATTGTATTTTTTCATTTAATGATGTTACAATTTTCTGTAAATTATCACCTGTGGCCACAGAATCACGCGCCAAATCGGGCAGGGCGGCAAAATACTTTTCAATTAATTCCGACAACGGCTGTAACTGTGCGGTTGTTTCGGCCGACATTTTTATCAAATTCTCTGATTGTCCCGACAGTTGTGTATGCGCCGTATTCATTTCCATTAACGTTTCACGCACGCCGGTCGCCATTGCGCGCACAGATTCTGAAAACGCCCCCGCCGCAGTCTTTGTATTTTCCAGTGTTGTATTTGCAACCCCGGATACTGTTTTCAGTTCTGAAACAACCGCTGTGGCAAATTCCTTGATTTCGCCATTGAAACGCCCCGTCAATGTTGCCAATTCTGTGGATATTGCGCGCACAGACGCTTCGGTCGCGGACGCAGATGTCATCAAAATTTCCACAGCATCTGTTAATTTGCGAACTTGTTTGTCTATGGATGATTCTGCCAAACGAACCTGGCCGCCGATTACATTCGCGGTATTGGTCAACGTATTCATATGATTTGTCAGATGTTTTTTTGATTGCTGGGTAAACGTATCCATTTTTTCAATATAATCGCCCAACGACTTGTCATTTTCCCGCATCAGTTTTTCATAATCTGTTGCAGATTGTTTAACCCCATCAAATCCAGACGCTGTTGATTGTGCCAATTCAGACAAACGATGTTGCATGTTTTCATATTCTGAATTTATCGCACTCATTTGACTGGCATTACTATCAAAGTCTGTTTTTATTTGTTCAGCCAATTTTTTATCAGATTCAATCCATGAATCTATACGATTTTGGATATCTGACACCCGTTCCGTCACAGATTGAGATGTTTTATCAACATACCCCAATAACTCATTAATATCAGATGTAAATTTTTCTGTTACCAATTCAACGTCTTGCCACCCAGACGACTGGGTAACCGACCGCAAATCAGACACCGTATTATCCAAACGCTGGGACATCAGCGCAATCTTTTTTGTTGCATCATCTGCGGTCGCAACCAGTTTATCGTTTTGTGCGCCCAATACTTTTTGCAGTTCGTCTGCTGCATTGATTTGCGATTGTAATTCACCGCGTATTGTTTGAAAATTTGATTCCAGTTTTGCCATTTCATCGGCCAAAATTGTATCCAGTACCCGAACCGCATCATGCACACGCGCCCGTTCCGGATGCGTCATCAATGTAACCAATGATTGCATAATTTTTTGCGATTTCCGTGACACAAAAAACGACACGATTAACGACACCAATAATAATCCGCCCAACACACTGGTGACAATCCATAAAATTTGCACACTTTCCATAAAATCCCCCCGTTTTTATACGTATTGGATATATTCTTGCAGTTCTATGGAATTTATACTAAAATCCCAACAATAAAGCAAGGGCATAAATGTCACAAAAGCGAACTCTTTCACCAGACCAAGACGCCGCGGCTAACCCACTGGAAAACGTCTGGGTCCAGGCAAATGCCGGCACTGGTAAAACCAGTGTCTTGATTCAACGTCTGTTACGGATTTTATTCCGAACCGACAATTTATCACACAACGGCATATTGTGTTTAACGTATACAAACGCCGCCGCCGGTGAAATGCGGAACAGAATTTTATCATCACTGCGCCAATGGGCAACATTGCCTGATACAGAATTGGCCGAAATATTAAATGGCGTCGCAACAAACACCCCTGTGACACCATCCGACATCGCCCATGCGCGCCAGATATTTTTCACATACATTGATAATCCAGATATACTAAAAATAAAAACAATTCACGGCTTTTGCGAAGAAATCTTGCGCCGTTTCCCGATTGAGGCCGGTATTTCGCCGGCATGGACACTGATATCTGACGACACGCGCCACATTTTATTACAAGATGCATTCCGCCGTCTGATAAATTCGGCAAACGACGCGCGGGTAAATTCTGCTTTTGCCCACATTGTAAATCGCGTATCAGAATATTTTATGGATGACATGCTGGAACTTTTAAGTTCGCAATACAAAGACTTCTTTCAAATAACAAATCGTGATAATTATCGCAAATACTTTATTGACACGACACGAAAATTCTTGAACCTTGACACACCAATACAAACGGAATTTTCGCCGCAACAGTTAAACAAACTCATTGATTTTGCGTCCCAAGAGCTAAATCATGCGAAACCGCCGGCAAAACAGTTAACAGACATTATAAATTTAACCAAACAATACATTAACAACAGTATAGATTTTGAAGAATACAAAAAACTGTATTTAACGTCCGACGGAACGCCAAAAAAAAACTTGGCAAAAAAGGCCTATCTGGTTGCTGAACTAAACCGCGTCTATGCCCAAGATCAACGCAACATCGCACAACAAATATACGACGACACAATTGCAATGTTTGATCTGGCGGACGCATTTGCAAAAATATACCGCGACTTAAAGCACCAAAAAAATTTGCTGGATTTTGAAGATTTAATTTTATACACAAAAAAATTATTTTCCGACCCAGAAACAATGGGCTGGATACTGTCACAACTGGACATACACCTGGGACACATATTGGTTGACGAAGCCCAAGACACCAGTCCATTACAATGGGATATTTTACAAATGCTGGCCGGTGATTTTTTCACGGATGGTGACACACAAAACACACCGCACTCTTTATTCGTCGTTGGCGACACCAAACAATCAATATACGGATTCCAAGGCGCCGATCCGCGCGCATTCGCAACCAGCCGTGACGCAATCGCATCACAAATCAAGCAAAATTTACGCACAATACGCGAAATACCATTGGCGCAAAGTTTTCGTTCTCTGCCCCCGATATTACACGCCGTTGATGCGGTGTTCAACGACGATACTGTCATAAAAATTTCTGACTTTTCCAATAACAATCACACATCTTTTCGCTGCGACACCGGTGGGTTGGTTGAAATCCACAAATTAATGTCCCAACAATCAGACAATATATCATTAACAGATTTCTTGAAAACAATTGTTGAAAAAATAACCACCATGGTCAAGACCGGCTGCGTCCCAAGTGAGATTATGATACTGGTACAAAAACGACACCCCATGGTACCAATTCTGGTAAAAGAATTAAAGCGCAACGAAATCCCCGTCGCCGGCAGTGACAGAATCATTTTACCACAATTCCCCGCGATACGCGACCTGTTAAACCTGGTCCGTTTTTGCATAAACACATCCGACGATTACAGTTTATGTTGTGTATTAAAAAGCCCAATTTTCAGATTGAATGAACGTGATATTTTTAATATTTGCACAGTCAAAAATAATGCCAACCTTACACAAAATCACAACCAAACACCGATAAGCATATTTGACATTTTGCATGACATTGCCCCGGATATACATTCACGACTGACCCGATATATCGGTTGGTGCGAGAAAATGTCACCGTATACATTTTTTTCAAATGTATTGAACACAGACAACGTTCGTCAAAGCATGATTGCTGCACTAGACAACCAAATCATTGACCCACTGGAAGAATTTATGACCATATGCCTGGCATACGAACGCACCCAACCGGGCACCATGCGTCATTTTATTAAATGGTTCATCACCAGCAACAGTGAAATCAAGCGCGACATGGACGCATCTGCTGGCGTCCGCATTGTCACAATACATGGCAGCAAAGGCCTTGAATCACCAATTGTATTTTTAATAGACACGGTACGTGTACCATCGTCGGAAAAAATTGTCCCGATTCCATGCCGCAAAAAAACAGACATGCCGACCCCGTGGCTGTGGGTGCCACACAGCGACAACAACGCGCAACGCGCAGATGCCGCCGCGGCATTAAATAAAATCAAAACATCGGAATATTATCGTTTGCTATACGTCGCAATGACACGCGCCCGTGACCAATTGTATATATACGGATATACGCCATATAAAAACGCCCCAGAAAATGCATGGCATACACAACTGTGGCGAATTCTGGCAAACAATCAAACAACAGAAAACATCAGGACATCTTATGACCAGTAATTTACGCAATTTACTTTCCGCCACGCAACAGTTTGAATTTGCCACATCTGCGGGGCGCGCACTGCATAAAAAAATGCAAAAAATTGTAATTTATCCAAATGGCGACACATGTGGCGACCGGGAACTTGTCGCAAAAATAAAATCCGCCCCCGGGATTGCCGATTTCTTTTCACCACACGCCCGTACAGAAATTCCAATTGCCGGCATGCTAAATAAAAAATTCGTCAGTCGCCGCATAGATCGCATCATCGTTGACAACGACAAAAACATTGTAAAAATAATGGATTACAAAACCGACCTGAATCACGAATTGATGCGCAATATGTACATATCTCAATTATCTGAATATGCGCAATTATTGCGCGACATATACCCAAATCATACAATTCACGGATACATTTTATGGACCAGTGATTTTACCCTGGACCAGGTGATTTAGCGCTTGAAACACGCAATATTTTACGACTATAATCCATAACATGCTGGTACGTCTGTCTATTTCAAACATCGTTTTAATTGAACGGCTGGATTTAGAATTCGGTCCTGGACTGACCGTGCTTACTGGCGAAACAGGCGCCGGTAAAAGTATATTAATGGATGCTCTGGCACTGGCACTGGGGGCGCGTTCTGACGCCGGACTGGTGCGCACCGGATGCGACAGGGCGACCGTCGTCGCAGAATTTGATGACACAGATGATGTATTAAAAAGTTTTCTTGACGAAAACGAAATTGAATACGACAACAGTTTAATTTTACGCCGAACATTGTCACCAGATGGAAAAAGCCGCGCATGGATAAACGACATCCCTGTATCTATCAAAACATTAAAACACGTCGGCGACGCTTTGGTTGAAATACATGGCCAATTTGCCAATCATACTTTACTGGACCCGTCAACACATCGTGCGTCACTGGACACGTACGGTATAATGCACAATGCTGAATACGAACAGTTTTTGCGCGCCACAAATACAGCATATAATACATATAACGATGCAAAAAAACACTTGGACGAATTGCAAAAAATATCTGAAAAATCAGAATCAGAACGCGATTTTTTAACACATAACTTTAACGAATTGTCTGCACTGAATGTGCGCATCGGCGAAGAAAGCGAATTGGCCGAAAAACGCGCCGCAATAATGAACGCAGAAAAAAATTCCGCTATTTTATCCGATGCGATTTCTGCATTAAATCCGAACGGTACATCACTGGATTCCCAGATATATTCTGTTGCACACATATTGCAACGCATAAAAACAGAACCTAATCCATATTCGGAACAAATTGACGCACTGTATGATATTGCGCAACAGTTGTCGGATATATCCGAACAAATAACCCCGCCCGATACAGACACGGACGACATTGACAGCATAGAAGAACGTCTGTTCGCAATTCGCGCGGCGGCACGCAAGCATCGCGTACCGGCCGATGAATTGCCGCGAATATTGAATGAATTATCTGAACAACTAAACACAATTGAAAATTCAGATGCCGAAATCAAACGCGCCGAACAAGAACTGTCAATCAAAGAATCTGAATATCGTGACGCCGCACAAAAACTGACCCATGCCCGATGCGCCGCGGCCGAATCTTTACGCGAACGCATACTGGCCGAATTACCAGACTTGAAACTGGGCGCATCAGATTTCATGGTATCACGCACCGAATCCGCACCATCCGGGCACGGCTGTGACGACATTATTTTTATGATAAAGACGAACCCAGGCATGCCATTTGCGCCGATAAATCGCGCGGCATCTGGGGGCGAATTGGCACGTTTTATGCTGGCACTGCGCGTGGTATTGGCAAACGGTGGCAACGCACATACATTTGTATTTGATGAAATTGACACCGGAATCAGCGGCGCAACCGCATCAGCGGTTGGCAACCGATTAAACAGATTGGCCCAATCGTCCCAGACATTGGTTATAACGCATTCGGCCCAGGTCGCCGGATACGCCGACAAACATTTCAAAATTTCCAAACATACTGCGAACGATACAACCGCAACAGATGTTACAGAAATCCGTGGTGACGAACGCATAAACGAAATCGCGCGCATCATCAGTGGTGCCAAAATTACACCTGAATCATTGGCAACTGCGCGCACATTGATAAAAAATTAAATATATTGCAAATTCAAATAATTTATCCGATAATAAAAACGACATATTTAGTGGATTGGCTTAGAACACCAAAACATTGATTCGTTCTGCTGATATTGTCCCGACTGCGAATGGTCGGGATGCTGCCGCATCGCAAGACCGGCGGGGTCATCAATGTTTGACTGTTCTAACTCCCGACCACTGAAATATGTGGTCTTTTTTTTAATCAAGGGATAGGAATTATGTCAAAACTTAGAACGTTTGCCATACTTTCCGTTGGGGCGACATTGACGCTTTCCAACAGCGCATTCGCTGGGCCATTCACAGACCCAAATAAACTGGGCGATTTGATGATGGTTATGGCACCTGCATACGCATTGGGCATGACTGTAATGGAAAAAGATTGGGATGGCACAATCCAACTGGCAGAAAGCATTGTTGCTGCGCAACTGCTGACCGAAGGTATAAAAATGCTGGAAATAGAACAACGCCCCAATGGATCCGACTGGAAATCTTTACCCAGTGGTCATTCTGCGGGTGTATTTAGTGGCGCAATGTTTGTACACAAACGCTATGGCTGGAAACCTGCCTTAATTCCATATGCGATGGCATTGGTTACCGGATGGTCACGCGTACATGCGCGGGCGCATTATTGGCACGATGTATTAGCCGGCGCAGCAGTCAGCGCATTGTTTACTTGGTTATTAGTTGATAAATACCAAGGACTGGAAGTTTCCGCAGACCCTGAAAATTTCAGATTAGGATTTCGTATAAAATTTTGATACGAATTTTACAAATGCACTATGCCGTCTGCAAATTCAATTGTTGCCGGTGTACCACTGTCAGTGCGACTGATGATTTTATTGTCTGCGCCACGCACAATTGCATAACCGCGTTGTAGAACATTTTTATAACCAAGCGACGATAACATATGTCCCATATGCGCCACAGATTGATTCAGTATCGCAATTTTGTTTGCCAATATGTTCGGAAACTGTGATACAAGGGTTATCTTTTGATGTGTGGCAACAATTTTACCATTTATAATTATATCCATAGTTCGCGCAATATCATCCAAACGCTGCATACGTTCCATCACCATCTGGTGCGGACTTTTTATGACGATTGATTCCATGCGTGATTTTGCATTTACCAGACGTGTTGCAAAATTCCCAGACAACCGATGCCATAAATTATCCAGTTCCTGGATCAATGATAGTTTTGTTGGCACAACAATTTCCGCGGCACCGGTTGGTGTTGGGGCGCGCACGTCCGCCGCATAGTCAATCAACATCCAATCTGGTTCATGCCCGACGCCCGACACCAGCGGTATTTCGCTGGCCGCCGCCGCGCGCACAACAATTTCTTCGGAAAACGGCAACAAATCTTCCAATGCGCCGCCACCACGCGCCACAATAATAACATCTACATTTTTAACACGATTAAAGTATTCTATACCGGCGGCAACTTCGGCGGCGGCGGTTGTACCCTGAACAGTGGCAGGATACAAAACAATCGTCACGGGAAAACGTTCACGCAACCTGTTTTGAATATCTTGGAATGCGGCCCCAGTTGGACTGGTCACAATTCCGATACGCTGTGGAAAGCGGGGCAGTGGCTTTTTACGTGCATTATCAAACAACCCTTCGGCCGCCAATTTCCGCTTGCGTTCTTCCAGCATTTTCAAAATGGCACCAACGCCCGCCATTTCAATTTCGCTGGCAATAATTTGATAATTACTGCGTGCCGGATATGTTGTAAAGCGTCCGGTAATTATAACCTCCATCCCATCTTCTATTTTGAACGGAACCGGCGTTCCACGCCAAATAATGACAGATATTGCCGCATTTGCATCCTTGATTGTCATATACATATGCCCCGACGTTGCGCGCGTAATTTGCGACAATTCGCCACGCACCCGGATTGTTGGGAACGCAGTTTCAACAACTTTTTTTAACAGTGCCGACGCATCAGAAACACTGAATACCATATCTGGTTGAACAAACGGTTGTGGTTTTTCCATCATAACTATCTTAACGTCTGTCTAGTTCTTTTTTTATTTCCGCGATAAATTGCGCCTTGTTCGGCGTTTTCATATCGCGCATTCTTTTATTAATCGGTGTCCCCAGTTCGTACGGCACACGCAGTGGTGAAAACTGGTCCCCGGTTGGGTCAAATGCAATTTCATATATATTATCGCGCAAGAACACAACCGGCGCATGTTCCCACGCCCCCATTTTAATCGCCGATGGCGTCCATATTGCATCACCACCATACAATTCATATATGCAAATCGTCGTCAATGCACAGAATCCCTTGGTATACGGAACAAACCCGCGAAACGGCAAATTACCAACATATTTTTTACGAAACGACGCATCCGCGTATTTTTGCCGCAAGACAGATGTAATATCATACAAAGAATATTCTGCATCAAATTGTTGCAGTGCAAAGCCATCTATCTCGCGCGCCAAATCAAGAACTTTTCTTGTTGCCGCATTATAATTTTTAATATATTCATCCATGCGGGAAATTGTAGCATAAATTTATAAAAATATCAATTTTAATCACGTCCCGCACGCATGTGCCATGCCATATTTTCACGCACAATATCTGGAAAATTTATTTTCATACCCAAATATTCTGCAAATTTATATGCCCGACCGAATTCAAAATATTCGTCCGCATCAACGCCCAAATCGTACGGTATTTCAACAAATGTGCCAGATTCGTCAACCGATTGGTCAAACGCCAAATCCAGCACCGACCCATCAAATTTACTTTCCATCCAAACATGATCCGACAATCCATACCGTGTACGATTATTTTTATAGTGCTTTATCCGCCACAACGCATCACCATTTGGCATCCGAAACAAATGCGCCCACGTATAACTGGCAATGCCGCAAAATCCCGCAGAAAATCGCCCCGCATTAATACGTTCGCGTTCATATTTTTTCGCCAGCACCGCATTACGCAAATCCGGGATTAAAAACGCCGAACGAAATTTACGAACAGTATCCGACATATTGTACAGCGGTTTGAATTCTGGCGGCGTACGCATAAAATCAACCTGGTGTTCTAATACACGCGTGGCGGCATCATACGCATTTATTTTGTCTTGCATTGTACGTGACATTTGCTTCACCAGTTTTTATATTTACAATTCTGTCAATGGCCAACGCGGGCGGGGCGCCACAGGTTCCGTTACGACATTGCCAATTTTATAATTTTCCAACCCAGCCCAGGCAATCATTGCGCCATTATCAGTACACAAATTCATCGGCGGGGCCGCAAAAATCATGTTATGCCGGGTGGCCAGTTCTTCCATTCCGGAACGAACAGCCGAATTTTTCGCCACACCACCGGCGACGACCAACGTACGTGGCGCCGCCGCCACAACGCGTTCGTCACGCAACGCATTCCCCAAACGATTAATAATACAATCTACGACCGCAGCCTGGAACGACGCACAAAAATCATTTATAAACTCGTCAGAACAGGGCACCGCCGCCCGCCCCAGGAACGTCCGCGCGGCCGTTTTGATTCCACTGAACGAAAAATCGCATCCTGGTTTATCACACAATGGTCGTGGAAAATTAAATGCATGCGGATTACCCATTGCGGCCCGTTTATCAACGACTGGTCCGCCAGGATATCCCAAGCCCAACATCTTGGCAACTTTGTCAAACGCTTCGCCCGCACTGTCATCCAGTGTTTGCCCAATCATTTCGTATTCACCAACACCGCGCACCAACAGAATCTGGCAATGGCCACCCGATGCCAACATCAGCAAGTATGGAAATTGAACATCAACGGCAACATCGGCGCCACTGGCCGCCGATGCACGCAAACGTGGAACCAAGGCATGACCTTCCAGATGATTAACCGCAATCAACGGTTTACCCATTGATTGTGCAATACCAACCGCCGCCATCCAACCAACCAACACACCGCCAATTAACCCCGGACCAGCGGTTGCCGCGATAACGTCCACATCTGATATTTTCATATTTGCCGCATCCAGTGTTCTGCGAATAACGTCATCAATTGCCAATATATGCGCACGCGCCGCCAATTCTGGCACAACCCCGCCATATTTCTGGTGTTCTGGGATTTGTGAATATATAATATGCGATAAAATATTTTTATGCGAATCAACAATTGCTGCACTGGTTTCATCACACGACGATTCAATCCCCATACAAACAATCGGTCGCCCAGAATCATGTTCGGCCCCAATTGATTGTCCCATATCCATACGAATTATATTTTCATCATTCATTTTATTTTCACCAACATTATTCCGATATTATTTTTGTTTTCCATACGCTTTGATGCATATTCGTAAAAATCGGTGTCCATTACACATCCATACTGTGACGACGCATGACGTAATACGCCATCTGGCAACAAGAACCCCATATGCCCAACCGCTAAATCAGTACCTATTTTATCACTTTTTTCTGATTTACCAGAAATAAATAATACAATCATTGGTTCCGATACGTGTACCCCAGACACATATTCATACGGAATATATTCTAAATCTGCAAATTGCGGGGCAAAATCTGATTCAAGATTATGTACAACACGCAACCAATTTTGTTTATCAATTATAACATGACGATTTTTTGTCGGGGCGTATTCAGAACTGACATTTTCCACTAAATCGCTGTTATTTTTCAACCAATCTGTTTCAATAAAATGATTACGATTCAGAAAATCAATATTTCCGTTTTTGTATCTGATTTTATTTAATTTTTCCCGATTTCCGTTGGCCAACACAGTTTCCACGAACGTCACACAATCAAACGAATCTGTACGTATCAAGGGATCTGTATCTGGGGCCACGGCTTCGCCCAGTGCATCCGCCTGGTATTTCGCACCGACGTATTCTTGACCGATATATTCGGCGTTATTACCGGCACATCCCGACAATAAAACAAGAATAATCGCCAAACGTTTCATATGTTTTAATTATTGGCCTTTAATTGAATTCCGGTATAGCACAAAGACATTGCATCACGCACCGCCATTTCCCCAGAATCTGGCAAACTGGCCATTTTATCAACACATTGTACCAACAGTTCAAGATTTTCGTCTGATGCGGACAGAATTTGCGCCGCCGCCATACGTGCATCTAAATCTGCGGCGCGCCATTTTTTCAAATTCCCATTTTCTAAATCACTGGTTTGCATTACCAACATAAACACCACAATTACCACCAATAACACGGCAATTCCAATGATGAACTTTAAGTATTTTTTTATAACTTTCATTGTGCGAATCCCCCTGTATTACACAATTATTCACATTTGACCAACCAAACATCATAGTCAGCGTTTTGTAATGGATTATCGCCTGGCTCATTTGCGGTCATCCAATTACTGAATATCAATCCTTCATCCAATTTTGAAATTTCTATGAATGCGAAAAAATCTTGGGCATCAAACGGATCAGACTGTTTACATGCACGAATTGTTATCCCCAACTTGTCTATTTGTGCACTTTGCCCGACGGGGATATTAACTGTTTGAACTTTTCCCGCCGCCTTGTCCATAACGCGAACAACCGCATTATTACGATTAACATACGCATTTGCATGAACCGGCAACAAAGAAACCAGGGGCATCAAAAATAAAATTCCAAAGAATCGCATTTTTTCCGCCCCCTGATTTTACATTATTTTGCTTCTGCTGCTTTATCCGCCGCCACCGCAGACAAATCTTCTACGATGCGCGCCTTTTTGCCGGACAATCCGCGCAAGAAGAACAATTTTGCACGACGTACCTTACCGGTGCGCACTTTTTCAATTTTGGCAATCGCCGGGCTGTACAGTGGGAACTTGCGTTCTACACCGACGCCATATGATTCACGACGTACTGTGAACGACGCATTATTGCCATTGCCACCATCGCGTGCGATTACGACACCTTCAAAAACCTGGATACGGAATTTATCACCATCTTTGATGCGGACATGCACCTTGACAGTATCCCCAGACTTGAAAGCAGGGATTTTTTTATCGCCACGCAATTTTTCAACTTGCGCCTGTTCAATTTTTTTAATAATGCTCATTTTTCATTTTCCTTTATTAAATCCGGACGACGTTGTTTTGTTATTTCGTCCGATTGTTGTTTCCGCCACCGTTCAATATTGCCGTGGTGACCGGACAGCAGGACTTCTGGGACATTACGTCCACGCCATGCCGACGGGCGGGTATACAACGGCCATTCCAACCCCCCGATTTCAAAACTTTCATTACGCGTGGCATCTGCGCCACCGCCCAGCACATTATCCATCACGCGAACGACACTGTCAATAAAAACTTGCGCGGCGATTTCGCCGCCCGACAGTATGTAATCGCCAACAGACAATTCCATTATATCATATTCATCAATGATTCGTTGATCAATTCCTTCGTACCGTCCACACAGTAATGTATAATTCGCATTTTTATCGGCGGCAAATTCGCGTACTTTTTTTTGCGTCAGTTGCGGTCCACGCGGTGAAAAATATATAATTTTGCCACGATTTTTAATTGAATCTATTGCATCACCCAGTACGTCGGGGCGCATAACCTGGCCAACACCACCGCCAAATTGTTCATCATCAACACTGCCGTAATTATCATGCGCAAAGTCACGAATATTTATTGCATCATATGACCATGTTCCATTAGACAAAGCGCGACCAACAACCCCGCCGCCCAACGTGCCCGGAAACATTTCTGGAAAAATGGTCAGTATATTAAAGTGCATTTTAACGAATCCGATTTTTGCATTTTGTGCATAAGTATTCAGATAAATTTATCATGCTGTTTGTTGCGTCTTTATCTTTCAGCGCCGCGACACTGACAGCGCGCAATTTACCTGGAATGTGCCGATATGTTGTATAGTGTGTTTTACACGCATCCAACAAACTAAATATCGGGCACGCTGCATCATCGCCGCACGTTGCGACCAAATCATTATAACCATAATCACCAAATTTGAAAAACACTTGAATACCTGATTTTTTATCTGCCATTTTGATTCCTTTTTGCTAAATCCGCCTTAATCATTTGCCATTCATGTACCGGAACACCTATTTGTTTCACAGGATTATATCTGTACAGCGCACTTATAATTTCGCCATTCAAACAAACACGTTTGCCATCGCATTGGCCCGGACGTCCCGTCAATTCGGTGGCATACGGACAAACCGCATAATTCGGAATAATCCGCCGTCCATATTTATCCACATCATAATTCATAAACTGTGGGCACACAAATACGCACGACGCATATCGTCTGCCATCCTTGCAAACAACCGGCAATTTCGGAATATACGCATAAATAAAATTCTCGGATTCCGATATAAAAGTTCTTGGCAAACCTTGCATTTTCTGTTTCATATTCATCACCGAATATAAATTGTTTTATTTTCTGTATCTACATCAACACTGTTAAACGCAATCAAATCACCACTATCCAGTTCCAGGATATCACCGCCACCATAGTTTTGTACATTATCCACCACACCGATTTGCGCGCCATTTCGCATGACCCGCATACCAACCAAATCCGCCTGGTAATATTCCCCCGGACCAAGTTGTGGTAAATCATCACGATTTATAAACAATTCTGTACCACGCAATGATTCAGCCGCATTCCGATCATTTACACCATCAACGCGCGCAATGATAACCGACGACGATGGAACCACGCGCACAAAATGGAATGCACCATCGGCAAAATGCGACGACATGACACGCAAATCGCGCATATCTGTTGGATTTGCTGTATATGTATTCACGCGCAACTCGCCACGGATTCCCTGAGGTGCGACAATTTTACCAACCAAGATTTTTTTATTATCGTCCATTTGAATGATTCTTACAGTTTCGCAAATTACGTATCAAATGTTCTGTATACCGCGAACACTATTCCGGATTGCACGCGCATGCGCATAAATCCGCACTGAAAAACATATTTATTTTTGCCCCTGACTTCAATTGCACATCCATTTGCCGATACAGTTCTTGGTCACGATATATCATATCACACGCCAACGAACCGAGTATATCATATGAACAAAGATTGTTATTTTTTTGCATCATCTATCTCTGCTGCTGTTTCTTTAATTTGTACAAACGACTGCAATATTCCGGCATAGCAGGGCAATCGTAATTTTCATAAATATAGTATTCATAATTACGCGCGGCGGCAAAATCAATTTGACGACGACATTCCCACGCACGAAAAGAATATTCACATTCTATATCAGGATTCACCGGACATTTTGGCATATTGACACAATCCTTTATTCAACAGAAAACCATGCCCGGGTTACCCCCGGGCATACGCAAAATTATTCCGCAACTGGCGCAGATTCTTCGGCCGGCGCTTCGGCTGGCGCATCTTCTGCGGCCGGCGCTGATTCTTCGGCTGGCGCTTCGGCGGCGGCCTTGGCGGCTGCTTCGGCGGCTGCTTTTTCTTCGGCTATTTTTGCCAATTTTTCTTGTTTATCTTTGATTTTCATCAATGTCTTTTCAGACTGTTGATTCTTTTTCGTTTGGTTCGGGACAACGCGCGCTGCAACCAATCCGGCATTCGCCAAAAAGCGATATACACGATCTGATGGTTTGGCACCCTTGGCCAACCAAGACTTGACCTCATCAACATTCAACACAACACGATTTTCATTATCGCGTGGTAACATCGGGTTATATTTTCCCACAGTTGCCAAAATATTCCCAGAATTACGCGCATTGCGTGAATCTGTAACCACGACATGATAATACGGACGCTTTTTTGCACCGAAACGCGCCAATCTGATAACAGTTGCCATAATTTTGCTCCTTAAACTTCATATAACTGTTTGCCCACAAAGAAAACCGCCATCAAGGACGAATACTCGTCGGATGATGCACCATGCGCACCGCGCACTGGATTTACAACAATGGCAATCTTTTATGGGATTTGCACGGGATATTATGCAGTAAAAAATAAAAAAGTCAACATTTAATAAATTTTTATGATATAATTCGGACGTAAACCGTAAAAAGGAGAGCACAAAATGAAAAAATTATCTTTATTTGCCTTGGCTGCTGTGACATTGGCGGCATGCGATGCCCCCGCACCAACACCCGAAGACTTTAATGCCATCCAAACAGAAATCCAACAGGATGCGGCCACAAACGGCGTGACACAAATTGTTGCATTGGGGGCCAGTGGCGACTATGTCATCGCATTGCCAGAAACAGATGTTCTGCGTGAAATTGCAAATAAAAAACAAACTGTTGCATTTATGTCAATTGACAATCCGGCACAATATGTTACCGAAGGCAAATGTCTGTTGAACATAATCCCAGACAACACAATGCAAATGATGGGAACACCAGAAAACAAATGCGGATTCCGTTTGTTCTGTGGCACCGCGGATGACATGAACAATAACCAATTCTATGCGGTTGAAGTTTGTTCCGAATAATTCTGACAAAACAAACAAAAATAAAAATCCCCAAACGGGGATTTTTATTTACACCAAACATACGTCTTAATACCATCCACGCAGTTTCATTGCGCCCGCCACACGCTTAATAGAATGCATGTACGCGGCTTCGCGCATTGACACATTATATTCTTCTTTGATTTTATAAATTGCATCAAATGCATCTTTCATGGCGATTTCTTCTTTTTCTTCTACTTCTTTTTCGCCCCAGTAATAACCATAGCGATTTTGAACCCATTCAAAGTAAGAAACCGTCACACCGCCGGCATTTGCCAGGATATCTGGGATAACAGTAACACCGTTTTTCAACAATATTTCTTCGCCATCCAGTGTTGTCGGTCCATTTGCACCTTCAACGACCAACTTTGTTTTAATCAGTGGTGCGGTATCTTTGTTGATTGTATTTTCCATCGCACACGGCGACAACACATCAACATCTAAACCCCAGAATTCATCCGTACTGATTTCAGATGCCCCCGGGAATCCCTTGATGCTGCCTTTGTTATCTGCCTTGAATTTCATCAGCGCATCAATATCCAGCCCGTCTTCGTTGTACAGTATTGTATTCCATTCTGCAATTGCAACGATTTTCGCGCCCATATCATGGCTGCATTTTGCGGTAAAACTGCCGACATTGCCAAATCCCTGGATGGCAATGCGTGCACCGCGCATTTCTTTACCTTGTTTTTCCAACGCTTTGGCGATGATGATGGAAATCCCCAAACCAGTTGCGGCATTGCGTCCCTTGGAACCCGCCAATTCAACCGGTTTGCCAGTAAATGTACCAAATGATGATTCGCCAGATAATTTGATATATTCGTCAATCATCCATGCCATAATTTGACCATTGGTATTAACATCTGGCGCCGGCACATCGCGCTTTTCACCCAGAATCGGATAAATCGCATCAACATATCCGCGACACAAACGTTCCAGTTCACCATCAGATAATTCTTTTGGGTCAACAATTATTCCACCTTTGCCGCCACCATATGGAATACCGGTCACAGAACATTTGAACGTCATCCATATTGACAGTGCTGCAACTTCGTCACGCGTCACATTTGGATGGAAACGCACACCACCTTTGGACGGGCCAATGGCGGTATTATGCTGGGCCCGGAACCCTGTGAACGTACGAACAGAACCATCGTCCATTTTAACAGGGATTGAAACCTCTATGATACGTTGTGGATATTTCAGAATTTCATAAACATCCGCCGGCATGCCCAATTTTTCACATGCGACTTTAACACGTTGCTGGGCACCAATTAACGGATTCATATTTTCATTTGCCATAATAAACTCCCTTTATTGGTATAGCAGTTATAAATCCTAGGCCCATGTCACAAAAAAATCAACAACAAATAAAAACTGGACATTTTTTTATACATATTATAGAATCAGGCACATCGCGGGCGTGGTATAATGGCAGCACGTCAGCTTCCCAAGCTGAAGACGAGGGTTCGATTCCCTTCGCCCGCACCAAAAATCAAGCCAACCCCAGCGTCGGTTTTATTTTTGGAATTTTGGGAACAATAACGGTGTTCTTTTTTTATATTCGGCATATTCTTCTTGAAAATCATTATACAATCTGGGTTCTTCAAATTTTTTTACATGCCACACCATATATGAAATAAATACAATTGGCACAATCAACGCAGAATAAGAATTAAACAGCAACGCCAATCCGACGTAAAAAACAAATGTACCAAACAGCATCGGATTACGCGTGTATTTATACGGTCCCTGGACAATCAATTTCTTGGTACGTTCGCCCAATGCGATATTAAATCCATCTGTTGGACAACCGCGCCCAATTCTTACCATATCTATATTTGACCAAATCATAAAGAATACACCAATCAATCCCAAAATTATACCAACCACACTGGCAATCAATGAATTTATGGGCAAAACAAAATTAACGGCCACAATGTACATCAGCACTGGAAAAAACACCAAAAACAGTAAAATACCAACAAAATATCCAAATATGTTTTTCATTATCGTATCCTTATCTGATTTTCTGATTCAATTCATGTTCCAGTTTTTCCAACTTTGCACCTGCAACACGCATCATTTTTTTATTGACGTTTGTCACCATCAGACTTTTACGCAACTGTTCCAACTGACGCATTATTGCGAATGCGCCAATTGCATCAGCACGCCGAATCAATGATTCCGCCAATGCAACAATTTCTGCAAACTCAATCTGTTGCGAATTAACAGTTGGCTTAAAAAATTGTTGCTTTTCTTGGCGTTTTTCATTCATTACTTATTTTCCCCACCCGTTGGAATTTTCAAATTTTGTTCTGGAAAAATCAAATCTGGATTTTCAATATTATTGCGTTCTGCAATTATACTGAACAAAACACCACGACGCAGAAAGTTACGCGCGATAACCCACAAACAATCACCACGACGAACCGTGTAATATGTATCGTCATCACCGGTCATTTCTGGCATAATAAATTGGCGTGTAATTTGTGATATTGTACGTCCATCACCATCATGCAAACGAACAGTCAATTCATATTCGGCGCCTGGGGTTAATTCGCCGACATCTGCCCCCAAACCAAAGTGCCGATAATCAGACACACGGGCGAATCCGACGTATTTCCCATCCAACGATACAGATACGCGCATACGCGGCAATGCGTCCCCGGTTACGACGATGCGTCCGGTATCCAAATAATCTATTTTGGAAACAGACAAATCGCCATCAACCAACATTGTTGGTGTCTGTAATAATGTGCTGCCATCTGGGGTCATCAACAACGAAACAGAATTTTTATATCCGAAATCAGAAATATAGACAAACACACTGTCTTCTGATTTTGTTTCTGGGTCAATACCGATTAACGAAATTGTATAGTTACCTGGATCCAATGGATTACGTGGTGCATATACAAATTCGCCATTTGCATCCGTACGTCCAGTGGATGCGATTTCACCATTTATAACCACAGAAATATTCTTGTCCGCCATCCAGCGACCTGCAACGACAATTGTTCCACGTGGTTCAATACGCACGATATCAAACATGGGCACAGTCGGTTGTTCAACAACCGCATCTGGCACAGTATCATTCACCGGCTGTACAATTGGTTCTGGCACAGACGGCGTCATGATAACTGTCACCCCTGAATTATCACGAATAAACAGCCCCCATATTAAAACACAAACAGCAAACAGTGCACACAGTAATGGGAACCAATATGCCCGCAACACACCGCCACGCTTTTTATTTTTGCTGTCTGATACAACTGTTGAAACGACTGTATCAGAATCTTTCTTTGGCGATGGGCGTGCAAAAATATTCAATGTCTTCAAAAAGCGTCGTGCAAACGTACGGCGATTTTCCAACCACGCATTTTGTTGTGCCACGGCACTGTCAATCAAATCATCCGTTGAACGCTTTGTTTTTCCAATATTTGATTTATTATTTTTGAACATAATGGGTTATCCTTGGTGGTAAAAATTAACATCTTGGTTTGGACAAATTATTGCAAAAATATATTCTTTGTCAATTTAATTTATGATATAATCAACGTGGTAAAATACAGGAACAATAATATGAAATCAAAAACGATTGGAATTATGACGACAGGCGGTGATTGTTCTGGATTGAACACTGCGATACATCGCCTGGTTCGTGGTGCCATGATACGCGGATGGCGGGTAATCGGAATCCAAGATGGTACCGACGGATTATGCACAACACCCCCCCGAATTATAAAGTTTGACTGGGATACACTGCCCACAGAATGTGCACGCATGGCGGGCAGTTTTTTGCACAATGGTCACCCAGGGGCCCTGAATTTTGAAACTGCGGCAACATCTGGACGACTGGCACATTTTAATCGTCGCCTGAAAAAATCATTACGCGATTTAGGATTGGACGCATTGGTTTTAATCGGTGGCAACGGCAGTATATCTTTGGCATGGTGTAATCGCGATATATATCAAGACGTTCAATTAATCTGCATTCCTAAAACAATTGACATGGACATCCCACTGACCTGTCGCACAATCGGATTTGACACTGCGGTCCAACAATTAACAACATTTTGCGACCAATTAATGCTGACTGCACGCAGTCATCATCGTTGGTTTGTTGTACAAACAATGGGGCGCGACTGCGGTCAATTGGCGTTACATGCCGGGGTTGCGATTGGTGCAACGGCGATATTGATTCCAGAAATAAAATTTGATGTCAATGAACTGGTATCACACATAAACAAATCGCACCAAGATTATGGCATTATCTTGGTATCCGAAGGAATATCGCTGCGTGGACATTCTGGCCGACCGGCTGATATGATATCGCGTAAATTAACTGCGTCTGGCATTATAAATCGCACAGCATATCCGGAACACACCCAACGTGTTGGCGACACAACAGCGAACGACCGAATATTGGCAACCCGCATGGCGGATTGCGCATTAAACGCAATTGAAAACAACGAAACGTACGTCATGACGGCAATAAATGACTGTGAATGCAAGACGGTCAGTCTGTCCGATTTTTTTGATGCCGGTTATGTATCTGCGGATCCGAATATCCCAGACGTGATGACATCTGACGCATTTGTTGCGCCGGATGATTCACTGTTACAAATTGCCCGAAATCTTGGTATTTATATCGGCACAGAAAAATGATGGCATAGAAACCCCGTGTCCGGCGGGTTCAACATCTGCTGCTGGTGCAAAAACAGAACAAGAATGTTACATTGATGGCGGCACAAATTTTTGCGACCAATACGGTTGTTTTAACCTGGGTGACATTAAAATTTATTCAATGTAAAAAAAATCCCGCAACTGCGGGATTTTTTGTTAACGGCGATGCGATTATTTCTTTTCAGAAAAATCTGCGTCACGCGTACCGTCATCATTTGACTTGCTGTCAGTGTTTTCAGATGCCGCCGCTTCTTGTGATGCCTTGTATACCGCTTCGCCCAGTTTCATAGACTTTTCGGTCAACGCATCTGTTTTTTCTTTCAGAACTTCTGCGGTTACATCAGATTTCGCCAATTCGTCTGCCAATTCTTTCTTGGCATTTTCTATGGCTGTTTTTTCATCTGCACTGATTTTGTCGCCATGTTCTTTTAACGCCTTGTCAACCGTAAATATGGCTGTTTCTGCATTATTTTTCGCTTCGGCCAATTCACGTTTCTTTTTATCTGCATCGGCGTTTGCGGCGGCTTCATCAACCATACGTTTGATTTCATCTTCGGACAATCCACCGTCTGATTTGATTGAAATCGCCTGTTCTTTACCGGTGCCTTTATCTTTGGCAGACACATGAACAATACCATTTGCATCAATATCAAATGATACTTCTATCTGTGGCATACCACGCGGGGCAGGTGCAATACCTTCTAAATTAAATTGCCCCAATAATTTATTGTCCGCCGCCATATCGCGTTCACCCTGGAACACACGAATAGTGACCGCCGATTGATTATCTTCGGCCGTACTGAACACTTGTGATTTTTTGGTTGGAATCGTTGTGTTACGATCAATCAGACGTGTGAACACACCGCCCAACGTTTCAATTCCCAAAGACAACGGTGTAACATCCAACAACAATACGTCTTTGACATCACCCTTTAACACACCACCTTGAATTGCGGCCCCCAGTGCAACAACTTCATCTGGGTTAACACCTTTGTGTGGTTCGCGCCCAAAGAATTCTTTGACTGTTTCTTGAACCTTTGGCATACGTGTCTGGCCACCAACCAGAATAACTTCATTAATCTGGCCTTTGTCCAGCCCTGCATCTTTCAATGCCTTGCGACACGGTTCAATTGTTTTTTGAATTAAATCATCCACCAAAGATTCCAATTTTGCACGTGTCAGCGTTGTATTAAAGTGCTTTGGACCCGATGCATCCGCCGTCAAGAACGGTAAATTGATATCCGTCGTCGTCTTGGATGACAATTCAATTTTGGCTTTTTCGGCGGCTTCTTTTAACCGCTGCAACGCCAATTTGTCACCAGACAAATCAATACCAGTCTGGGATTTGAATTCATCAATCAAGTATTTCAATACACGCGCATCAAAATCTGAACCACCCAACGCGGTATCACCATTTGTTGATTTAACTTCAAACACACCGTCAACAATTTCCAGTATAGAAATATCAAACGTACCACCACCCAAGTCATACACCGCAATGGTTCCGTTTTTATTCTTGTCCATACCATACGCCAATGCCGCCGCGGTTGGTTCATTAACAATACGCAAAACATTCAACCCAGCGATACGTCCGGCGTCTTTTGTTGCCTGGCGTTGAGAATCATTAAAATATGCCGGCACAGTGATAACTGCATCTGAAATTGTTTCACCCAGATACGCTTCTGCATCTTTCTTTAATTTTGCCAAAATCATTGCCGAAATCTGGGACGGGGCATATTTTTTACCGTCAATTTCAACCCATGCATCGCCATTATCGCCTGCGACAATTTTATACGGCACACGCGCCGCAATTTCTTTAACTGCTGGACTGTCATAACGCAATCCCATTAAACGCTTAATTTCATATATTGTATTTTCTGGATTTGTCACAGCCTGGTTTTTTGCGGTAATACCAACCAACTGTTCACCGCCCGACGTTATTGCAACAACAGACGGGGTTGTGCGCTGTCCTTCGGAATTTTCAATAATTTTTGGGTCACTGCCATCCATAAAAGCCATGGCAGAATTTGTTGTTCCCAAATCAATACCCAATACTTTTGCCATTTTTTCACTCCTTGCAAATTGTTTTGTGTTTTTGCTTAGTATGCATATAGTTAACCGTAAACATCATTTCAAGGCCACAGGAAAAAAATAATAACAAAAAACCGTCCAAATCGGACGGTTGTGACATAAATAACACCTGTTTTATTTTTTGGCTTCATCTGATACCGCCGGTGCTGCTGCCGCTGGGGCAGATACTGGTCTGGCTGAATCTGCTTCATCAGGCATTTTCCCGCCAATTATCGCGAACGCCAATTCCGCCTGGTGCAGTCCCAATTCTACGCCATCTGGCAGCACTAAATCAGAACCGTGTACAGATTCACCGATATTCAAATTTGTTAAATCAATTGTTATTTTTTCTGGGATATCATGAACCAAACCACGTAATGCAACCTTACGTACCGCAAAGTTCAAAACGCCGCCCAACTTTAATCCCTTGGACACATCAGCATTAATAACTTCAACTGGCACACTGACGTTAACAGGCTTTTTAACATCAATACGCTTAAAGTCAACATGAACAACATTATCCGAAACAGGATGATATTGAATATCCATCAGCATGGCATCTTCTTTGCCATTTTCTGTATCAATTTCAAATAACTTTGTGCGTAAACTTGGTGTCTGTAACAACGTTTCAAAATCGCGTCCATTTAATTCAATCGCAACTGGCGCCTTTTTCTCACCATAGATTACCCCAGGTACATTCTTGTTTTTACGTATGCTACGCGCGGCCCCCTTGCCACCAGCGTTGCGAACACTTGCTTTTATTTGTATTGCCATTTTATATTTCCTTTTTTATATGGTATTTTATTGCTGCACGACCTCCAAGGGTGCCGTGCGGGGCATATTATTTATCAAAAATATTGAAAAATCAAGGTTTTTATTCTGTCGTTCGCTGTAAAATCAAAAATCGCGCCCGCCCATATTTTTTATCACGCAACACCCCCCAGCCATCTGGGGCATTTATTGATTTTTCATTTTCTTGTTCCCAGATTAAAATCGTACCAGGACGGGCAACACGCGTCAAATTTGCAACAAATATTCGTGCCACGTCTGCATCTGAATATGGTGCATCAACAAAAACAACATCGGAATTCATGCCAAACCGTGTCACCAGCGCCACCGCATCCCCGGCCACAACGGCCCCAGAATTCCCAACCCCCAACATCGCCAGATTACGCCGAATTGTATCAAGTGATTCTTTTGCAACATCTGTAAAAACAACCTTGGCATTTGGATAACGCGATATAAATTCTATACCGAACGCACCACTGCCGGCAAACGCATCCCACACGTTTATACAACCGTCCGTGCCAACAACCCCAGATGCCAACATATTAAACAAGGCTGCACGCGCACGCTGCTGGGTTGGGCGCGCATTCGGTGGCAGATATAATTTACGTCCGCGAAACTTTCCTGAAATAATTTGCAATTTTGAATTCATGCATTACAGTGTACATCATGATATTTATGAAGCAAGCCATTAATTCAGCAATTCGGGCCCAATCACACGACGATGTGCCAATTGGTGCCGTCATTGTGCGCGACAATAAAATTATTGCGCGCGGTGAAAACCAAGTGCAACAGAAACAAAACCCAACATTACATGCCGAAATTGTCGCAATAAATCGCGCATGCCGCAAACTGGGGGTAAAATTTCTTGATAATTGTGACATATACGTAACATTGGAACCATGTGCGATGTGCGCAACGGCGATATCATTGGCCCGAATTCGTAATATATACTATGCCGCCACAGACGAAAAGGGCGGGGGAATCGCGCACAACGCACGTATATATGACAACGACCGTCATCTGTGGCGTCCGAACGTTATCCACGATACAACATATGCCAAAGAATCTGCAAAAATGTTACGTGATTTTTTTGTGGCACGTCGTAAATAAATTCATCTGACACAAAAACATCCGCCAATTGGCGGATGTTTTATTTTAATTTACCACAACAATGCTTATATTTTAAGCCCGAACCACATGGGCATGGGGCATTCCGACGTGCTTCGCCCGCCTGGTTTAATGCCGCGTCATGCCGCGCATGTTCTTTTTCTGTGGCGGCAACATCTTCGCGTGTTAATTCCATCCGACAAATATACGACACAGACATAATTTTGAAATTATTAATCGTATTTTTGAACAACCCTAATGCTTCCCGCTTATATTCATACAACGGGTTTCGTTGGGCATACCCACGCAGTCCAATTGCCGTCTGCAAATAGTCCATTTGCTGTAAATGGCGTTTCCATACCGTATCCAACGCCCCCAGCATCATTTGTCGTGACGCCATTTGCATTAATTCTGGGCCATACTTTTCGGCCTGGCTTTGATATCTGCGCATTGCCAAATTATTCAAGATTTCATACGCCCGATGTTCTGATATTGTTTCGTCTGTTTTCCATTTATCAATATCCGTGATATCCAATGCAAATGCACGCATCATTGCATCATGAATTCCGCGCAAATTCCAATCTGCCGGATGCGCTTTTTCTGGGATATTGTTTTCACAAATCAGTTCTACGACATCGCCAATCATTTCGCTTGCCAGCGGTGCCAAATCATCAGACACCATTAAATCATCGCGCTGTTTGTAAACAACGCCACGCTGTTCATTCATAACGTCATCATATTTCAGCAATTCTTTGCGGGATTCAAAATACCGTGCTTCAACACGCTTTTGTGCTTTTTCCAATGCCTTGGTTATCCACGGATGGGTAATTGCTTCACCTGGCTTTAATCCCAATGTGGTCAACATTCCCTGTAACCGTGCGGCCCCAAAGATACGCATTAAATCGTCATCCAACGCCAAAAAGAACTTTGAATCACCGGGATCACCTTGACGTCCACTGCGTCCACGCAATTGATTATCAATACGACGCGATTCATGACGTTCTGTACCAATTACATACAAGCCACCGGCATCCAAGACCTGTTTTTTATTTTTTTCTATTCTGTCATAGATTTCTTGTTTTTTTGCATCAAAATCCACATCATCCGGATCCAGTTCTGCAATTAATTCTTCGGCATTTCCGCCCAGTTTAATATCTGTTCCGCGGCCCGCCATATTGGTTGCGATTGTGACCGCGCCTGGGGCACCGGCCTGGGCGACAATTTTTGCTTCGGATTCATGATGTTTTGCATTCAGCACGGCCGGGTTAATATTTAATTTTTTACGTACAATCGCGGCCAGTTCTTCAGACTTTTCAATTGACACGGTTCCGACCAATACCGGCTGATTTCGTGACATACATTCTGAAATTTGTTTAATAATCGCGTCATATTTTTCTTCTTTATTGCGATATATTTCATCATGATGGTCAACACGTGCGACCGGCCGATTTGTTGGTATAGACACAACGCGCAGTTTATAAATTTCTTCAAATTCTGCGGCTTCGGTCATGGCGGTTCCGGTCATTCCGGCCAATGTTGGATACAACCGGAACAAGTTCTGGTAAGATATACTGGACACTGTTTGATTTTCTGGCTGAACCTTGACATGTTCTTTGGCCTCAATCGCCTGGTGCAAACCTTTACCAAACCGGCGTCCGGTCATAACACGCCCGGTAAATTCATCTACGATTAAAATTTCACCATTGCGCACGACATAGTTAACATTTTTCTGGTACAAATGATGCGCCAACAATGATTGCTGAATATGCATAACCACGGCGGCATTCTCAGACGCATACAAATTATCCCCGATTAGCAATCCTGCGTCCTGCAACAATTTTGTTACAGTATCAACCCCTGATTCTGTCAATGTTACATGACGATCTTTTTCATCTTTCTTGTAATCATCTGGTCCCAGTTGTGCCACCACCGCATCAACTTTTTCATATAATTCACTGGTATCTTCGGCAGGCCCAGAAATAATCAGTGGTGTACGCGCTTCATCAATCAAAATGCTGTCTACTTCGTCAACGATGGCAAAGAATAATGGACGCAACACTTGCTGTGCCTTGGTAAATTTCATATTATCGCGCAAATAATCAAATCCTAATTCAGAATTTGTGACATACGTAATATCGCATGCATATGCTGCACGGCGTTCATCATCGGTCATATCATGTTGGATAATACCAACGGTCAAGCCTAAAAATTTGTATACTTGCCCCATCCAGTTTGCGTCACGCGACGCCAAATAATCATTAACCGTAATCAGATGTGCACCACGCCCGTGCAGAGCCTTCAGATACAACGCCAACGTCGCGACCAGCGTTTTACCTTCACCTGTTTTCATTTCTGCAATTTGGCCATTATTCAAAACCATTCCACCAATTAATTGCACATTAAAATGCCGCAGACCGATTGACCGCAACGACGCCTCGCGAACGACGGCAAACGCGTCCGCCAAAATATCTTTTTCTTTTTCGCCATTTGCCAGACGATTACGCAATACATCCGTCTGTGCGCGTAATTCTTCATCTGACATTGCATGATATTTTGGTTCTAAATCATTAATCAACGAAACTGTTTTATCATAAGACTTTACAATTCTGTCATTGGCCGAGCCAAGTAATCTACCAATAAAATTCTTTAACATTACCCAATCCTTGTTTTGTCCATAATTTATAGCAACTTTGCATCTTGCGGTCAAGATACTTTATGATATAATGCAAATAAGAAAACAAACAAGTCTTGTAATATAAAAATGAGGGGGATAAAATGCGTGAATCTGTATATAAATTAAAGCCATCTGATATAACCAGCGAACATTTTGTTATCGCCCCCAGTCAAATTGAATATATATCACAAATTTTTGCCGATGGGGTTGCCGACGCAATGAATATGCGAACGTTTGCACAAAAGATCCGTCAAATTGCCGAACAATCTTTACGCACCGCATTGGTTGCCGCCCGACACCAGGGGGAACACCGAAAATAAAACACATATATAAAATATCCGGCCATAAATGACCGGATATTTTTATCACTGATATTCTTAATCAATTACATGATACGTTTTGCCGTCATATTGGATGTTCAGTGTTCCTGCACCACTTTCCAATATGCCATAGCATACACCACCAGTACCAATGTTTAACGATGGCGTGGATAATGCCGAACTGTACAACGGTATCGTCACACCATTGCCCGTACGCAGACTGGTCACACCCAGTGTACATAACTGGCTGCACGTGTTTGTCCCCGTCAGATTATACCCATCGTCACAAACCGTCGTATATGTGCAACTGGCAGGATAATACGCTGTGCCACTGGTCGGTACATTCGTCCCACCGGTAATATCTATGTCTTCACATGTCTTATAGCACATGCTTTGACCAATGTTCCCACCATCCGAGTTCGGATATCCCGTTGGGCATGTCGGACAAGACGTACCACTGACGTAATGGTCCGTACTGGCCGTAACTGTCTTTGGGGTCTTGGTACAACTGGCGCTATTACTACTGCAACCACCCTTTATTGTGCCATCGCCCGTACCAGCACTGTTGGAATATGCAACATAATTACATGCCGACCCAGAACATGTTTTACACGTTACACTGGCACATCCACTGGGCGTACTGCCGTTAACCTGGCTGCCGGTCCATGCACGGGATTTTGTATTACTGTAACACACCGTTACACCACCCGTACCACCATCCGAGTTCGGATACCCCGTCGGACATTTTTACATGAATTCCCGGCACCTGTACCACCATACATATAATATCCGGATTTGCATGATGTATATTTCTTGGACGACGCAGAGCATGTATACCCCGCACCGGACGCATCAACAACAAAAAACAACGCAAACAAACACGCAAAAATGCGTAAAATTTTTGACAGTCTTCTGACTTTTTTTCTCTTTACACGCCCATTTTATGAAAAACGGCAGATGTTGTGCAAGTAAAAAATTCAATTTATATTGATAATTGCAAAATCAATGATAAAATGCACCACAGTGCAGACGAACAGAGCATAGCTGATTTTCTTTGGAAAATTGGAGGAAAGTCCGGACTGCATGGGACGGCGTACCGGCTAATGACCGGGCGGGGCAACCCGACGATCAGAGCAACAGTGACGAATCGATTGAAACATATCGGGTGAAACGGGCAATCTCTGCGCGCAGCAACTTCAAATAGGTCCCCAATGTGTGTCCCAAACAAGGGGACGGGTAGAAGGCTTGACATATTGTGGTAACACATTATGCAGACTAATTATGCTCGCTACCCCGGTTTTGGTTGGCAACAACAAGGCCAGGGCAGAACAGAATCCGGCTTATCGGGCGTCTGTACATAAAAAATCCGCGATTATATAATCGCGGGTTTTTGTTTGCTACATAACCTTGCCCTGGGTCGGATAGAATGTTAATTGGATTTTTTCCCATTTTTCAAACTCATCCGGCGGCAACATCCTGAACGGTTGGCACGTATTTATTGCCGCACGAATTGTATCCAACACATACGCAAAGGCCATATCTGTTTCTGCGCGCGCGGCGGATTCAAACCAAACGTCACGGACGGTTCCGTTTCGCCGCATCGTCAAGTGCGCAACCGCACGAATATCACCCAAATCGGTACGCTGGGTATCAATAACCCAACAGCGCGTCATCGCAACACGCAACGCGTCAATAACCGACACTGTTAATGTACGGTCCAGCGACACAACTTCGCGATTAACACGCACAACGGATTTCTTTTTCTTTGGCGTCGGTATTTTTTCACCTGCATCATCCACAGCATTCAATACCGGTTCCGGAATTTCTGGGGCAACCGGTGTCACATCAGCCAAACTGGGGGCAACAATTTGTTCTGGTTCAATTGTTTCTGGTTCTGGAATTTCTGGCGTTGATGGTTCATTCGCCACATCTTGATTTAATTCTGGTTCTGGGATCGGTTCTGTATCGTCGCCAACGTTGTACAGCACCGTTTCATCACCACCAACATTAACCGAATCCAAATCTATTTCCAGTATCTCTATCCTGTCTGGGGCAACCAATTGTGCACGATCAACCACAACAACAAATGACGTAACCATTAACGCCAACAATACCAAATGCCCGCATATTGATATTAATAAGTTTTCTGATGAAAATCTGTCCACAATTTTCATGTTACTGTTTTTGCCCGACACGAGTGCGCAATCCAACACGCTGGAACCCGGCGTCTTTTAATTGTCCCATAACTGACATAACCGCACCATAATCCGCCGACGTATCGCCGTTTATGATTATTGTTAAATCAGGATTTTCGCCGCGCATCGCCACAACACGTTTCACCGCATCATCACGCGACAGTTCTGTTTCACCAACATAATAACGCCCCTGGGAATCAACACTGATCTGAATTGCATGATCATTGCCAGACAACACAGAATTTCCCGCATTTGGCAAATCCAAATCAATCCCCGTGGTCAGCATCGGTGTTGTCACCATAAACACCGCCAACAACACCGTCATAATATCAATCATCGGCGTCAGTGATATATTGACATCAGTATTTCTGTATCTTCTGCGTGTCATAATTTATTTATCCTTGTGCTGTTTTTCTGATTTCATTTCTTTGACACGTTCGGTCAAGACGTCATATAAATCATCTGACTTTTTACTGAAATACTGGTACGCAATCGCCGCTGGCACCGCCGCAATCAACCCAAGCGCGGTTGTTCCCAGTGCAGTTGACAACCCGGGCGCAATAACACCAATTGACACAGACTGATTCACACCAATTGACGCAAACGAATCCATTACGCCCCAAATCGTACCAAACAGCCCGATAAAAGGTGCAACATACGATACCATTGACAGAAACCACAAATTTTTATCAAACGGCCGAATTAATTTATCTGCAATCAATGTTAAATTATCGCCATTTTTAATTTTTACTGGATTTTTCTTGTTCATATGCCACAAACGGATTTTTTCAATTATGACCGCCCATGATATAATACTGGCCAAAACCAGAACCAGCGATATAAACAATGTCATCCAATCGCCAGTAAACAAATTAACCAAAGAAAAACTGTTACCCATATTATTCCTTCCTTTATATTATATTTAATTATTCCATGAATGGTGCCGCCACATCATTTGGTATGCGCCGTGGCATCATATTTGCACCAATGTACGCCGCTGTCCCCGACAGTATAGCACAAATTTCACCATTTTTCACGAACTTTTGTTCCACCGACATTGATGCCGCCCCAAATTTTGTCACTGTTGTTTCAACAACAAATTCATCACCCAGAAACAACGGCCGAACATAGCGAATATTCAAATCACGTACAACAAACCCAATGTCGCCATCTGGGAATTTTATTCCACGCAATATATTCATGCGCGCCCGTTCAGCGATTTCAATATACGCCCCATGATACGCAATTCCACCGGCATCTGTGTCCGCATACGCAATTGCGAACGGAAAAGTATATGTCTTCATTTTTATTTCCCCATAAATATGCTTGAATCAATCCCCAGTTCATTTTTCATCCGCATGGACACCCGCCGGCGAATTTCATCAAATACGCCACGCAACACAGGTTCAAAGTCAAACCCAGTTGCCATTTTATCTGAAAAAAACAACTTCCAATAAAAATTATTATCGTATTCAGAAACATATTTCAAATCCGCTGCACACAAATGTTGAACAGCAGTATCCAAAACATCTATGGCTTTGACCAATCGCGCTTCGCGTGATTTGCGTTCTTCGTATTCGTCCAAAACATTACAAATATCATCATTGTGTAACAAATTTGTAATCTGTGAAACCGCCACAGATTCCTGGGCATGTTTTTTTGCACGCACATCTGACGTTTGTTCATGTAATGGGACATCATGCGTAATCGCCTCTGGCAAATCATGCAGTGCACACATTTTCATAACGCGTTCCATATTTACCGGATGCGTCAGATATGGCCGTAAAACAATTGCCATTACTGTCATATTCCACGAATGCGATGCAACAGACTGTTGTGCGCCATCAGACATCCGCGTCAATCTGTATTCGCATTCTAATTTTTCCGCGATTGCAAAAAAATCAACTAAATTTTCCATGATTAATTATTTCTCTAATCCCAAATGCGCATAACCAGCATCTGTCACAATACGTCCACGCGGGGTCCGTTGAATAAATCCCAACTGCATCAAATATGGTTCAATTACATCTTCTATGGTATCGGCCGGTTCAGACAATGCCGCCGCCAGATTTTCAATTCCGACCGGGCCACCTGCATAATGCCGCACAATTGCATTCATGTATTCACGATCAATCTCGTCCAGGCCAGATTCATCAATACGCAACTGTGCCAATGTCGTTTTTATTGTATTGGCCGAAATCTCATTCTGGCCCAACGCCGCCGCAAAGTCACGCGCACGTTTCAACAAACGATTTGCGATACGTGGTGTTCCACGTGCACTGCGTGCCAACATATTCGCCCCCCCAGAATCAATCGGTGTACCCAGTATTTTTGCACTGCGCATAACTATGCGCGCCAAATCGTCTGACGGATAAAAAGACAATCGCAAATCAATTCCAAACCTGTCACGCAACGGATTAGATAACAACCCCGTCCGCGTTGTCGCCCCCACCAATGTAAACGGCGGCAGGTCAATTCGCACACTTTTCGCCGACGGCCCTTCGCCCAACATGATATCCAGCTTAAAGTCTTCCATTGCCGAATACAAAACTTCTTCTATGGCCGTTGGCAGACGATGTATTTCATCAATAAACAAAACGTCCATTGGTTCCAACGCGGTCAATATTGCCGCCAAATCGCCTTGCTTGGTCAGCATCGGGGCCGACGTCGCACGAAAATTTGTCCCCAGTTCATTTGCAACGATGTGCGCCAGTGTCGTTTTGCCCAGTCCCGGTGGCCCATACAGCAACACATGATCCATGGCTTCGCCACGTGATTTTGCGCCTGAAATAAATACAGACAAATTCTGTTTCAGCGCATCATGACCGATAAAATCTGCCAACAAATGTGGCCGGATATTCGCCGCCATTTCATCTGGTACGTTTGGGTCTAAAAATCTGTCTGTATTTTGCATTTGAATTGTAATTACAACAGTTTGTCATCCGCATTTTCGCGTCCGACATATGCCTTTAAATCATTATACATCTGGCGCAAATCAGCCGGTTGTGAATAATATTCATCCGCATTTTTGATACGAATTGTTTCCAAATCAATTTGTGCCTGTTTTTTCAAAATTTGGGTCAAGTGTGTTGCGAACGCCTTGGCATCATCAGATTCCGCCGCACCTTGCAGCAACAGCCCACGATTTGGACGTGGTGACAAAAACGCGAAATCTGCGACCGCCGGGTCTGGCGACACCAACGCAAATCCCGACACTTCGGGACGACGCATCATGGCCTGTAACACATACCACGCCCCCAGTTGATTCCCCGCCAACCATATTCTGTCACTGTCTTCGTTCTTATTTTGAATCCAGTCAATAACCGTTGCAATATCCAACAGATTTTCAGACGTGGTTCCAATTGCACCTTCGGAATAATTCACGCCGCGATAATTAAATCGCACCACAGAAAAACCAATATCCATAAACGCCCGAAACATCGCATATGACACACGATCGTTCATATGATACTTTTGACGTGGATTTCCCGACAAAATAACCGCCAACGGCGCGGCGGGCGTATCAGATTTATGATACACCGCATGTAATTTTCCGGCTTCACCGGCAATCATAATATCAACCATTCTTTCACCGCCTTAAAAAAAATTACCAATATTTATCAGATTCTGTTAAGTATTTATACTCTAAACTATATCTGTTTTTCAACATAAATTTTTGCTTTGACACGGCGGGCGCAAATGTTTTAAGATTTATCAGAGAGAAAAGGGCATATATTATGGCAAGATTTATTTTAACGGCTGTTTTTGCATGTTTGGTTGCGCTTAACGCGAATGCGGCAACAGACGAAATTGTATATGACAATTTCCAAACGATATACACGGAAACACCGGTACAATCTTATTATGCATATCCTGATGATCCGAATTTTATTCCGGAAACAGAATTCATGAATCGTGCAGACAGTCTGGATTACGACAACAACATTGAAATGGCACGCCAGATGGAATCCGAAATGCATCCGGGGGTAATGTTCGCAAATCGCCCCATGATTATATGCCGTAATTTCGGATGCACACGGTTAAACGACCGTATAACCCGGACATTTTTATTTAACAGTTTGGCAAATATGTTCATGGTTAACGCACATTCACGGCTGTATATATGTGAAGCCGACCCGTTTTCACGTGACTGTTTGCAATCTGGAATATCTTTCCCGGTGCGCAGTGGTATTGCAAATGCCCTGGTTAAAATACCCAAGGCAACAATATCCCAGGTTAATTTATCAACTGGATTGTCCAAGGCCACTGTTGGTATGACATATGAATTTTTGGTAAATGGCATTGATCGTCAGTGCGAACCAACAATCATGGACATTGTTGTACCTGTTAATTCCCAGGCCACTTTGTCCAATCGTGAATTCACGTGCAACATGACCAGCGATGGATTAAGCAATGTTTCATTAATGGTCAGTGTTGATTATATTGATTTGGACTATGGCATTATCGGGGGCTATTATTCCCTGGGGATGCAGGGTCCAACAACAGGTGGCGGCACCGGATACGCATTATTCAAAACAGAATTCACAACCGGTGGCATGCAATTTCGTGCGGCGGTTACTGGCGAAGATGACGTCATGGGCGCAAACAACGCCATGATGACAATCCAGCCGGGCGAATATGCGGTTGAACCATTGAAAAAATAATTCTGGAACATTATATAATTCCGAACCAGAACAACAAAATTTCATAATGAACAGAACTGTTTTAATCATTGACGATGACGATGTTTTGCGCAACACACTGGCGCGCGGATTACGTAACGAAGGATTTAATGTAATCACGGCCAACGACGCAGAATCAGGAACCGCGACATTATCCCGCACCAGTATTGATGCCATTGTGCTGGACCGCATGATGGGTGGAATGGATGGCTTAACATTTTTGAAACAGATGCGCACACATGGTGACACGACGCCGGTTATTATGCTGACGGCGATGACGGGTCCAGAAAACACGATTGACGGACTGGCGGGTGGTGCAAATGATTATTTGGCGAAACCATTCCAGTTACGCGAACTGGTTCTGCGGCTGAACAACATCATTAAAACGACCAAATCTTCAAACGTTCGCATGCCTGGCGGCATGATTTATACAGATAACGAATTTTTTATTGTTGATACACATGCTGCAAACCAGCAACCAAAATTATTGGCCTTGTCTGGGGAAGAAAAAAAATTACTGAAAAAATTAACCCATCCGGTTGGCAATATTGCGCCGGCGGCACCGATGGTTGCAAAACGCTTGCGTAACAAATTAAATATTGTATTATCAAACATAGATATTATTACCGTTCGTGGACATGGATACAAATTAATTGACACATCCACACCCGCAAACGCAACAAAACAGGATTAATATGAGATTGACACCACGCAGTTTTTTATGGCGTACAATTTTAATGATACTGATACCCCTGATAGTGGCAGAGGTTATAATTGCCAATGCGTTTTTTGGTAACCATTGGAAGCGCGTTCATGCGACATTGGCGCGCAGTTTGGCGGTTGAAATCACCACAATGATGAATTTTATGGACAATGGCGATATCCAAACCGCGCAAACAATGGCACGCGACATGGGCATAAACATATCTGTAAACCCGAAACTTAATCGCCCCAGCAAGAACAACAATTCTTCCCGTGAAGCTGGGTTATTGGCGACCGAACTGTCCGGTCGGTTAAAGCGTCCGGCCCAGATATATATTGATAAAGCCAAACGCTTGGTATTCGTTGACGTACCAACCAAAGATAATCAGATTGCGACATTTGGCACATCGCTGTACCGCATTTATTCCACCAGTACAGAAGTATTTATTATATGGTTGATTGGCTCTATCTTGATTGTATCAATACTGATTACGCCATTCATTATCATGCACACGCGCAGCATACGCCGAATTGCCAAGGCCGCCAGTCGCTTTGGTCGTGGGCTGGACGCACCCGGATTTGAACCCAGCGGTTCCAAAGAAATCCGCGAAGCGGCCGCCGCAATGATTACAATGAAAGAACGCTTGAACCGTTATAATCGCACACGCAGTGATATGCTGAACGCGGTCAGTCATGACCTGAAAGCGCCACTGACCCGCATGCGGTTGGCGGTTGAGACAGATGGGGCAACAAAACAAGATTTGCTGCGCGACATTGACAGAATGACAGAAATGGTGAACGGATACCTGTCTTTTGCGCGTGGCGAAATGCCTGAAATTGAACAAGCAACAGAATTGCCCGCGATGTTAATACGTCTGGCGCGTGACGCGGCCCCAGATAAAAACATTGAAACAGATTTCCCAGACGAACCGGCACAATTTTATGCGCGTCCGATGGCGCTGGCACGTGCGTTTGGCAACATCATTGAAAATGCCGCACGATATGCCAATAAAACAATACGCATCACGGAAAAAGACACCACTGATCAAATAGAAATTATAATTGAAGATGATGGTCCTGGAATTCCAAACGATAAAAAGCGCGATGCACTGCGCCCATTTGTACGATTGGACGACGCACGCAGTGACAAAACCGGCGGTACTGGCCTGGGGCTGTCTATTGCCCAAACCGCCATTGAAAATCATGGTGGCCAGTTATTTTTGGAAAACAGTGACCTGGGTGGATTAAAAGTACGAATTGTTTTACCAATATAGCAATCAATTACGGACACAAAAATGAATTTATATAAATACGTTTCTGAATCAATAAACGATAAATTGGGTTTTTCGGCAAATTTGGAAGTTCCACGTAATCGTGAACATGGCGACTTTTCAACAAATGCCGCCATGGTAATGGCAAAATCTGTGGGCAAAAACCCACGCGCATTGGCCGAAGAGATATTACCAAAATTACGCGAACTGGATTTTATTTCTGATGTATCGGTTGCTGGGCCTGGATTTATCAACATAAAATTACGGGACGATTTTATCTGTCACAGTGCCAACGAACCGCACAATATCAAAACAGATTCCCCGCTGGTAATAGACATGGACTATGGTTCATATAATGTGGCAAAATCTTTACACATTGGCCATCTGCGTACGTCAATTGTTGGCGATACATTAAACCGCATTGCGAAATATATCGGCCACAAAACAATATCATACAATCACATGGGGGACTGGGGGCGTTCCATGGGGCTGGTTATCGCATGGATAAAGCGGAATCATCCAGATTGGCCATTTTTTCAACCCGATTTTAATCCTGATGCTGATTACAGCAAATATGCAATGTCGGCCGACGAATTAGATACATATTATCCCGCCGCCGCGGCATTGGCAAAATCAGATGAACAATTCATGGATGATGCGCGCATAATCACCGCGGAATTACAGCGTGGACACCCGGGATATAACGCACTGTATAACGTATTTTTGCCTGTATCTATGGAATCAATGATGAAAACCGTGGAACGGTTAAATATCATGCCATTTGACCGCAATTTGGGCGAACGTAACGCGGCAAAGTATATTGAACCAGTTGAAAAATTATTGCGCGAAAAAAATTTATTGGTTGAAAGTGATGGCGCCCAGGTTATTGTTGTAAAAAAAGATACCGACACCGCACCGATGCCACCGGTTATGTTTTATAATTCGCGTGGTGCGGTGCCATATGACGCAACCGACATAATGGCACTGTATTATCGTAAAATTACCGACAATCCAGATAAAATTATATACCTGACCGATATTCGCCAAAAACTGCATTTTGAACAATTATTCCGTGTGGCTGAATTAACCGGGTTGTTTCCCCCAGAAAACATGGAACACATCGGATACGGCACAATAAACGGCCCTGATGGCCGTCCATTCAAGACACGTGACGGAAACGCCGCTGGATTAAACGATATAATTGAAATGATAAATACTGCCGTCCAGAAACGCGTTGCGGATTCAGGCAAAGATTTACCCGTTGAAACAATTGATGCAATTGCACTGGCGGCATTAAAGTTTAACGATTTGATGCATGATTTACGTTCTGACTATATATTTGACCCAGATTCTGTCACCAGTTTTGAAGGTCGCACCGGTCCGTACATTTTATACACTGCCGTTCGCCTGAACAGCATATTAAAACGGGCAGGGGACACCACAAACACGGAATTTCGGTCTGAAAATTTAACCGATGAAGAACGCAATCTGCTGGTTGCAACATTGGATTTTGAACGCACTGTACAAAGCGCATTTGACAATCGTGCAACAGATCTAGTCGCAAATTACGCATATGATTTATGTCAATCAGTCAACACATTTTATCACAATTGCCCAATTTTGCGCGATGACGTTGATGACGCCACACGTACCCACCGTTTGCAAATCGCCCGTATTGCGCGCGACACATTGGCCGCCACAATTGATTTAATGGGATTAAAAATCCCAGACGAAATGTGATTTTCGCCGACATAATAGTGCGGTATAATAATACCATAATGATTTTTCTTGACTTTTCTGCGGGGCTGGGGCATAATAGCCCCGCAAAATTTAATAAAAAGGTAAAAAACTATGACAGCGACAAAATCGTTAAAAAAGTGCGAATTAGATGCCAAATGGTATCTGATTGACGCCACCGATTGCACGCTGGGGCGTTTGGCGGCATATACCGCAAACATTCTGCGCGGCAAGAACAAGCCGACATGGACACCGAACATGGATTGCGGCGACCATGTTATTATCATCAATGCGGACAAGGTTGCACTGTCTGGGAAAAAGGCGGACAAAACCAAATTCTTTTGGCATTCTCTGTGGACCGGCAGCACCAAGGAACGCACCCTGGGCCAGATGCGCAGTGAAAAACCAGAAAAACTGGTGTACAACGCGGTAAAGCGTATGATGGGACGCCGCACGGCGGTTGCATTGGCGAACAAACGTTTGACCAAACTGCACGTATATGCGGGTCCAGAACACAAACATGCCGCACAAAATCCAATTGTTATTGATTTCGCGGGACTGAACCGTAAAAACAAAAGGGGCGAATAATGACAGAAACTAAAAAGACTGCAAAGAAACCAGCAGCAAAAACAACAAAAAAGGCGGCCCCAGTAAAAACAACAGCGAAAAAAGTGGTGGCTGATGTAAAGTTGTCAAACGCAACATACGCCACGGGCAAACGTAAAGATTCTGTTGCGCGCGTGTACTTAATCGCGGGCAAGGGCCAGATTATTGTTAACGGAATCCCAATGGCAGAATATTTCCGTCGCCCGGTATTACAAATGATTATCGCACAGCCGTTTGGAATTACAAAGCGCGACACCGCATACGATGTCCACGCAATTGTTGCTGGCGGCGGTCTGTCGGGCCAGGCAGGCGCCGTAAAACACGGTATTTCCAAGGCACTGGAAAAAGCAGAACCGGAACTGCGCGCGACATTAAAAGCGGCCGGATTCTTGACACGCGACAGCCGTGTTGTTGAACGTAAGCATTTTGGTCATCACAAGGCCCGTCGTTCAACCCAATTCAGCAAGCGTTAATTTTGTTACGAACAAAAAATCCGCCACCCGGCGGATTTTTTTGTTTTACGAAAAAAGTGTATTGCGTTTATAAAAAAACTGTGTATAATCATTCGGCAATTCATAATTTTAATGGGGAAAACAATGTTCAAAAAAGAAAAAATCAAAGATTTACACTATTCTGTAACAGGTGTCATTCCGGCCGCAGACCTGCAAAACATGGCGGACGAAATTTTAACTGAATACGGCAAAAAGGCAAAAATGCCGGGATTTCGCCCGGGGCATATACCATTGTCAATTCTGCGCCAGAAATATAACGCATCGGCGTTATCCGAAGCAATTGATAAATTAATGAACCAAGATTTGAATCAATACATAACAGACAAAAAAATTCGTCTGGCGGGTTCGCCAAAGGCCGATCTGTCAAAATGGGCGGTGGGCCAAGATGCAGAATATTCATTGGAATTTGACATTTTGCCAACATTACCGGCAATTGATTTAGAAAAATTCACCGTTACGAAAAAGACGACAAAATTGGACGAATCCGAAGTTGAAAAGTCATTGGAAAACATCCGCAAATCACGCAGCATTGCGGAAAAACAGGCCCCAGAATACGCCGCGCAAAATGGGGATACGGCTGTTATTGATTTTACGGGCTTTATCGGCGACAATGCATTTGACGGCGGGGCCGCTGAAAAACACCATTTGGTTTTAGGTTCTGGATCATTTATCCCCGGATTTGAAGATCAAATCATTGGTCATAAATCTGGCGATGAATTTGACGTAAACGTGAAATTCCCATCTGATTATCACGCAGAAAATCTGGCCGGCAAAGATGCACGTTTTGCGGTCAAAATTCACGAAGTTCGCAAACACAAATTACCGGAACTGAATGACGATTTGGCCAAATCTGTTGGGCATGAATCCGTGGAAAAGTTACGTGAACATGTTCGCAATATTTTGAACGAACAATATGACGAAGCATCTAAACGTGATATGCGCAATGAATTATTGGATATCTTGGCCGATAAAATAAAACTGGATTTGCCAGAAAACTTGGTTGAACAAGAATTAAATATGGCCAAACAAGAACACGACCGCGAACATGCAAATTGCGATGGCGATTGCGGTCACGACCACAAATGGGATGACAAAAAAGAACGTCGCGACGCAGAACGCCGCGTAAAACTGGGGCTGATACTGGCCGAATGGGGAACCCAGAACAAGATAGAAGTCACCCGCGACGATTTACAACACGCCATCTGGGCCGAAGCATCCAGATATCCAAACCCGCAACAAGTATTTGATTTTTACAACAAAAATCAAAACGCATTGGCAATGTTGCGCGGCATGATTTTTGAACGCAAAGCACTGGATGCAATGTTAACCCACGTCAAGACCAAGGAAAAAGTGGTAAAACCAAACGAATTATTCCAACAGGCTGACGTTCGTTAAAAAACAACTGACACACGCGCCACATGGCGCGTGTGTCATAAAAAAGGTGAATTAATATGCAAGCATACTTGGACATATTGGACAACATATTAACCAATGGCAAAGACATCCGCCATAACCGCACTGGCATTCCTGATATCGGCTTATCATCTGGGGCGGTGTTTGAACACAATATGGCAGATGGATTTCCATTAATGACCACAAAAAAAATGGGATTAAAAAACATCGCAACTGAATTAGAATTCTTTATTCGTGGCATCACGGATAAAAAGTGGTTACAAGACAGAAACTGTCACATTTGGGACGAATGGGCCAATCCGATAAAGGTTGAAGAAAAATACAATCTGGTATCACGCAATTATAATCTGACACCGGCCCAGCAAACAAAACTGCGCAACGACATTATGGACGAAGAAATGGACCTGGGGCCAATTTATGGGTTCCAGTGGCGTCATTTCGGTGGTGAATATAAATGGGACGAAATCCGTATTGCCAAGGATCCAACCGATAATTACAACCACCGCAAACCCGGCATTGACCAGATAAAAAATGCCATAGACAAATTAAAAAACAATCCAAACGACCGTCGCATATTGGTCAGCGCATGGAATCCGGCGGCAATTCCGCAAATGGCATTGCCACCATGTCATGTCATGCACCAACTGGTCGTACGGGATGGCACCGTATCATTGATTTGGACCCAGCGTTCATGCGATATGTTCTTGGGCGTGCCATATAACATTGCCAGTTATGCGTTATTGTTACTGTTATACGCCAAAGAAGCCAATCTGAAACCCGGCGTATTAAAGGGCGAATTGCACGACGCACATATCTATACCAATCATATCCCCCAGGTTCGGGAACAGTTAAAGCGCACGCCATACAAATTGCCCACGGTTGAAATTCCGGATGATAATTGGCGTGGCATGCTGGATTGGTCGGCCAACGGCGGATTTAAGTTAAAAAATTATATCTGTCATGAAAAATTACGCGGCGATGTCGCGCGCTAGGCTCTGGAAACGCCCGCATGGGCGTTTTTTCTTGCCAACCAGGAATTTTTACTCCATAATAATATCGTACTGGTTAAAATCAGTGCACGATTTATAAAAAGGAGAAAATATGAAAAAATATTTATTAACCTCTTTATTAGCAGTTTTCGCCGTGTCATCTGCAAACGCCGCAGTGGGATTTGATCCATATGTTACGGTACGCGGTGGATACGACATCCAAACGAATATGAGTGTAGAGTCTTTCACAAGGGAATCTATGGAACTGAAGGGTGACCAACTTAAAGCTTTCCTTGGCAACGACCTGGAATGGGAAACAAGTGGTTTTATGGTTGGCGGCGCCGTTGGTGCAACATTCTTTACCAGCGATTATTTTAATGCCCGCGCGGAATTAGAATACATATACAACGGCTTGCAAACAGACGATGCAGAACCGCTGGAAATATTTAATCATACCGCACTGTTCAACCTGGCTGGTGACATCAAAACAGGCACACCAATCACACCATATGTAACCGCCGGTATTGGTTATGGTTGGACAAACGTTTCCGATGGCGATGTGGACCTGACCGGTGGCACAGGCATGGCGTGGCAGGTTGGCGCCGGCATCGCATATAATGTAACCGATGCATTTGCGATTGATTTAGGGTACAGATACTTAAACAATGGCACCATAAATTTTGAAAATCCGTTTGCCGATTCTGGTGACCCAATGCTGGACACGACATTTGATAACAAGGAACATTCTATGGATATCGCCGTTGATGGTTCACACCAAGTATACCTGGGGTTAAGATATACATTCTAGGTATCTTTTATGCATGAATTACACCCCCGAATTTGGGGGTGTTTTTTAATATTGACCAATGGCGTTATGGGTGCTATAACACAACATGGCAATTAACAGACCAATGGGGGTGTTGTATCATGGAAACAAAATTAATGCCTATATTTGAACTGCGCGCGATGTGCCTGAAAACATTAAGTCCACAATACTATGCGCGCAATGCCGATTTGATTCGTCGCACATCTTTGGCGGCCCAGGATTATGTTTTATCTGGGGATATATATGAAATAAATCCTGTGTCATGGTCGTCGTTCAAAAATCTGCCGGGATATACCAAAGTACACGCAAAATATAACTTGCCGTATGCCACACACGCAAATCCGTTTGAATCAACTGGTCTGAATCCCGGATTGGTTATGGATTTGGCCCAGGCCCTGAAAACAGACGAATTGCGTAATATAATTGATTCGCGCGGCAATATCATCAACCCAAATAACTTGATGTATTCCAAGGTATTACGTATTTACCATAACTCGGCAATGTCGGGCATTCCGGTAATGGCGTTAAAGAACGTATTGCACAACAACACACGCGTGCAATTTTCACGCTAAGAAATGCACAACTAACACGGGGGGGCGCAATGAAAAAAGTTTTATTATTAATAACAACACTGGGACTGGCGGCATGCGGGGCCGATTTAGACATAAATCACTATGCCACCAGTGGCACAGGGGCGGTAAACACGGTATCCAGTGGCACGATAATAAGCGCACGTCCTGTGACCATTGCCGACGACGATACAGAAATCGGTCAAACGGCCGGTGGGATTGTTGGTGGTGTTGCCGGCAGTATGCTGGGCGACAACGGGTTAACCCAGACAATTGGCGCGGTTGGTGGCGCGGTGTTGGGCGGTTACCTGGGTGGCAAAGCCCAGGCCGGTCTGTCCGCGCAAAGTGGCCTGGAATACATTGTTAAACTGGATTCTGGCAAATCTGTCACATTAACCCAGGGTGACGATACTGTATTTTCTGTGGGGCAATCTGTATATGTTCTGGATGCCGACTATGGCGAACGCGCACGTATAATTGCGAAATAACAAATAATGGCGCCGACGCGCCATTGTTTGTTATAAATACTTGCTTTTTCAAAAATTTTCGTATATAATCGGCACAGTTTCGCGGGTGGGCGCGGGACGAATCCGATTAACCCCACAAGTCCTCGCGCAGTTATAAATATATCGCGACGGCAAACTTTGTGTGAATTTCTTTATGAAAGATTTATCCAAAGATTTATTTAATCCATTATCTGGCGAAGATTTTGTCCAGATGTTTAACAACGACTATGGCACCCAAGAAACATTACAGGGTTACGCAACCAAGGGCACAATCAAAGATATTCGTGGTGATTTTGCGATTGTTGACGTCGGCCTGAAATCCGAAGGGCGCATTCCATTAAAAGAATTTGGCGCATCCGTCCCCAGTGTTGGTGACATCATTGACGTTTTTGTTGAACGCTATGAATCCCGCGAAGGTACGGCCGTATTATCTTATGCCAAGGCTCGTGCAGAAAAAGCATGGAAAGAACTGGAAAAGACTGTTGCCGCCGGCATTGACCCCGAAGGTACGATTATTGACGTTGTACGTGGTGGATACACGGTTGACATCAACGGCGTATTTGCATTTATGCCATCATCCCAGGTTGATCATAAACCTGTGCGCGATGCGAAATCACTGATTGGATTGAAAGATAAATTCCGCGTATTAAAGATGGATGCATTACGTACAAACGCAATTGTATCACGTCGCGCAATCCAGGCTGATTCAATCGCCGCCGCACAAAAAGAAGCAATGAAAAACATTTCATTGGGCGCTGTTATTGAAGGCACGGTTAAAAACATCACTGATTACGGTGTGTTTGTTGACCTGGGCGGTATTGACGGATTGCTGCACGTCACAGATTTGTCATGGAAACGTGTAAATCATCCACGCGAACTGGTGCACGTTGGTGAAAAGATAAAGGTCAAAGTGATTCAATTTGATCCAGAATCACACCGCATTTCATTGGGTGCAAAACAACTGGAAGAAGACCCATGGGAAAACGCGTCACGCGCATTCAATGTTGGTGACACAGTATCAGGCAAGGTATCTTCATTAACAGATTACGGTGCATTCATTGACTTGGGCAATAACATAGAAGGACTGGTTCACATGTCTGAACTGTCATGGACAAACAAAAACATCCACCCAAGTAAAGTTTTACAAGTTGGCCAAGATGTTGACGTTGTCGTGTTGGGGATTGACCAAGAAAAACGCCGTATTTCATTGGGTTACAAGCAACTGCAACCAAATCCATGGAAACAGTTTGCCGAAACGCACAATGTTGGCGACGTTGTAACCGGCCCAATTAAAAACACCACAGAATTCGGATTGTTCATTGCATTAACGCCAGAACTGGACGGCATGGTTCATATATCCGATTTGTCTTGGAACAAACTGGACGAAGAAGAATTGAAAAAATTCGTCCGTGGCCAAGAAGTCACTGCGAAAATCTTGGACATCAATCCGGACAAAGAACGCATTACATTGGGCATTAAACAATTAACCGCGGGTGCCGACAGCAACGCTGCATCGTTAAAGAAAGGCGCGGTTGTATCTGGCACTGTATCCGAAATAACCCCAGACGAATTGATTTTGGCATTGCCAAACGACATTCGTGGTGTTATTCGTCGCACAGACCTGTCACGTGAAAAATCTGAACAGGATACCAGCAAATACAACGTGGGCGACACTGTGGAAGCGTCGGTTGTATCCGTTGATAACAACGTGGTAAAACTGTCCGTGCGCGCGTTACAAGTAACGCTGGAAAAACAGGCTGTCAAAGAATATGCAAACCAGGCCGACAGTGGTTCTGTGTTGGGCGATATTCTGGGCGCGGCCATTGAAAACAGCAAAAAATAATCCATTGGACTGGGTCCATGGTTATTAATAATAAATCCGGCACTTGCCGGATTTATTTTTTTATGATATAATGCCAGGCATGAAAAAGATAATCATTTTAATGGGCGGCCAGGGTGTCGGCAAGGGCACATTTGCACGCATGTTGCGCGAACGCCACGAATACACATATATTGAAACCGGAAAAATGCTGCGCGATGCCGCGGCAACGAATCCAACGATTGGCGAAATTATGGCGCGCGGTGAATTGTTACCGTTTGACATGCTGGTCAAACTGGTGGCGGAAAACATCACGGGTGACAAAGATATACTGATGGACGGATTTCCCCGCACATTGGACCAAGCTGAATGGTTAATCACCAACTATGCCGACAAATTTGATATACATGTATTATACTTGAACGTACCCGAAGAAATCATGGTTCAACGTATTCAAAAGCGTATCCGCGAAGGCGGCGGTCGTACAGATGATGCCGACGCCAATGCGGTACGTAAACGGCTGGACATATTTTGGAAGACCACCATGCCGGCAATTGAATGGATGGAAACGGTACCAAATATAAAGTTTTCAAATGTTGATGTGACGGGCGCGGTTGATGATAATTTCAAAAATATTTTGTCCGCATTGGGCGAAAAATAACAACATATATTGCGTACAAAAATATCCGTCAAATTAATGGCGGATGTTTTTTATAACCGTAACAAAAACGCCCCGAAAAAGCCCAATACCGAATTTATAATATTTTTTTATGGCGATTTCGCCATCATTTATGATAGAATCAAAATAACCTGATAAAAAAGTCGGGCCGGGGAGTCGAAACCCCATCTAACGTGTTCGCAAAGAACAAAAAAATACACTCCAAACCCGGGTTGGAGAGTGGTGAATATATTGAATAAGCCCGCTATTTCGTTAGATGTAGTTTCGACCCTCCAACCGCTTGAATTTCTCAGCGGTTTTTTTGCAGGAGGAAAAAATGTACATCAAATGGGTTTGTCGTGTTTGCACCATGTTCTTGTTCGTATTTTCATGCCATGCCGCATCTGCGATTACATGTGATTCGGACCAATACATTAATGGCGATTATTGCTATACATGCCCTGTGAACGCCACATGTAACGGCACAGATTTTATATGTAACGACGGATGGTTTTCAGATGGCACGCATTGCACACAGTGCAGTGTTGCAAATTCGTCATGCACCGGCCCCGATGATTACAGTTGTTTGCCCGGTTACTATGACAGCGACGGTAAATGCAACGTATGTCCTGATAACGCGACCTGTGCCGGTGGACATGAATATTTCCACTGTAATCCCGGGTGGTATAAAAACGACAAAGTCTGTCGTTCATGTACTGGACACGTTTGTGATGGCGAAGTACTGATAAGTTGTGGCGATGGATATTATAAAATTGGCACTTTATGTAACACTTGCCCCAGTACTTTTTATTGCCCGGCCGGAACCACCAACACAACCCGCCGTTGCCAGGCGGGATATTACCGTTATAGCAATGGCAATTGCCGGGTATGTCCAACAGGATATTTTTGTCCGTTGGCTGAATCTACGATTGATAATTTATACGATCATTGCGCATCTGGATACTATCGCACCGGCAACAGTTGCAGCGAATGCCCCAACGACATTGTGTGTCCCGGTGGAATTTTGGACGAAATGACATGCCCCGACGGATTATTCAAACATGATAATGGCCAATGTTTACCATATGCACCGGGTGATTGTGGTGTTGCGCCAAATTGCAATCCGGGATGCTGGGATAATAATGGCGAATGCACGCAATGTATTGCCGAATATTCAACATGCACCGATGGAAATGATTTTACATGTACGGCCGGATATTATAAAACCGGACAATCATGTGCGATATGTCCCCAAAATTCAATTTGTCCCGCGGGCAGTACGCAAATTTCATGCATGCCGGGTTACTGGCTGGATGGGTCAGAATGTTCGCAATGCGGGCGGTTGGCTTATTGCATTGATAATATCAAATACAATTGCCCTGAATATATTCCCGGCAGTGTTGACCCATATTTACCCCCAGGGTATAATGCGATAAAAATATCTACCCTTATAGCACTGCAACAACCGGTTCAATCAACTATATCCGAATGTGCAATTGATATGCTATACGTTTCTGCACCAATTGGTGAATATGTAACATTGTACCCAAAGTGGAATACTGACACAAACGCGTATACAAATATGACCAACGTAAAATATTGGTATCTTGCATCCCCCGGATATTATTTATCAGACACCATAAACGTTGGCAGCACCATATATTACCGAAACAACAATCCTTGTACCAACGGGGCGGAAAATTCATATTATACCGGTGCCGGATCGCCGGGCGGCAATGATTGTCCATGGATATGTAATGATGGTTTTTACCGTGATGGTAACGAATGTTTGACGTGCCCGCCGGGCCTGGATTGTGTCGGGGGCGGAATTGTCTGTCCCATTGGTACATATGCTGATAAAAGCCAATGCATACCATGTCCATCGGGGTATACAGACGCGCAAACCGACGGCGCGCAATCAATTGACATGTGTCAAAAACGCTGCGATGGCGGTTCATACATTGATACCCCAAAATCAGATGTCTGTATAAATGTTGGCCCAGAATATTGGATTGGCGAAAATTATACAAACTATGGCGCAACCGGCACACGCAACGCATGCGGTGGCGGCATGACAACAATTGGATACGGGACCGGGGCGGATGATATTAATGATTGTGGACGAACACTGCACATTGGTGACAAAACTGTACACATGCGCAGTGCGCGCCGCACAACACCGTCATTGGTCCTGGAATATTCAGATAAATTATTCTATGGCGACATGTCACCAAATGTCACAGGGAATGTAAAAATCCGTATTGGAAATACAACGTATTCTGTGTACGACGATTCAACAACACAATAGTCGTTTAATAAACAAAAATGGTCGGGGCGACAGGAATTGAACCTGCGACCCCTTGCACCCCATGCAAGTACTCTACCAGGCTGAGCTACGCCCCGACATGCACATATTTATACAATCCCACCGTATTAAATGCAAGTATATATTTTATGCTTGCACGAATCGGCAAAAAGTGCCTAGTATGCCATAACCGTAAAATCAATAACACAGGGGAGGATACATCCGTGATACTGGGTATTGGAATTGACATGGTTGAATGCGATCGTTTTCTGGACTGGTCGGCATTCAAAAAACAGCGTATATTTACAAAAAAAGAACTGGAATATGCCGACAACGATAACGCGAACGCTGAAAAACATCTGGCGAATTTTTGGGCTGCGCGCGAAGCATGCCTGAAAGCATTGGGAACCGGATTTGGCGACGACATTGCGTTTTCGGATGTTTCGGTCATACATAATGACACTGGATGCCCTGAATTATTGCTGGCCGGTGGTGCCCGAACGGCATTAAAAGAAAAATCCAACGGCAACAATAATATCAACATACACTTGTCAATTACCGACCAAGACAATTATTCTGTGGCAATGGTCATTATTGAACAACTGTAAAAATCCCGCATAATGCGGGATTTTTTTATATCAAAGAATAACTACACTTTTCCACATATACACCACTGCCTGTGTCATCTGAAAATTCCGTGCCCGCCGCAATATAGCATCCGGTGATACTTCTGTTCTGCCCCTTTATACTGGTGGTTGATTCGCCGTTTGGCCCCACCGGACATGGTTGACAGTTTGATGCAGAAAACCCATACTGTCCCGCCGGACAATATTCCACTGGACCCACGGCACTTTCATCACATGGTGGGCAACACCTTGGCGATGTCATTGTACACACCCCCGCCGAATTGGTACAATTCTGACAAATTGTTCCGATGTCACCGCCACCACCATCACCACCATCACCACCACCATCACCACCGTCATCCTTGGTACACGTATAATACTGTATGGATACATTCCGACAATCACCATCCAGACTGATATACATTGCGGTCATGTCATACCCGGTTAAACATCTGGTACACGTCACAACTGGATTGCTTGCAGCATCACCATAACAACTGGTTGACGAAACCGCGCAATTACTGACAGAATTTATCTCTGATGCCGAACCGGTGCATGAAAATTTTTGTGTACACGTGGCACTGCCGCCGGTACCGGCACCACCACCGCCACCACCGGTCTTACAATACGCACCGTTCCCGCATGACGCTGTCTGGGGGGCACAACATCCAAATGTTCCCGCCATATCGGTACACCATGTAAAACCCGAAGTGCACCAAGATCCAGCCTCGTCCCCGGGGTAAGATACCGCCGCATATCCGGAAAACGGCAACATCGCCATCACACATAATATAATTGAATCTAAACCACCGTTTGGATTCGGCAAAAAGTGGGGGACAAAAAATGCAGAATTCTGGGATTTTTACAAAAATAAAAACCGCCATTATAAACGGTGGTTTAGATTAGGCATAAATATCATCACTTTCACGCGGTGAATTATACCAAATCTGCCAAAAACAAATCAACAAAAATCAATCCGATATTTGATATACCGATAAAAAATCTGCGCATTCGCGCAGATTTTTTATAACAATGGCGGAAAACAATCACCGCCCGTTTCCGGACAACAATTAAACCCAGCCGCCCCCAGGTCCGTATATATCTCGCCCGGGCAACACCCATTCATATCGGGTGCCGAACCATCTGGGCATTTTGGCAAATCTTGCGTCACAGTATACTGTGTTTCTGTTTCATATTCTGGGTCGGCAACAAACATGTTTTCATTTTGTGAAACATTATATGCCGGCTTGTTTGCCAATATTTCTTCTTCGCTTTCAATAACAACTGGTTCTGGTTCCAGTATCGGTGCCGGCGTCACAACCGGTGCCACGGTTGTTGTTTCTATGACCGGCGGGACATCTTGCACAGGTTCCGGGACGACAACCGGTTCTGGTTCTGGAATTAATTCCGCGACCGGTTCAATGTCAACATCCTGGACAGTTTCCGGTGCAACAACCGGTTCCACCATGTCCCCAGTATCTGGGGCCACATCTGCGACAACCGTGGTGACCACATCTGGTTCCGTGTCCGTTGTTGTTATGGTTGGCACAAACGGGCTGTCCACGTCATCAACAACCACATCCACCGCAACATTTTCTTCGGCTGGCGGTATCGTTGCCGTCAAGTCAGGCGAACCATCATTCGTATTTTTCTGGTACAGCCACAACGTAAATACCGATAACGCAATCAACAATACTAACATTATGTAATATATTGCCGTCGGACGACGTGGTGCCGGATTTGTTGGTGCCGGCGTACCAGTTATTGGCGACACAGGGCGGGGCGCATTTGCAATTGGCGCACCCCCAGCCGGTGCGGGTACAGTCTGTGAATTTTCATTAACATAATTATTGTTTGGAATGTTGTTGCCCAACGTATTTTCCGGCGCAACATTTGGCATCACAGGTGCTGGTCTGTTGGCCGCCGACGGCGTCGCCGGTTGTACAACATCGTTTGTTTGTTCCACATTTGTTTCTGGGGTCGGGGTTGCACCAACCGCAGACAAACTGTCCAGCACAGGGGATGGTTGTTGCGCATGTTGATTATCTGATGGCGACGCATCATTCGTTACACTGGGCTTACTTTCCGCCGGCGGCGTAAACGATAATGGCGCCCCTGATAAAACATCATTATTATCCCCAGACGACACGTCTGATTGATTTTGTTCATCCGACACCGGACTGGAAACACCAAACTGAATTGGCTTAAACGCAATTTCTTCGTCCAGAATTTCTGGATTTTTATCAAACAGTGGTTTTACATCTTCTTCGGCCATCGTATCCGCCTTTGGTTGTTCTGTTATATTTACATTAAAATCCTGGTCATAGTCAACATTATATTCCGCATCACCAGACGCACCTGGGTCAACAACATCGCCATCTGGTGCATCCACATCCGATACATCCGCATCTGGGACCGGGGTTGTTGCAATCAAATCATTACGCGGCTGAATTACCGGCAAATTTTGGTTTTGAACATCCACATCATGCGGACGCAGAACATCAATCACCGACGTTACGCCCACCCCAGAATCCCCCGCGACCGGGTCACATGCCAAAATATTCCGTGCCACTGCGGCATCTTCATCAGCGACAACCAACCGCCGCTGGGCATTGTCCAGGCGACGTTCCGCGCGACGCAATTTTTCGTTTATGGCATCAATTTGCGCATCTGTTCGTAATATTTTTGATGCAGATTGTTTTGTTGGCTCGCGCCCAATTTGATTTTTTTGATTTGCCAATGTACGACGCAACTGACGCAGCCGCACACGCAATTCGGCAATTGAATCATTTGTTTTTAATATTGTATCGCGCGCACGCGCGGCATTTGCTTCGGCCAACGACAACCGTTCCATCGCCGCCCGACGCACCGACGCATCCCGAAAACGCGCCAACGCCCCCAGCGCACTGGTTAAATCATCGCCGTTTTCGTATGCACGAATTAGATCATCATATTCTGCCAATCCGCTGTATTCAATATCCAGTTTTTGATATTTATTATCTTTCTTTGGACGAACTGTTTCTAAATCAACGGCGTAATCATTCGCCAAAATATCATCCCATTTTCTGTCACCCACAGGATTTATAACCAACATCACATTCGTTTTACGTTCATTTAACGTGTTATCAATAACGAACACCAACTTGCCATCTGAATCACGGTACGCACGAAAAGAATTGCCGGCAATGTCATATTCCCGCGGTGTTAAAACAGAATTCATATTTTCCCTCTCGCTTGTCATATAATGACACCCCACTTATTGCTTTTTCTTTGGCGGTGTAAATTGATATGCCTGTTTGCAATGTTCGTAACAATACGGCTTGCCAACAAATACAGGCGCACCACAAAAATGGAACCCTTCGGAATCCGGATCACCGATTGGCCAACGACATTGATTTGGCTTTAAGTTCGCCATTTCTAATGAATGCTGGATGATACGCTGGTGCATTGCCAGATTATTATTCACAGAACGCGTTCCGCGTGACGACGCCGCCCCAGACGCTTTTTTGCCCGCGCCCCCAGATTTAGTTGATTGTTTGGCAACCGATGTTTTCTTTGTACTGGCACCTTTTTTTGATGTAACCTTGTCCGCCTTTTTGGACACCGGCGCCTTGGTTGTGGCATTGACACCACCCGCCTTGGAATTCCATCCCAATCTGTTCAATTTACCAACAACCGCATTCTTAGACATTCCCAAACGTCTGCCAATTTCAGATGTTGACAACCCTTTGCCTGTTAATGCTTTTAATTTTTTCAGTGTTGCGCTGTCCCAGCCTTTACTCATTTCAAAAAATCCTTGTTATACATACTGACATAATTGTAACATAAATTCGAATCGAAAGGCAAGGGGGAAAAATATGTTTTATACCATCTTTTTTGTTTTATTACTGGTCACAGCCACATGGTGCGCATGGCGCATTTCTGTTGCTGATTGGCGGCGCAGAATTATCCCCGACGCATACCTGTTTCCGATGATGCTGATTGGATTAACAATCATAAATTTCTTTCCGTGGCCGATTGATATTGCCGACGCCATAATCGCCGCTATCTTTGGATACGTATTAACCACATTAATTGGTTTGATATTCAGCATGCGAAACAAACACCACAACAAGTCCGATATTCCGATCGGAATGGGGGATATAAAATTAATATCTGTGGGCGGATTATGGTTGGGGACAACAGGACTGGCAATCGCGCTGGCCTTGGCATGTATTGCCGGATTGTTATGGGGCGGAACCCGAAAACAAAAATACATCCCGTTTGCACCTTTCTTTATCGGTGGTGGAATTTTGTCTTTAATTATAATCTGGTTTTTGATATAATACTATGAAACAAAGAAAAAAATGGACGGGGGGAATGAAAATACGTATTTTATCTGCATCTGTGTGCGCATTTATTGTCGGGATAATGAATTCGGCCACTGCGACAACGATTAATACAACAACGACACCGTCGCCATTTTCCCAGTATGGCCAGATACAGAACGTACAGAATTATTCATCAAATCCATTCTGGAACCCGGACAGTCCGTATAACCAACGCATGCCGGTTCCCGTATATGTCCAGGGTACTGACGTATCAACCGCTGATTGCCAGGCGATTGTCGGTGCACTGGTGGCATCATACTGTGCGTCGCGCAATAATTGCGTTGGTGTGGACGTGGATGACGCCCGCCCGACACTGACCGTCCAATTGGCCAGTTTACCAAATCATAACTATGTAACACCATGTGGCGGATATATTGATACTGAATTTGAAAAATACGTATCTGAAAATGCGATTGCGGCGCCAACTGGAACGACGGTTGCATTCCCAACGGCAACCGGTCCGAATACCGCGGCAACGCAACAGGGGGTTCAGTTTCAAAACCCGTACCAGCAACAGTTACCGGTATGGAACGGCGAACCATGGGCACTGGAAAAATTACAACGCGAACAAGAATTAAAAAATTTACAATCTGCGAACAGCACCGGTGATTCTGTGTTGGTGGCAACGGCATTTCCCACAACGGCGGCGGATTTATCATTTACCGAACGCATGCAAAATGACGCGGCAGGATACGCCCCGTACAAAGACGCATCCGCATATCGCACAATAACCATTGAAAGCGAAGAAGATTACAATAACCGCGTAAACGCATTCTGTACCAAGGAAATCGCCCGCCTGTCTATAATTGATGCAGATTTGGCAACGGCGCAAAAATGTCGTGATTCTGGGATTCCAATTTCAGATTGTCTGGCCCAATTAAATGGAAAGTATTAAAATATGAAACATCAAATTGCTTCTTTCACTGTCGTGGCATTATTCGCAACATCATCGGCGTTTGCACTGGATATATCAAATATTTCTAATCCAGATGCATGGCAGCAAACAACCCGCCAGGCAACATTAACCGTTGGTGACGATGGCCAAACATTAAATTATCGTAATCGCGACACTGGGATGCGCCTTAACGCACCGGCCACCGCCGGGTCAAAAATTGTATCCATTGATGAATCAATCCCGGCCCAACAACGAACATCGGGCGCATCTGTCACAGGTAACACAAATGTTGCCGCCGGTGCCACATCCGCCGGCAATGTTCCACCCGTTGTTCCACCCATGGGGAACACAAACACTGGTACAGGTGCCAACGCCGCTGGGGCCACATCTGCCGGTTCGGCCGTCACAAACGCCGCTGCTGGGAATACAACATCCGCGACAACATCGGGTACCACACCAGCCCAAGCGGGGAACACATCCCCACAAAACCAGGGCGCCCCCCGCATAAATGCACGCAATCTTGCAACAGGGGCACTGGGTGCGGTTGGCGCAGTGGCGGGAACCGCCGGTGTAATAAATGCCGCATCTGGTAACGATGAACATTCGTGGGGCGACGTTGTCCAGGGCGTGGTCAGTGGCGCCACCGCCGCTGCGGGTGGGGCCGCTGTGGTCAATGCAATACCTGTGCTTGGTCAAATTGGATATGGGGCCGCCGTTGGTGCCGGCGCACTGGTTGGTGGACTGGTTGCTGGATCCCAATTATTTTCAGAAACAGATTGTCTATACGACCCGATAACCGGACAATTTACATGTTGCAACACCGTATTCAACAAGGGCGAACGGCTGGCCAACATTGGTGATTATATGTTTTGTGGCGCACCCGCCGATGCCGCTGCACCGACACCTGTTGCCCCAATGGTCCGCCAATGCTTGCAAGGGAAAATGAAAGATAACACCACATGGTCTGATACCGAAGCGTCTTGGCCGCAAAGCATGTTCCGTAACGATTTTTGGACCCCCGAATGCACAACCCGTTTCTGTGCCGGCGAAACAGAACCTGCGGTGGGAATTGAATCATATATAAAATATATTCCAGACACCACAAATATTTGCTATACATGGACATGTATTGATGGCTATACACGTTCTGGTAATACATGTGTTCAATCGGGCACAACGGTACCGGTTCCACCATATACAAAGCCGAATAATCCGACACAAGATCCATATGATGAATTGATACGGCGTATATCAAGCGAACGCCAACGCATCATTGATACATGTGGTCAATCAATCGGCAGTGTATCAGGACTGTAATTAATGCTGCAAAAAATTTTGACATTTTTTGTTATTTTTGTTGGCGCCACAAATGTGGCGCTTTGCGCAGATAATACACCAATACCCGACATACACCGCGACACAGCACAACCAGACACATCGTGTTCCACCACTGTATTTGCAAATGCACTGGCTAAAACAGCAAACACCGTTGACGCATCAGACGATGAAACAAAAATCCAACAATGGATATATCAAACATTTCAAAATGCTGATGTACTGCGCCACGTAATTGCATGCCCTGAATTTGCCAATGCATCTGATGACGAAACAATAAAATTACAAACGATACAATACACATTTCCAACTGGCCGCAATATCAAAATAAACTATGAAACACAACCAAAGATATTGAACCAGCGTATAAAATTGGCCGAACGACGCACACTGGCATCTGACAATAATCCAAATCCAGTTATTGGCGGGCCTGGCGACGATTCCATTTGGACGAATACCGACCCTGCATGGTATGCAATAATGGTTGTTGAATCAGGCAGTCTGGATGACTTTATCGGTCCCGGCAAAAACAACACCATATCAATGCAGTACATAAATGACAACATTGATAAAATATTTCCGCATGGTAACCGATGCACCAGCAAATCTGCAATTACCGGTAATCGCGAAATGATAAATCTGGCGATGCACGAAACCGTGAATATCCCAGATGACACAAATGATTATTACGTTGCCGGCGACGCTGATTTACGGTGGATATCATATATGGAAATTGGACTGGACGTTGCAATAACCGTTGCAACAATGGGAACTGGGACTGCGATTCTGGGAACGACCAAGGCCGCACGCGCATCCCGCACGTTAAACGGACTGACCCAAACAATGCGCACATTGCGCCAAACAGAATCTGTAACAAATTATATTCGCACATCGCAACAATACGCGCGCGCAATGTCCGAATTGAATCAAATTGACCGTGTGGCCGACGCAACGGGGTACGCGCGCAAATTATCCGAAGTTGAAAATTACGCACAAACAATGCGCACATTGGAAAATACTGATGACGTGCGTCGCTATCGCCAGGCATCAGACACATTCGCATCATTAAATCAATACCGGCGGGCATTGCGCGGATTACGCACGGCACAACGCGGAAACATTGTCGCACGTGCATGGCGTGCGGTTCGGGCGGCCAACACTGGTGGGCGCCAAATTCGTAACGCAACAAAAATTGCACGCAGCAGTTCATTTTCTGGGCGTATTCGTGATTGGTTATTTCAATCAACAATGTCTAATATTGGCGCATTGGCCCGTATGGAAAGGACCGGCGGATTTATATACGGTGCCCTGCGATTTGTTGGGGGTATGTATGATTGGACCGAAACCAGCACTGGTGAATTCACAAACGACATTGAATTCAAACCACTGACATTGCTGTCGGCCGATGATTTACAGGGCCAAGAAAATGTTGTAAACCATGGAATGTGGTTGATGTGGGCCGGTGATTCGGTCAGTCCGTCTGACGACGATGCCGCGTATCTGCAAGCAATGGATTTCGCAGATAAGTTTCATTTTAATTTAATGGCAATACAATCAGAGCAGGGCAATCATGCATGCAATGTTGATATTTTTGTTGTCCGCCCCGTGATACGTAACCCTGGTACAGAATTTGCCGAATTGTATTACCTGGTTATGAATGACGAACCATGGACAACACACGAAACCCATCCCGAATAAAAACCAATTGTATTTTTTTATTTACATATTGTATAATCTGAATACAAAGGAAGCGCGCCATGGTAAAAAAATACTTTATCGCATTGTGTATGATTTTTGTATCTGTATGCTCGGCTGATGCATACCAGTTATTGTCATCCAAAGAAATGGGCAAAAACGATGCAAAAAATCAAACTGTTGTTGTAAAGTGCACCACTGACACGGGCAAGGTATCAAATCAAACCTGCACATTGCGTCGTTATGTGAAATGTACCCAGCGTGGCGAAAACATGTCATGCAATGGTTGGCAACCGTGGCAAGATTTGCGCAATCCGCATAAACAATATTCTGATTGGCGCAGTGCAGCATCCGCGTGTTGTCGCGCCAAGGGATTAAGATAGCCCCCCCAGATTCAAACAAAATGCCCGCCAAACGGCGGGCATTTTTATCATTGGTGGATGAGATTGGACTTGAACCAACGACCCCCACGATGTGAACGTGATGCTCTAACCAACTGAGCTACTCATCCAATACCATTGTTAAAACCTGTGTGGTGGGGATAGTGGGACTTGAACCCACACGGTCGCAATGACCAAAGGATTTTAAGTCCTCAGCGTCTACCATTCCGCCATATCCCCAGAACTTAAAAAATCTGCGTAATATACTACCGCGTGCGTGGCATACTTGTCAATAAAAAACCGCCAAACGGCGGCAATAAAATTTTGGTGGAGCTGATGGGACTCAAACCCACGACCTCTACGATGCGAACGTAGCGCTCTATCAACTGAGCTACAACCCCAAAAACTTTGGTGCGGATAAGAGGACTTGAACCTCCAAGGCATTGCTGCCACTAGTACCTGAAACTAGCGCGTCTACCAGTTCCGCCATATCCGCGACGCCATGGTATATTATATTATGTTTGAATATTTTGCAACATAAAAATTATCTTACTGTTGCGTGGCACATATATCGCGCCGCATCAGCGCGCGTTCCAGCCCCCGTTCCGGCAAGAACCAAATTGCGGCAACGGCTATATATATCCCCATTGATATGAACGGATGTACCAGCGCCAATGGCACCGCCAACAAAAACGCCACCATTGAAAACTTTTCCCGTCGTCCTGGGCGTAATATTCGCACCAGCAACGCATCTGTATCATGAATACGAAACAAAACAATTTCCAGTATTCTGTACGATGCAACAACCATAAATAATGCCAACCCATATGCCGCCACCGGTATTGGCGCCGCATGATTTTCATCAACCCACGCGGTAAAAAATGGTATCAACGACAACCAAAACAAGAACAGCAAATTCGCCCATAATACAGCGCTGTTTATCCGTCGCGTTGCCGCCAATAAATGATGATGATTTATCCAAAAAATTGCCCCATATACAAAACTTAACACATAACTAAGGAATATGGGTATCAGCGGTTTCAGTGATTGCCACGTAACATCCCCAGGCGGATTTAATTCCAACACCATAATTGTAATCACAACCGAAAACAATCCATCACTAAACGCTTCAAGTCTTGATTTATTCATGCTGGCAACGCTATCATATTGATGTACAAAAGTCTGCGAGAAAGAATTCTTGTAAATAATCACATATTTTACTTGCCCTGAATTTTGCAATTTTGCTACCATTTCCATAGAAATGAGGAAGATTCTTTATTTTATCGGGATTTTTGCAGCGTTCATCGGCATTGCTGATGCGGCCGTGCGTGATGAAAACGCAACAAATCGGCAATCGCAAAATACAAACACGGTACAATCGCGCACTGTGTCCACACCACGCGCATCGGGCGCGACACCGCGTTCCACAACATCCACCGGTGCCACGAACACGCGTTCGGCCGTAATATCGCGTGGCGTTACCACACCCCGCCAATCAGCCCAATCAACACGTGCGCAAAACGGCAATGTTATAAGTCGCCAGGGCAATTCACGTGGTGCGGCGCGTGATTCTGGACGCACAACAGTAAACGCGCGCACAGCAACAACCAGCAACGCGAACGTTGTCGCCCGCGCGGCTGATACCAATGACACAACATCGGCGATGTCGCAAACGCGCACTGGTGCCGAATACGAACGATGCAAAACTGCGTATTTCACATGTATGGACCAATTTTGTGAACTGAAAAATGATGATTACCGCCGTTGTTCTTGCAGCGATCGCGTATATGATTTGACGGAAATACGTGACGTTATGCAAGATGCCAGTGATCAATTAACTGTATTTACCGAAAACCTGGATGTTGTCGGAATGACGGCGGCCCAGGCAACGGCCATGAAAACTGCATCCGAAGGGGAAAATGCATTAACATCTGATACATCTGCATCAAAACAATTATTACAGGCGATTATGAATTCAATTCGTGGCGAAGATTCGTCGGTGGGTGGGCGATATTCCGACCTGAACAGCATTACATTGGCATTTGATACCACAAATGCATTTGGCATGACCGATGCAGGCCAAGTTATCGCCACATATAACGGCGTGAATTTATATAATGCGGTATACCCCCAGTGCCGAAACGCTGTACGCGACGATTGTACAGATGCCCAGTTGCAACGTGCCGTTACCGCATATCTGATGGCAATTGAACAAGATTGTAACGCGGTGTCATCTGCGATTGAATTAAAAAAGAAAGAAATGAAATCTGCCGTCCGCGAAAGCAGTGCTTTGTTGGATTTAGCCCGCGTTGAAAACCGGCAAAAGCATAACTCGGATGATATCGCAACATGTATCGCCAATGTTGAATCTGCAATATTAAGTGAAGAAGTTTGTGGCGCCGGATATCATAAATGTCTGGACAATGGCGAATTCATTGATGTATCAACCGGTTCCCCAATTGCCGGTGTTGAAAACTTTTATGAATTGGGCGAATTGTTACAATTCGCCGATGGCGTTGAAGCCAGCGAACAAAAATTGGCAAAAAATATTACAAATCGCCCATTCGTACAAAATTTTGAAAAACGTGTAAAGAAATTCGCTGAACCCGCACTGGATAAATGCACGGAACAGGCCGATACAGTTTGGTCCGAATATCTGGACAAGGCAATGTTAGACATATACTATGCCCAACAATCCAAGGTTCGCGAAATCAAACAAGGATGCTTTGATTTCATAACCGCATGTTACACAAACAGTGAAAGTGGGTTAACCGCCGCAATGGCAGATTTGGTCGGTGAATATACAACTGTTTTGCAACCGGACAAAATTGCACTGACCCAAGAAATGTGTACAGATTATGTCAATTCTTGCAACCTGATGTTCAAAAACGAAACCGGCAATGACATTATCGTTGATTATGTAAACAACAGAAAAGACGAAGATGTATTAACCGCATGTCGTGCCGTTGTAAAGCAATGCTTTGACAACTTTGGTGGCACAAACTATGAAAACTTCTATTACCCGTACAGTGGATTGTTCCAATCTGGAACCGCACTGGATTGGTTCACTTTATACGATTATGACAAAAATGGAAACAAGGTAATATTATCAAAATGCGCAGAACAACTGACCAGCATAGAAACATGCAATACAGACGAAATTATAACCAAGGCATTTGGTGGATTTGACAGAATCAACGCCAACCGCAGTGGCGAAAGTGATTTTGTCGTTGCATCAAATGGCGCCCAGCAAGTATACGGAACATTCGCATCCACCGCAAATTCCACACCAATAGATCACCGGATACCACGCGCAACCGGGGTGGCCACAGAAATTTACAGTCAAATCATTGACTCGTTAACAACCCAGTGTAATAACTTGCAAGGCCGCTTTGTTGAATACCAGATCATCAAATATGATGCGTACGATGAAACCAATTTCTGCAAATCAACATTTACCGACTCGCTGGAATACAAAACGTTGTCCACATACTATGCCGTCGGTACCGGCGAATACATGTGTCCGCGCGACTATGATTCCAGTGTTGATACCCAATCATGGGGCGCATGTTTGTGCTGGGAAAACGGTGGCCGTCGCAGCAAATGGGGCAAATCACCAAAATGCGTTGCCGCTGTACCTGTTACCAGTGCTGCAAATGATGCAATGTGTTCTTCGGCATATTCCAGTCCGGACGCCATAACATCATCCCAGCCATCGGAAAATTGGTGTACCAAGGCACCAACAACAGGAAACCAGGTATGTCCAATAAATGGTTATGAAAGCAATGGTAAATGCGCCACCCCAGATGATGCGATTTTGGACTATCTGCCACTGGGTGTGATGTAAACGAAATAACGCATATCCGTATAATTGTTCGCAAAATAAAAATAGTGTCATTGTTTAACTGACACTATTTTTTGAACAATGATTTATCATCTATCTCACTGAATTTCGCACCGACTGGGCAATCAACGCCGCCGGCGCACCATTTGGACGCCGCCATAAATCATCTGCTGATTTTAATCCAGAAATCATATTTTCACGAACACTTGGTATGCTTAACTGGCGAACATTATCTAATATATTTTCTGTCGTTGCATTTGGCCCCAGACATTCAGGGTATACAGAACGATTTAATAATATATTTACCAACGAAACCCATTTGACTTGCAACAAATGCCGTGCCAACCACACCGTCACAGGATTCATTTTATAAACAATCACCGACGGAACATGTAACATCGCCAATTCCGCCGATACTGTTCCACTGGCGGCAATTGCAATATAAGTTTGCGCATATAAATCATACCGTGATTTTGACGGAATTATTTCCGGCTGCACCCCCCAACGCTTTACATGTTCACGAATAAACCCATCTGTCGTTTCAACAGTCGGTATAACAAAGCGATAATCGTTATATCCATTTGCAACCAGTTGCCCAACCACATCCTGGAACAATGGCATTAATCTTTTTACTTCTGACATACGACTGCCTGGGATGATTGCAATAATTTTTTCATTATTTATTTTTTTATGCTTTGATTGATATCCAATTAAACCGTCTGCAATAGGGTGGCCAACCGCCACAGTATCTAATCCATATTTAGTAAAATACGGAACTTCAAAATCAAAAAATGCGTATAACTTATCAAATATCTGGGCGTATTTTTTAGCACGCCCTGAACGCCATGCCCAAACCTGGGGTGCAACAACATGATGAAATCGCAATCCATCCGCAATCAGTTTTTTTCCATCTGAATTCTTGCGTAATTTTTCAACAACACTTTTGGCAAATCCCGGCGAATCAATCGTCAATACAACATCTGGCCGCGAAGCGATAATTGCACGAACAGTCTGGGAAATGCGTCGCGTCAATGTTCTTGCATGGGCAACAACCTCTATAATCCCCATCACTGCCAAATCAGACATAGGAAACAGACTGTTCAGCCCCGCGGCAATCATATTTTCGCCACCAACACCAATAAAATCAGCATCCGGCAATTCACGCATTATCTTTGCGCCCAATATATCCCCAGACACTTCACCTGCGATAATAAAGACTTTGATTTTTTTTCTATTCTGCATCACGCGATGTACCAATACCACGTTTTGACCGATTTTCTATGAAATCAATTGCGTCCATGGCATATTTATTATTTTTAACTTCTTTGCGTATGCGGGCCAATCGTTCTGTAACAGTACCATCATTACTGTGAAACACCGCCGCATATACTGTATGTATGGCATGCATATCTTCGTTTGTAAAGCCGTGTCGCATCAAACCAACACGATTAATCGTGCGATATACAGCACGTGGCGCACCATCATATATTGCATATGGCAACACATCATTACCAACCCCAGACATACCACCGATAAATGCATTGCGCCCAATACGTGCGAATTGCAATACCATAACCCCCCCAGACAATATTGCAAAATCTTCTATTTCAACATGTCCGGCCACCTGAACAACATTTGACATAACAACACTGTTGCCAATTTTACAGTCGTGTCCAACGTGGGCATTAACCATTATCTGGCAATCATCCCCGATAACCGTTCCATCAGACGCCGGTGTTCCCGAATGTATTGTTACATATTCACGGATTTTACAGCGTTTACCGATACGCAATCCTGTCATTGCTGCTTCATCTTGCCATTTCAAATCTTGGCTCATTACCCCCAGTACGGCGAACGGATAAACAATAGAATCGTCACCTATGAACGTTTTCCCATCAATTATAACATTAGACACTAATTCAACACGATCGCCCAACACAACATTTGGTCCGACGATACAAAAAGGTCCGATTTTACAATCTGCGCCAATAACGGCGCCATCATGAACAATTGCTGTTGGATGTATCATTTTAACCCAGCCTGTTTAATCTTTACATATTTATCGGAACAAATGATACATTATATGCGCAAAAAAGTGTATTCAATAAATATAACAAATTATAACAAGAATTTTAATTGCTGCCATCTGTTTTCTGTCGGCAAACTGACCCAACGCAAAATCCCCAGCGCAGAAATCGCCGGCATTGTTGTCAACACCCCGAACAGCATCAACGCAATTGCAAACATACGATTGCCCAGATGTGCATTAATACTTGATGCGTGCCACACAGAAATTACGAACACAACAAACAACAGCCCAGACATTCCGATAAACACCGGCACAGATTCTGTCAGCACAAACAGCGCCATACACAACACAGAAATCAATCGCAACAACCACTTTAATTTAACATACACACTGTGACGAATACGCCCACGCGGCCGCACCATGCGCACAGCGAACGTTGCCATTACCGCCATTGACATTAAAACCAGTGCCAACAAATGAAATGGCGTCAGTGCCCCCAATTGCCCAAACCGGAAAAATTCTGGCTGCATTAACAACAATACTGCGACACCAAACATTAAAACCAGCACAAATGGCACATCACGTACCTTGGCACCAATCATGCGCCCCAACACTATACCAATCCCCAGCGCACTGATTTGCATTATTGGCCCCCACCACGCATGCATATCTGACAACCCGGCCACAGCAAACAAGATTACCCACGCAATGACCACACAAAACTTTCCCCACCGCGACAGATTGCGATACTGTGGTATTTTTAATTCTTTATACCACGCCCCAATAAACATCGCCGCCAAGAACAACATCCCAGCCATTGCAAACGGCAAAACCGTTAAATTATCACGCAAAACCGCATAATTTCCGCCAAACAGCAATAACCACCCCAGTATTAACAAAACTGTTATGATTGAAACCCGCCGATTTATATTCCCACTGGTCCAGCCAAACCGCTGCATAAATGCGTCGCCACAATAATACACAATCAAAAACAACGGCACTGACAAAATCGCCGACCACAAGAACCCCGGCGCAACCAGCGCAACGTTATTAAACGCACTGATGGCACTTTGCACAATAACGGTATCACCAAACATAAACTTGCCTTTTTATTTTGTTGAATTATTATATACATATGGCGCAAAAACAAGCAATTTTTACCATGCTGGGCGGTCGCGTTCGGATGTTTCGCGGTGAATACAATGCCACATCTGATGCCGCATGGCTGGCCGCATTTGTCCCAGATAAAATAAGAACCGTACTGGACGTTGGTATTGGTACTGGTGGGGTTGGATTATGCCTGAACGCCCACAACCCGAACATTAAACTTACCGGAATTGATATATCAGACAAAATGTTGACCGAATGCGCCCGAAACGCCGAATTAAATAATTGCGATATTGAACTGATAAACGCCGACATAATGTCGTGGCGCACCCCACGCACATTTGACGCGGTCATAACAAATCCGCCATATTTCACCGGCACACCGGCACATCATAACGCCCACCATAACACAGACATTATTCAATGGACGCGCAAATGCATTGCCCGCGTTCGGCCACGTGGATACTGTTGCATCATAATTGATGCATCCCGAATGTCTGATGCTGTTTTTGCGATGCGCGGCGCCAACTGCGGCGACATAACAATCGTGCCGCTGTTTGGTGCCAAACAGAACGCCGAACGCGTCTTGATACGCTGTCGCATTGGTACAGGTGGCGGTGACAAACTGTATAACGGACTGCCAATGAACTATGAACCCGTATTACGTGATGGCTTGACTATTAATTCCACTTTGGCTAGACTGGGGTGGATATGATAAACTTTATAACGAAATATTTTACATCATTATGGGCGTTTATAACATCGCCGTTTCGTGCGCTGTGGCGCGCCATATGCCGTGTGTTTCCACCACGTGAATTCACGGTGATGGATATTCCACGTGGCAACGTTTATACATTCCAGCAAAGCAGTTTTTGGCGTTTCACCAAATTCTGCGGCAAGATTGGGTTGGTTATATGGGCAACATGGTCAACATACGTATTTATTTATCACCGGCCAATGTTACAGCATCGCACCCAGCAACTGGAAGAAATGAAATCTTTGCACGCGCGTCAAATGACAGATTTGCAAACATATATGGAAAAATATAACGAACTGACGCGCAATTTGAATATAATTGATGACAAGATATTAAACGCGTCTGAATTATCAGAATCCGAAAAACAAAACCTGATGAATGACCAGTTAAAAACATGGGGCGAACTGGATTTTCTGCGCACGCGATTGAACGAAATGTTCACAAATTCTGACTATGCCCCCGAACATACCAAATTGTCTGAATTATCTGTTGATTTGGAACTGACGCGTGCCGAAAACGCGGAACTGAAAAAACGCAACACCCAATTGGTGGAACAAATGCAAAGTGTTGCGGCGGCCGATGCACAGATATTTGATACTGTATCAAAACTGGCCACCGAAAACATTGACGCATTACGCGCCAGTATGAATAACATCAATACAACAATTGCATCACTGGGGCTGACGCAAAAAGTTTTGATACGTAATGCGAATAAATTTTCTAATCCATTGGTTGGCGCCGCGTTCAGCCCAATTGAATTTGATAAAGACTTGGATCCAAAATATCAAAAATTGGCTGATGATTTAGAACTGTGGAACGGTCTGTCTAAACTGGATCGCGTATTACCGCTTGGCGCGCCGGTTGAAAATGTTCGCGTAACGTCACGGTACGGCACACGCACCGACCCATTTACCAGTGAACAAAAGAAACATCGCGGTATTGATTTTGCCGGCAAAATTGGTACAGAATTGTTTGCGGTTGCCCCCGGTCGCGTTGTATCTGCGGGTGACCGCGTTGGATACGGCACAACGGTTGAAATTGACCACGGGTTGGGATTTACAACATTATACGCCCACCTGTCGCAAATAATGGTTACGCGTGGCGATTGGGTACGCCCAGGCACTGTTGTTGGACTGGCGGGTTCAACTGGTCGTTCTACGGGGCCACACTTGCACTATGAAATTCGGTACAAGGGTGTACCTTTTGACCCAACAAAATTTGTAAAGGAAGAATAAAATGCTGGCATTTACAAACGCAAAAGAAAAAACATCACCAACAATTATTGGCGCCGGGTGCAAACTGACGGGTGACATAAAAACCGACCATTCTGTGCAAATTCACGGTAACGTTATCGGAAACATAACCGCCGATACTGTTGTAATCGGGCGGGGCGGGCGTGTGGCCGGAAAAATCACGGCAACAAACTTGTTTTTACACGGCACCCTGGATGGCCCGGCAATTGTCAATACCGCAAATGTTTTCAGCAATGCCCAAATGACCGGAACATTATCATATTACACACTAAATATAACCGGCAATACAGGGCTGGAATGCAAATTGGCGAAAAGAAAGGGCAAAAAAGATGAATAAAACAATATCAAAGTTATATATCGCCGCCGACCATCGTGGTGTTGGTGTAAAGTTATACCTGACAGAAATGTTAAACGCAATCGGATACAGTGTTGTGAACCTGGGGACGGATGACCCCAATACCCCGGTTGATTTTCCAGACATTGCCAAAGCGCTGGCAGATGCAATGGTTGACGACGAAAAATCACGCGGAATATTAATTTGTGGCACAGGCGCCGGGATGCAAATCGCCGCCAATCGTTATCGCCATATCCGTGCGTCACGCTGTGACCGCCCGGACCAGGCACGCGATGATCGTTTTCACGATGACATCAACGTATTGGCGTTGGCCGCGGATGATATTGATATAGAAGTATCATTTTTAACCGCACGTGCATTTTTGGAAAGTCCATTTGATGAAAACGAACGCCGTGTGCGCCGACTGAAAAAAATCTCTTAAATAAAAAACGCCCACACGGGCGTTTTTTATCAGTTGTTGCGAACCACAAAATTCACCAACTTGTTCGGTACAACAATTGTTTTGATAATACTGGCACCGGCCAGTTTTTTGGATGCGGCCCGTTTGGCGGCATCAACAATTTCTTCTTCTGTGGCAGAAACAGGCACCACAAAATCAGACGCACGTTTACCATTAACCGAAACAACAATTGTCATTGTTGTTTTCGCCAACTTTGCGGCGTCGTATGTTGGCCACGGTTGAAACACCAACATATCCGCGTGCCCTAAACGTTCCCAAATTTCTTCGGTCAAATGCGGCGCGAATGGGTTCAACATTTGAATCAATACTTCGTACACAGGGCGGGGCATAGTGCCACTGAACTGGTTAATAAATTCCATCATCGCGGAAATCGCCGTATTAAACCGCATATTTTCCAGTCGTTCTGTCATATCTGCGATTAATTGATTAACCAAACGTTCCTGTTCGGACGTCATCACATCATCGGTCAGATTATCCGCCATATTTTCCACGCGCTTCAGGAATCTTTGTACCCCGGCCAGCGCACCGTCTGACCAGTTCACATTCGTATCCCACGGCCCCAACGATAACACTGTCGTACGCGCAGCATCGGCCCCAACGCGCGCCACCATTTCATCAACCTGGAATCCATTACCGGCGGATTTAGACATTTTTTTACCATCCGACCCCATCAGCAAACCATTTGTGGTCCGCTTTTTATACGGTTCAACAGTATTTACAAATCCCAAATCATATAACGCCTTGTGCCAAAAGCGCGAATAAATCAAATGACGCGTATTGTGTTCATTGCCGCCATTATAATGATTTACCGGCATCCAGCGTTCCATTTGTTCCCGCGAACAAAATTCTTTGTCATTACGCGGGTCCAGATACCGCATATAATACCACGATGACCCCGCCCATTGCGGCATAGTATCCGTTTCGCGTCGCGCGGGCGCGCCACATTTTGGACACGTGGTATTCACCCAATCTGTCGCGCGGGCCAGGGGACTTTCACCGTCCTCGGTCGGGCGATAATTTTCCATATACGGCTGCATCAACGGTAATTCAGATTCAGGCACCGGCACCCAACCGCATTTTTCACAATACACCAATGGAATTGGTTCGCCCCAATACATCTGGCGCGAAAACCCCCAATCGGTCATTTTGAAACGCGTTTTCGGCCGGGCAAACCCATGTTCCGCACCATACTTAATCGCGGCAGCGATTGCGTCGGCCTTGTTCATACCATCTAAAAATCCTGAATTAATATGCATGCCATCCCCGGTCCAGACTTTGTCGGGTTCACCACCATCAATCACAGGAATAATTTTCAAACCGAATTTTTTCGCAAAATCCCAGTCGCGCTCATCGTGCGCCGGCACAGCCATAATCGTACCATGCGCATAATTCACCAATACATAGTCCGCCACAAATACGGGGATTTCATCGCCTGTAAATGGATTGCGCGCCATTATGCCGTCCAAACGCACACCTGTTTTTTCTTTTGTTGCGTCCGTCCGGTCAAATTCAGATTTTTCGGCCGATTGTTTTATATACGCACGCACCGCGTCCGCATTTTTAATACGCCCGTCCGCCAGCCATTTGGCAACCAATTTGTGTTCCGGTGCAATCGCACAGAATGTCGCACCAAATATAGTATCAACACGTGTGGTATAAACGGTCATTACATCGTCACCGACCATAAAATCAACATCCGCACCGGTGGATTTACCAATCCAGTTTATCTGGTCACGCTTTACACGTTCCGGATAATCAACCAATTTCAAATCATCCAACAAACGTTCGGCATATTTAGTAATCGCCAGATTCCACTGCATTTTTTCACGAATTTCAACCGGCCCATGACAACGATTGCATTTGCCATCTTCCAGTTCTTCGTTGGTCAACGTGGTGCGACAATTCGGACACCAGTTCATCGGCAACATAGACTTATACGCCAACCCCGCATTAAAGAACTGGATAAACATCCACTGGGTCCATTTGATATATTCAGGGTCAGACGTTGCAATTTGCGATTTCAAATCAATAGACCAACCCATGCTTATCATACTGTGCGTAAATTTTTCAATCAGTTCGCGCACAACCACAGACGGATGCTTGCCAATTTTCGTGGCATAGTTTTCCGCCGAAATTCCCAATGAATCAAACCCCATCGGGAACAGAACATCATAGCCCTGCATACGGCGAAACCGCGCCATAACGTCCGAACCGGAATAAATCAACATATGTCCCCCGGTCAGTCCGTTGCCCGATGGAAACGGAAATTCCGCCAACATATAAAACGGCGTCTTGCTGCCATCATTTTTGGGGGTAAACACACCGGCATCCGCCCAACGGCGTTGCCATTTTTCTTCACGTTCATGAATTTGCTTTATATCATCTGCCATAACTTATACCTGGGGTTCAAAATAAACATACTTCGTGGTATTTTATACACATTGCCCAATAAATTCAAGAATTTTTACAATGAAAGATAAATATCCCGGCGTAAGTAAAAAAGACAAAAAAGCAGTTAAAACAAGAAATTACGACCAACCAAAATACCGAATCTAAACGGTGGTTTATTTTCAGCAAATTTTATATTGACTTTTTCTTGGTTTTCTTGATAAAATTCACACGGTTTGTAGCCGAAAATAAACCACCGTTTAGATTCGGCATCGGATTCCGGGGGGGCACCTGAAACAATGAAACTAGATATAGGCAAAATAATTTGGGGAATCATCAGTTCATTTGTATTCATAATATACAAATCTGATGTAAACGCGGCGTTGTGTAACTATACCGGCGTTGTAAGCAGTGAACGCGTTTACAACCAAACCGGCATGCCCGAAAACGACACGTCTTTTTTCCAGTATTGCAGTGCATCTAAGCTATGCCATGGTGGAACATGTGGTGGAAAATTTATTCGCCTTCTAAAAGAATTGTCTGATTATTCCACCGAAGAATCCTATATTCGCGTATGCAGTCCTGGGTACTATTTATCAAAATGCAAAAATGCCAATGGCGCAACAGTTACATCACCACAAAATTATTATGATTGCGCATCAGACTATGAATGTGCATCTTGCCCGTCACTGTACAGTGTACGTGGCGACTGCTACGAATCAAGACAAGTTATTTTTCCAGCGGGTATATACGACGCAGGTGGCCGCAGCGAATTGTATTTCTGTTCATACACAACCCCAGGTGGCCAAATGCTGGACGGCGTATATATGCAAGTTATTGAAATAAGTTGCAGTTCGCTGGCCAATGCATATTGGAACACAATAACAGATTGCTTTATCAGGCCAGATGTAACAATGAATGACGGCACCGGCAGTTTCGTGTACATAGACAGTTGCCTGTATTAAAACAAACAATGTCAAAAACAGTACCAGATATATCTGTAATCGTCGTAAACTATAATTACGCCAAATATATTGGCGATGCTTTGGAATCCATCAAATGCCAATCACTGGAAAATATTGAATGCATCATCATTGACGACGCCAGTACCGATAACAGCATACAAATTATTCGCAAATATACCCAGCAAGACAAACGATTTATCCTGATTCAACAAACATCACATGACGGTGTATCCGCCGCACGGAACAGGGGACTGGACATTGCGCGCGGTCGTTACATTGCATTTCTGGATTCTGACGATTGTTTTACAGAATACGCGCTGGAAATGTTATTACATATGGCCGAAACAACTGGGGCCGATATGGCGGGCGGGGCAACAAACATTGTTGCCGATAAATTCAGATTTATCCCGTCAAAAAATCATACATGGATTCCAAATATATCTGGGTCGTCAAACAACCCATCGCGTTTTTTGTTGGCACCACTGGCCAGTAAATGGTGTTGGATATGGCGCCGCATTTATCGTCGCGAATTAATTGGCAACACGCGATTTCGCCCAGAATTCAAAACATTTGGCGACGATTTAACATTCATGTTGGATATATGTTACCGGGCAAATCTGGTTGTTGAAACACAAAATATATCTGTGTATCACCGGACCCATCCTGGGACAATAACATCCGCAGAATTTTCACCACAATATTTTGAATGGTTCCCAATGTATTTTCGGCATATACGAAAAGACTTATTGGACAAATATGACTTTGTATTCTGGCGTATGTTTTACCAAAACACGTTCACGTATTTGATGCTGGAAACAATATATAAACCAAAAAAATTCGGCCAATACCAAACAGATGCAAAATCTGCACTGATTGCATCATGCCGGGAAATTCCGCGACGATACCTGCGACTGAAACAAAAATTTTTATGTTGGTTTTTATCATGTCTGAAATAAATATTTTATATGCATTTGATACCGCATTTTGCGACCAAGCCGCCGTGTCAATATTATCACTGTTGGAAAATAAACGCGACGACACGGTATACCACATTTTCTGCATGGTTCCGCCACACACACGCGGACAAAAAGTAATATTAAAAATTATACAACAGTATCCCGGAACAAAATTAACATGGCGCGTTATACGCCACAGCGAAAATCCATTTCGTAAATATGATTTTTCACGATGGAGTCCCGTGATATTCTATCGGCTGTTCGCACACAGAATTTTTCCCAACACCGATAAAATATTATACCTGGATTCTGATACCTTGGTATGCGACGACTTGTCAGAATTATATTCTGTGGACATCACAAATTACGTAATGGGCGCAGTGCGCGACATGGCCCCAACAGAAAACCAACACAACCCAAATGGAATTTATGTCGCGGAATTTACACAAAAATATCTTAAAAATGATATTTATTTTAATTCCGGTGTTTTGTTAATAAATGTAAAAAAAATGACTGAATACGGGCACTTAATACCCGGGGCGACCGATATAGAGTTAAAATATCCCGATCAAGATTTACTGAATGTGGCATTTGATGGGAAAATATTGTCTTTACCATTGCGGTACAATTTTGGTCCTGGGGTAAAGATTTCAATCAAATATCCCACACAATGGCAACAAGATGTCTTGGCCGGCAATTATGCAATTTTGCATTTTTATACAGTAAAACCATATGATTACACAAACACACCACACGATGTATATTCGCGATTTTATAATACAGCAAAAAAATTAAACCTGTATCCCGAAGATTTTATGAAACGCGACATGCAACGCTATCACCGAAAAAAGCAGTCAAACAAAACAGTCATCCCATTTGTCCGAGTAATCGGAAATACAATAACACTGTTCGGCATTAAAATTCATCACATACGGATATGATTTTCATCCACGTACACAGTACAATAAATATTCCACGTTGCCGCTGCCACCACGAACCGGCGATTCAATTATACCCAATTGTTTATAGCCCACTTGTTCAAAGTTTTGCACCACCATGCTTATCGCATTTTGCCGGTCAGATTCACTTTTAATAACCCCACCATGACGGGCGGCAATACTGCGCGAAACCTCAAACTGTGGTTTTATCAACGCAATTATTTTTGGCGCATTCCATGCGGCCAATGCATCGCTGATATTGGTCAGTGAAATAAACGACACGTCAACCACAATCAAATCCACCGCGCGCATCGGGCGCAACGACCGAATGTCCGTTTGTTCCAGTACGGTCACGCGCGCATCATGACGCAATGATTCCGCCAATTGATTCGTCCCAACATCTACCGCGATTACACGCGCCGCACCACGGCCCAACAGCGTTTCAGTAAAACCGCCCGTACTGGCACCAACATCCAAACAGACATATCCCATGGGATTAACATCAAACGCATCCAAGGCCGCCGCCAACTTCAAACTGCCACGTCCCACAGAATAGGGTAATTCACCACCAACAGCGATGTCTGTATCAGCAACATCCATACTTGGCTTTTTGGCCATTTTCCCATTAACAGTGACCAACCCAGCCTTGATTGCCGCCACCGCACGCGCCCGCGTAGAATACAATTTCCGTGAAACTAACACCAAATCTAATCTCATGCCATAAATTCTACAGCAACCCACATACAAAATCAAATTTTTATCAAATAATGACGACAAAAAACATTAAACATTTACTTTAATATACACAAATATCTATTTATTTTTATATATTATTTAATTTATCACCTTTTTATGCATTCCGGCAAATCATCACTACATTTAACACCAAAAATCACAACCGCGTCCAACCAACTAAACTATACAATGTGTAAAATTCAGAATAATCAAAATATTATTTTTTATATTTTATACATAAAATCAACAATAAAGCAGGGCAAAAACCACAAAAAAAACGCCCCAAAACCGCAGAAATCCGCCATTTTTACGTTTTTTTAGGTCAAAAAGCAGGGCACAAAAACCATTTTTTTCACCATAACAGCCCGTATTTTTCAGCAAAAAACATATAAAAAAACCAAAAATACAAATAATTAATATAATCCGTAATTACAATTTGTTATATATATTATTCTGATAAATAACATCAACGCTTTTGCACGTTTATAACACATAAAATTTATTCGCAAAAAAAAGTGCCGCCGAACACAAACACAACCACACAACAAATTGGATTAAAAACAACACCGACCAAAACCCCATGATAAAATAAATTTCACTCGCGTAACAGCCAGATAAAATTTATTCAACATATATTTATATGCTTGTCTGCGTCACAGCAAACAAAAAATAATACAGACGCCAATAATACAAAACACAGCAAAGAAATTTTACACACCATGAACAACGTGACACATCAAACAAATTCAATCCAAATAAATATATTTTCATCCGCACACGACCGTCGCATAATCTTCAAACCCCACAATTCTTTGACACGCCAACACACATCAAACCAGAAAACAAACATCCGTACATCTACAAAAACTACTTATATTACACTTACCGGAACGCCTTATATTTATGCTTACGCAATCCACATATAAAATCAAACATTATACACAATTTTGCGCCCCCGACACACAAAACTATACATAATATACATTATGCGCCTTTTGTGAATGCCCGCAATTACGTGTGCCCTGCGGGCCCGGAAACCGAATTTTTATGGGCCACGCACGCAAAAACTTTCATACAAATATGAATAACGGCGCCCCAAACACACCGTCATAATTATCCACGAAACATTATGCAATAAAAAGACGACTTGAATACGTGACGCAACCCCAACAACACAAAATAATTTTTACAAAATTTGGCGCAACCTCTGCACCACGCGACACAAAATGAACCGCCATACTACGCACATTTCCATTAAACAATCGGCCACGCGCCCGGTCATCCGGCGCAGACCACAAAAAATGCGGCTGGCGCCCTATTTCACCACGAACCAACGCCCCGCCCGCCACACAACGCGCAAAAAACGTTGCCGCAACACATCACACACAGCACGCCGCCGACGCCGTGTGGGCGCCAAAATCCACTTTTTTACAAAAACCGTGGCCACCATAATAAAAAACGGCGATATTTCCCGCCGTTTCGTTTGTACGTATCAATAAAATCACCGCGATTTCCGCCCCAACTTTGCAATTTTCTTAATCTGCCCCTTGGCTATTTTTGCCGCATTTTTGATTCCGCGTTCCAAGTCACTGGGCTGTGGCGGAACGATCTCTTCCGCCACCAATTTGGAACAACAGTTCGGACATTTTGTTGCCTGGATATTTATCGTTGATTTACAATATGGACACACACGCGTTGTAACCGCTTGTTTAGAGCGCACTTTATTGATTGCGCGCACCAGTATAAACACCGCGAACATCGTGATTAAAAAACTGACCACAGAATTCAAAAAAACGCCTATATTCATAGTAGTAGCACCCGCCGCCTGGGCCTCGGCCACAGTGTTATAATGTTCGCCTGGTGCGCCACCCGCCAAAACGACAAAAAATTGAGAAAAATCAACATCCCCTATCATCAATCCGATTGGCGGCATAATAATGTCTTTGACCAATGAATTCACCATTCCGGTCATAACACTGCCGACAATGATACCAACCGCCATATCAATGGCGTTACCACGATCTATAAAAGTTTTGAATTCCTTTAACCATTTGAATTTTGACATTTTTCTCTCTCATGTTTAGTATATGCACATACCGCATCCATAACTTTGTCCAACGTTTTACGCAAACTTTCATCGCGCGTTTCCACGGTGATGTTCGCCAATTTATAGATATCGTACCGTTCCGCTATTAATTGCGCCAAAATTTTACGACTGTCCGCGTGCAACAATTGCGGTCGCGTATTGCGAAAATTTGTCCTTTTTACAAGCAGTTCTAAATCCGCTTTCAGCCAAACCGACACCGCCCCGTCCAACACCATTTTTCGCACCGCCGGGGTTATGAACGCCCCTTCGCCCGTAGATATAACTTTTAACTTTGGTTCCGTATCCATCAGACGCGCAATGACACGTTGTTCCACGCGTCTGAATTCACTTTCGCCGTACAATGCAAATATGTCAACAACACTGCATCCGGCCGCCGCCTCAATTTCTTTATCTGAATCAACAAATGGAATTCCGATACGACGCGCCAAGGCACGGCCAACACTTGTTTTGCCCGCCCCCATCAATCCAACCATAACAATTGGCTTGTTCAATATAATTTTATCATTCATGATCAACATATTAATAAAAACCAGGCATTCATACAATAAAAAACAAATCCGATATATTTTGCGTCAATATTATTTTGAAATATGAAAAAATATGTTATAATTATACAGAAATAATGAAAACGGGGGAATTGCATGAAAAAAAACATACAATTAATTGCAATTGGATTATTTGTTCTGTGCGCATACGATGCGTCGGCGTCGTCCCCACACGTTTATGCAAATTACATTACGGCAAATAACATCGCTGCGATTCAACATTCAATCGCAACAAATACCATGCGCACATTTGAAGGAAACGCCGCCGCAACACTGGGCGGAATTGCCAAGATGGCCCGTTCTGACGTAATGCCATCTGAATCTGGGAACGCGCGTGATATGTACGGCACCCTGCCCATGTACGGGCGCCCGCATTTATACGGCGAATATGGTGACGACGGCACTGTGAATACCCCCGACACCGGGCGCAGCGGTGGTGACGATGCGTCACGCCCCGTCTTGAACAGCATGTGGTTCAATTGGCAACATTTTGATGAAGACGTCGGATTTTCAAACTATGACGTACTGGATACGAATTATGATTTATTAAGTTTCGGTGTCGCTGGCGGCGAAGCACAATGGGGCATCGGTATTTCTGAATGGGGATTCTATGGTGGATATGTCGGTGGCAAGCAGGGCAATGAATCCATTGATATAAACGAAAACGGTGGGTACTTTGGACTGTACAGTGGATATAATATACAAAATTTCAACCTGTCGTTTATTGCAAACATTGGCGCAGTGTCAAATCATGCATCCAGTGAATTTGGCACCGACGGTTTTTCAACCCCATGGGTTGGTGCGGCGTTAAATGCGACATACAATATACCATTGGATGATACATTTACAATCCAGCCGGGCATCTATGCCGGATACACATGGATTGGGTCGGCTGATTATATATCTGCGTCTGGCGACAATATTGCAAATTCTAACTTTAATATATTTGATGTTGCGCCATCAATTCGTGCGATTAAACACATTGGTGCCGGATGGTTTGGATACATTGGCCTGCAATATGTATTCAGATATGACTATAATGGCGATATTTTTGTAAACAACGAAAAATATACTGAATTGTTTTCCGATGATTATGCCGAATACGGCATCGGTATTGAAAAATCAATTGACCGATTTAACATCGCATTGCACTTAAATCGTCATGATGGCGGGCGCACTGGTTGGAATGGTGGCGTTAACATAAAATATATATTCTGATAACACCACATACCGTTCACGTAACACATGAAATAAAGCCGCAAATCCATTCATGGACGCGTTTCGTCCGTGAAAATAAAAGATACGAAAACGCACGTCGCGACCAGATATATTGCTGGCAGATTTCAACCGTCTGTTTTCCCGGAAATTGTTTGGCACATCATATGGACCAAAGCCCGCGCCCAAAACAAAACTAAAAAATTAATTCATACTGGATAAACGTTCCAATTGATCTGCAGCAATTAATGCATCAATCATTTCATCCAATGCCGCGCCGCCGGCCAAAATATCATCCAGTTTATACAACGTTAATTTTATACGATGGTCTGTAACACGTTGTTCTGGAAAATTATAAGTTCTTATTTTTTCACTGCGATCACCCGAACCGACCATTGTTTTTCGTGCAGAATTACTGGCATTAACCTGCTCTTCACGTTGTTTTTCATATAATTTAGCCCGCAGAACCGCCATTGCCGCAGCCTTGTTTTGAAATTGGCTGCGTTCATTTTGACATGTGACAACAATGCCTGTTGGGAAATGCGTTATACGCACTGCGCTGTCTGTTTTGTTCACATGCTGGCCCCCGGCACCAGATGCCCGGAAAACATCAATGCGAATATCCTTGTCATCTATGACAACGTCAATATCTTTTGCTTCGGGCATAACAGCCACAGACGCGGCACTGGTATGTATACGACCACTGGCTTCTGTTTCTGGGACGCGCTGAACCCGATGAATGCCTGATTCAAACTTTAACCGCGCATATGCCCCCACCCCATCAATTTTGAACACAATTTCCTTGTACCCATGCAAAGATGTCGCATTTTCTTCAATTACTTCGGTTTTCCACCCATGTCGCATTGCATAAGATTTATATTGATTATACAAATCGCCGGCAAACAGTGCCGATTCTTCACCGCCAACCCCGGCACGAATTTCCATAATAACACTGTTATCATCGGCTTCGTCACGTGGCAACAGCGCGATTTGCAATTGCTTTTCAATTTCTGGTAATTTGTGCTTTAATTCATCCAACTGTTCTGACGCAATTGCTTTTAATTCTGCATCGTGCAGCATTTCATTTGCATCATCAATACCGCGCTTTACCTGGAAATATTCCGAAACCAGCGGTAAAATATTGGTCAGTTCCGAATATTCTTTGGACAACCTGGTTAATTCCGCCCCTGAAACAGTACCCGAATTCATCTGGGTTTCTATTTCTGTGGCACGCGCCTGAATGTCTTTTAATTTATCGTCTATAATCATTTTATTGTACCGTACACAACAGTTTTTTTACATCGGCTAAATCCATACCCATCTGGTCCCCAGACTGCATATTTTTAACCGACAACACATTTGTTTTTACTTCATTTTCACCAATTATTATGCTGTAATCTGCCTTTATCTTGTCGGCAAATTCAATCTGATTTTTGAATTTTTTATTTGCATCCAGATACGGTACTGTGGTTATCCCGGCATCACGCAGTTCTGACAACACCCGCATTGCATATGCAACATTTTCATTACCCATAACCAAAACAGCGGCACGAATCGGGCGACTGAATTGCGACAAATCAATTTTGTTATCATCCATCAATGCAACCATCAGACGTGAAAAACCAACAGCGGCCCCCACCCCGATAATTTTAGTCTTGGAAAATTTAGACGCCAAATCTTCATACCGACCGCCGCCGCCAATCGCCCCCAATTCTGGGAAATTATCCAAGAAAAATTCAAACACAATGCCGGTATAGTACGCATGGCCGCGCATAATTCCCAAATCAATTTGTGCATTGCGAATTCCCATCGCATCCAGCATCTGCACAAAACTGTCAATTTCACTGATTGCCGAATCTAATGCATCTGATGCGCCGGCAAATGACCGATACCCATTTGAAAAAACGTTATTTATTTTATCTGCATTTTTCTGTCCAACTGTTTCAACCAATCCGTCATAAAAATCAGACATCTTGTCTTTTTTATCAATCAAAACAAACGCCGCCCGACTTTGCGCATCATCCATCCCCAAATACGCAAACATTGCATTCCAGAACCTGCGATTACCGATACGCACATTCACCGGCCCAATAAATTCAGCAATTGATTCATATGCCCGCGCCAAGGTTGCGACAATTTCTGCATCATAATTTTCGGACAATGTATCAATTCCCATAATATCCAGATCCATCTGATAAAATTCACGATACCGACCACGCTGGGGCCGTTCCCCGCGATAATTACGCGCAAACTGATACGCACGAAACGGAAAGTTCAAATCATTAATGTGCCCGGCGACATAACGCGACAGCCCAACTGTTCCATCATATCGCAGCCCCATTTTAGTGTCACCCTTTTGAAACAAGAACATTTGCGTTTCTATTTCATCCCAGTTATCTTTATCCGTCAAAACTTCGGCCCGTTCAATTGCCGGCAAATCCAAATGTGCAAACCCGGCCGTTTTTAACACACGTTGCATACGTGCCGCACATTCATCAAAACACCGCTGTTGTGCCGGTAATAATTCTATGAATCCCGATAAAGTTTTCGTTGGTTTTAATTCCATTTTTTAATCCTGTATTTAGTGCCACATACATTGGCAATTTGATTTAACTGATTATATCACAAATATATTAAAAACGCTATAAGCACACCGCCCGACGGGCGTGATGCAACGCAACAAAAACAAATGTTTTATAAATCATACGCGAATAATACCCAAAATCCGCCACTTTGCAAGTTTTTTATAAAATAAATCCCGCGCAGAACGCGGGATACAATAACCGAACCAATAATGACAATGATGTTAAAAAGACATCTTTACACCGGCAATGATTTCATGTTTGTATAAATCAACATCTGAATCAAACACACGTGTCATACCGCCCTGGCCTTCGGTGTGGTTGTCATAAAACATACCGTTTGTGTATTCTACACTGCCCAAATCGGTATATTTATACGCGATATTGAACGCAACATTGTCTGTAACTGGAACTTCGATACCAACACCAACATTCCAAGACATATTTTCAGTTGTCGCCGGTGTTTCCCAGAAATAACGCCCACTGCGGAAATTATTTTCCGATTCGATTGTGGTATAACCGATACCGGCCGTTACATACGGGATGAATTTATATACTTCGTATCCGTATTTAACATTCAATCCCAATGTGCTTTCATTGTATGTAAAGTTTCTGACATCGGTATCATTTGGTTTATCGCCATTTTCAGCCGCATCAAACCCAACCGCGTTAAAGAAATTATCAACGTGGCCATATTCAGCCTCGACTGACAATATACCAGCCTTGTCCATATCAAATTCATAACCGACCGCAATTTTTGGTGAAAATTTATGTCCTGTGTCAGACCAACTTTCGTGTTTATTTTTGTCGAATTCGACCCACGCGCCATTTTCTGACTGTTTTTCCACACGATTTTCAGACACAGATGTAATGCTGTATGCAACCTGGGGATTTATATAGAACCCGTCCGCCATTGCACCGGTTGCGATTAAAGCAAACACAGAACCACATAATATTTTTTTCATTGCTTCTTCCTTTTTTGTTTTAACGTTAAACAAAAACCACCAAAAACTGTGGTGGTCGGGAAGTTAGCAAATCATATCCATAAATGACCTGTCGGTTTTCGGTTGTAATGCAACCTGTTGTATCGCCGACACAACCCGACCTATTGGCCAGGTAACCCGACAACAGTTCTATATTGTCGGTGGATATTCGGCACTTTCGTACCGCATGGATATGGGATTGCTAAATCCCTGAACCAATGTCCCCACTGATTCAATTCACAGTATAACCGATTGCCATAAATAAACAAGTTAAAAATATCTGTGCAGTTCGCCCCCATGTACATTCAGCCACCTTTTCGCACGTTCCACACCGAACCCATATAAATCGGACACAGTTTGCCAAAACGCAGGTGAATGGTCCATATGCTTTTGATGCGCCAATTCATGCATTACAACATATCGCATAACATCGCGCGGCGCAAACGCCAACCGCCATGAAAAAGACATGGTACCACTGGTTGAACAACTGCCCCAGCGACTGGTTGTATCACGAACGGCGATTCGTTTTGGCCAAAATTCACGTGGCACTGTGCGTATCATCTGCTTTACTTCTGTTAAAAATGCAGATTTAATAAAGTCACGTATACGCCGTTCAAACATATCCGACGTTCCACCAACAACCAACGTCGCCACCCCAAAGTCGTTTTTAATAAATTCATTCGCCCGACGCGACGGGTCATGTACAACGTGCACATGCCACCCTAAAAATTCAATTTCTTCACCCGATATTATATGATGCTTTTGCGGTGCATTATTAAATATACGTTCACACCAGCGACTTTTTTGTTCAACAAAACGCATAACCACAGACATTGGTGTCAACCACGGCTTTGATACGTGTAATTCGCGTTTTGGCTGTGTTTTTGGGCGCAACGTGATATTACGTAAACCACGACGCGATGACACCACAATCGGGATACGTTCACCCGACGATAAAACAAATTCACATTCTGACATTAATCTATCGTATTTTTTTTGAAATATCGCGCACAATCGCGTCTGTGTCAAACCCAAAATGTTTATATACCGATTCGCCGTCACCCGACACACCAAAAGAATCAATTCCAACAACGGCATCGGCAAATTCAAACCAAGGCGCTGTGGCGGCGGCCTCTATGACAACGACATACCCGACCAGTATTTTTTTCTTGTACTGCACATCTTGGTTACGAAACGCGCCAACATTCGGCATACTGACAACCTGGACCCCGTCCCCCAGTTTTTCTGCGACCGATATCGCCAATGGCACTTCGGCCCCGGTGGCAACCAGCGTAACCCGCACCCGACGTGATTTTGCCGAACGAATAATATACGCACCACGCGAAATATCGGCCACACTGTGTGTTTGAATTTGTTTAATTTTTTGGCGCGACAAAATGATTGCCGACGGATGTTCTGTATCAGACAATGCCGCATGCCATGCATATGCCACTTCATCCGCATTACATGGACGAAAAACATTCAGGTTCGGAATCAGTCTTAACGACGGCAATTGCTCAATCGGCTGATGTGTTGGCCCATCTGGCCCAACAGCAACACTGTCATGTGTAAACACATAAATTGCCGGTAATCCAGACATTGCCGCAATCCGAATACTGGCCCGCATATAGTCACTGAACACCAAAAACGTTGAACCATATGCGCGCACACCGCCCGCAACCATACCGTTCATAATTGCGCCCATTGCATGTTCGCGCACCCCATAGTTAATATAATTTCCAACAAAATCCGGTGGCAATATATCCACACTGGATTTTACTTTAACGTTTGTACTGTGGCCCAAATCCGCACTGCCCCCGACGACATTGATACCATTTGCCATCAATTTTTCCACGAACATTCCCGACAATTCGCGCGTTGACACGTCTGTTGTGTTACGTGGGATACTGATATTATCGGCATTAATCTTTGGTATTTCAACCTGTTGCACGCCCGTCATATCATGCGCCAATTCCGACCACAAATCGTCACCACACGGCGATATAAACCGTTCTGTCAAGCGCATCATTTCTGAATCATCCAACGCAAACCCATGCGCGCTGGACTGGCCAGACAAACTGGAATCACGCCCCAAAACTGTTTTACATTGGACAAACACTGGCACAGAATTTTTATCATCAGTTGCCGATGACAACACACGATTTATTTGATTAAAATTGTCACCATCTGTGCGCATAATTCCCCATCCGGCGGCCCGCATACGCATTGGGATATCCATGTCCGTTAACGCCGCCCCATCAATACTAAGCCCGTTATCATCCCACACCAGTATCAAATTATTTAATTTATACCGCCCTGCGAACGCAATTGCTTCGGATGCAACGCCTTCCATTAAATCACCATCACTGCACAAACAGAACACCCGTGTATCCAATCCACGAAGTTTGGCCGCCAAAGCCATCCCAACCGCATTACCGATTCCCTGGCCCAATGGCCCCGTTGTCGCCCACACACCATCAATTCCGATTTCCGGATGCCCTGGCAATCCACCAATTTGCCGAAAACTTTCTAAATCACCGATTTTATACCCCGCCAACTTTAATACAGAATAAAACAGCGCACTGCCGTGACCAGCCGACAAGACAAATCTATCAACGCCCACACGCAGAAAATTCGCATAAATCGCCGTAATTATATCGGCCGCCCCCAACACAATTCCAACATGTCCCGACCCCGCATGGCGTATGGCATCCAGTGCATGCGCCCGCACGGATTTTGACATTTCCTGTAATTGTTTGGCATCAAATCTCATTTTGTGATATTATATCATAAAACCAAGGCTAAAAAAATGTTAAAAATATGGACAGATGGCAGTTGTTTGGGCAATCCTGGCCCGGGCGGATGGGCATTTATTGCGACCGACGGCAAGAACGTTGCGGAAAGAAGTGGCGGTGAAAAAGACACTACGAACAACCGCATGGAATTGACGGCGGTAATAAGGGCATTGACGGCTGCAAAGAAACACGATGAACTAGAGCTTCACACAGACAGCCAATATGTAAAGAACGGCATGGAAAAATGGGTTCAGCAGTGGAAGAACAACAACTGGAAGAACGCGGAAAGGAAGCCTGTAAAGAATAAAGAGCTTTGGCAGCAGCTAGACCAGCTTGCGCAGACGAAGCGCATAAAATGGGTATGGGTAAAGGGTCACGCAGGTCATGACATGAACGAAAGGTGCGACACGCTTGCCCGAACCGCCGCAGAAGAAATAAAATAAAAAATCCGCAGGAATGCGGATTTTTATTGTGCGGATGCACTTTTCAGGCGGACGCTGTTGTCAAATTATATTATTTCCATGCAGTTGGTATAGAACTGTAATCTGATAACCCCGTCGCACCACGATACATATCACCAACATGATTGGTGGTTTCGCCGGTAAAGAAGTCATATAAATATGTTCCATTTGGCATTCTGGCAGACGGACCAGTTAACCCAGAACAACGATAAAATGTGCTTCTAAACATATATGATTTTGGACTGTTTGTTAAATTACCAAATAACCCAAGTGGTATTTCACCCGTCAGCCCCGAACAACCATTAAATGTGCTGTCAAACATATAACTTGCCGGTGTGCCGGATATATTTCCAAATAAGTTTTCTGGAATAGAACCCGTAAGCCCCGAACAACCAGAAAAGGTGTTGTCAAACATAGAACGTGCCGGTGTGCCGGATATATTTCCAAATAAGTTTTCTGGGATAGAACCAGTCAAACCCCTACAACCATAAAATGTGCTTCTAAACATATAACTTGCAGGTGTGCCGGATATATTTCCAAATAAGTTTTCTGGGATAGAACCCGTAAGCCCCGAACAACCATCAAATGTGCCGTAAAACATATAATTTGCAGGTTTTCCGGATATATTTCCAAATAAGTTTTCTGGAATAGAACCAGTCAGCCCCGAACAACCATTAAATGTGTAGGAAAACATCCTTTGTGCCGGTGCGCCGGATATATTTCCAAATAAGTTTTCTGGAATAGAACCAGAGAGGTTAGAACAATCATAAAATGTGCTGGCAAACATAGAAGTTGCAGGTCTTCCGGATATACCCGCAAATAAGTTTTCTGGAATGGTGCCTGTCAGCCCCGAACAACCATAAAATGTGCTGTGAAACATAGAACTTGCGGGTGTGCCGGATATCCCCGCAAATAAGTTTTCTGGAATGGTGCCAGTCAGCCCCGAACAACCATAAAATGTGCCGTCAAACATAGAAGTTGCAGGTGCGCCGGTTATCCCTGCAAATAAAGGTCCGCCGATACCAGTTAAGCCCGAACAATCCCGAAATGTGCCGTCAAACATATAATCTGCCGGTGCGCCGGATATACCCGCAAATAAGTTTTCTGGAATAGAACCAGTCAAACCCGAACAACGATAAAATGTGCTGTCAAACATATAATCTGCCGGTGCGCCGGTTATCCCTGCAAATAAATCTGCAGGGATTTCACCTGTTAAATTAGTATTAGAAGAAAAAGTAGAAACAAATCTTGGCTGTGTGCCGTCGGAAAGAGTTCCGAATATCGCCCCAAGACTGCCCGATATACCGGCTGTATTTTTATTACTGCTGAAACTTATTGCAGCAGGTATTAATGTGCTGGTATTATATGCAGTTGCTTCGCCACCGATGCTGATAGTATATTCACCTGCACTGTCATAAGTATGACTGTATGTCGTGTTTGTAGTATTTGTTTTATTTATTGTTTCTACATCACCATCACCCCAATCTATCAAATATGTGCCTTTTGCACTTATCTGGAAACTGAAACTACTGGTGCTGGATGTTGTCGTCACAAAAAACTCTGGTTTTATTTGCTTTTTTATCAATGTTTCTACGGCTTGGTTTACTGCAATTATATCTACGGCTTGTTTCGTCGCGTATACTGGGTCTGTCCCGTATGATGTCAAAGGCTCTTCATTTAATGAATTATTCGCCCTGTCCACCACCGTCAGTAAATATTCCATATTAGCAACCAGTTTTGCGTTTTCTGGATAATAAGGGACTTCTATCCCCCATCGCTGATTTACTAACTTATGAATGTATTCAACGTTCGCAACTTGCGCAGATTGCGCCGGATTTATGCTTGCACCACAAAATAGAAAAAATATACCCAGTATTAAGCTTTTTAATATTCTCATTTCTCTTTCCTGCAATAAATAACAATACTTATTACTTAACTGTAATATATTTCAACTTTTCCTTGCAAGGGAAAACTTCAAAATATGAAAAACGAATCGCCGAATAGATTTATTTAAACGACTTTATTACGACGCTGGTGGTAAAGTCGGCGTATTAACAGATAATGTCCCCGCCACCGTATAAGTCCCACTTAACGTCTGATTCGTTCCAGCCGTTATATCAACCTTGTTTGCCAATGCATTCTTTACCGCCAATGCACTGGGGTATTGTGTATTATCAGTAAAACTGGCGCTTAAATCTGAAACTTTATTTGAAACGTCTTCTTTGCCGGTTACAGCACTTGCAATCTGGGTCGCCAAATCCGCCGTATTTACTTTTAACGCCAATGCGTTTTTTACCGCCAAAGCACTGGGATACTTCGTGTTATCCGCCAATTCCCCGTCAAAGTTATCTACTTTATTAGCAATATCTTCTTTACCAGCGACAGCGTCTGCGATTTTCCCAGCCAAATCAGCCGTATTAACTTTAACCGCCAAACTATCGTCCACATATACCTTGGACGCAATATCGGCAATGGCAGATTTTAACGGTATCAAAAAGCAAAAAATACTAAATGACACTATCAAAAAATGTAACTTTTTTAACATTTCTCTCTCTAACCATTTTTAATACAATGGTAATTTTATCAGATTTTAGATTTATATACAAGCCATAAAAACATTAAAATATTATCCCTTAAAACCAAGGCTAAAAAAATGTTAAAAATCTGGACAGATGGCAGTTGTTTGGGTAACCCCAGCCAAAAAACGCTGTGACGAATTGGCACGCACCGCTGCCGAAAAGATGAAATAAAAAATCGCCGAAAAAAAATCGCCGATTTATTTTTTACGATTTGAACGCAACTTGTCTGTATAAACCATGCCCATACCAATCAGCATCCAATATACAACAATACTACATTGCCCCCAGCTGTTATCAAACAAATAACCGCCGTCTATTAAATACGATGTTACATCCATTCCAACGATCAAAAGCGCAATTAACACACCCCACAATATCCAAAATAAAACTTTCTTTTGCTTATTATTTAATTTTTTCATCCGTTTCCTCCTTTGAATCCCAACGCAACGATGAACATTTCAACACTGTCCTTGCGCGATGCAGGCGGTTTAATATGATGCACCGATTCGAATTTTTCGCGAATTTGTTTTAATAATTCATTTGTTGTTCCACCTGTAAAAGATTTTGCGACAAACACACCGCCGGGCTTTAATGCACGGCATGCAAAATCAAACGCATATTCCAGCAACACCATTTGCCGAATGTGGTCTGTTTTTTTATGTCCAACCGTATTCGGTGCCATATCAGACAACACAACATCCACTGTTCCATGTGACACACCATCGGTCGGCAAATTCAATTTTTGCACCAACCATGCAAGCGCATCATCCGACGTAAAATCGCCCTGATAAAAATCCACACCAGGTATTGGCGCAATTTCCAATAAATCCATGGCGAACACACGCGACCGCGGAAATGCACGCATAACATATTGCGACCACGAACCCGGTGCCGCCCCCAGGTCAACTACAACCTGGCCATTTTTCAAAAATTTATATTTTTCATTTATTTCAATCAATTTATATGCGGCACGTGCCCGATACCCGTCACGATGCGCCCGCGCAACGTACGGGTCTGCCGCTTGGCGCTGAATCCATGCCGCCGATGATTTTTTTGATGCAATTTTTTTATTCAAAATTTTCATAATGTTTTTTCTTTTAATGATTGCAGCATCATGCGTTGCAGAACTTGTTCATAATATTCGCGCGCGGCCCCCAACGGTCCATCTGGATATATCATCCATAACCGTTCTGAATCTGCATCAAAAAATTTTGACGTCGTGCCATGATGCCGATATGTCAAAGCCACCGTATATCCCGCCAATTTTCTGTTACCCATGGGCATAACGCTGTACACCGGCACAGGTTGTGACACATCAACAATATTCCAATCAAATATTTTTCGGACATTTATATTCATCGCTGTACCCCTTTGCGTTGTGAATTTATTTTGTTCCTAGTTTTTTTATAGAATACTATCGCCTTTCTTAACGAACGCCGATTACCATCCACTGTATCCTTGATATCCGACAGATTCGGAAAGAATACATCACGATGGCCATGATATAAATATTCTATTTCAACAACATAACCCGCCACAATACGTTCTGATACAGAATCATACTTTTCATAACGTGGCCGCGGCGCCTTGACTGCGACGGGTGTCCAATCAAATATTTTTCGCAAATTCATATATTATAACTTTTTCGCCCCTGGGCCTGGTTGTTGTTGCATTTTTGCCATGATTGCATCCATTCCGCCCATACGTTGAACCATGGCCATTTGCTGGCGCATTTTAGTATATTGTTTGATAATATGTTCAACGTCGCGCACAGTGCACCCGGCTGTTTCTGCGATTCGTGATTTTGCATTTGCAAATATTTTTTCTGGGTCGGCACGTTCTGCAACGGTCATTGCTTCCAGAATTTTAATTTGCGCATCAACACTGCCATCTTTGATTTTTTCTTTCATTGCGGCAACTGCGCCCGACATTCCCGGCACCATTTTCAACAGCCCGCTGAAATTGCTCATTTTCTTAATTTGTTTCAGTTGGGCCAACATGTCATTCATATCAAATTGTCCCGACATCATGCGCTGGGCGCTTTCTTTCATACCACTGGGCATTTTCGCTTCCAGTTTTTCTAAATCTTTTTCATTTATTTCAGCATTTGTATTATTCAATACATTTTCCTGTTTTTTTTCTTTCTTTTTTCCAAATCCAAACATTTGTTTTCTCCTTGTGCTGTAATTTTATTAATTTTAATTCATCCCCAGGTACTTTCGCAAATATTTTCCTGTTAAAGATTCATGATTATCCGCCACTTGTTCTGGTGTGCCAGTTGCAATAACACGCCCACCACCGGCGCCACCCGCAGGTCCCAAATCAACAATCCAATCGGCGGTTTTAATTACTTCTAAATTATGTTCTATGACAATGACAGTGTTACCCTGGTCAACCAGTTCGTGCAACACCGACAACAGCAACTTTATATCTGCAAAATGCAATCCTGTTGTCGGTTCATCCAGGATATAAATCGTCTGACCTGTACTGCGTGCGGCCAGTTCTTTGGATAATTTAATACGCTGGGCTTCCCCCCCGGATAAATCCAACGAACTCTGCCCCAGTTTGATATAGTCTAATCCGACGCGTTTCAGTAATTCTAATTTTCGTGCAATTGCTGGAACATTGGCAAAAAATCTGTACGCTTCTTCAACAGTCATATTTAGCACGTCGGCAATAGATTTACCCTTGTACTTCACCGCCAGCGTTTCATCATTATACCGCGCACCATGACATTTATCGCATTCTACATATACATCGGCCAAGAAATTCATCTCTATCTTTATCTGGCCATCACCCTGGCACGCTTCGCATCGGCCACCTTTGACATTAAAAGAAAAGCGTCCCGGCCCATATCCACGCGCCTTGGCTTCTGGCAATCCGGCAAAAAAGTCACGAATATTTGAAAACACACCTGTATAAGTGGCTGGGTTACTGCGTGGGGTTCGCCCAATTGGCGATTGATCAATATCAACCACTTTATCCACATATTCCATACCACGAATAATATCATGCGCCCCCATTGGCATTTTAGAATTATACAATGCCCGCATCAATGCTGGATATAACGTATCCAATAACAGTGTTGATTTACCCGACCCAGACACACCAGTCAGCGCGATAAATTTCCCCAACGGAAAATCAACATTAATGTTTTTCAAATTATTTTCACGTGCCCCTTGGACAGAAATAACATGGCCATTCCCAGGACGACGTTTCTTTGGCACATCAATTTTACGCTTGCCGGATAAATATTGCCCAGTCAGCGAATCTTTATTTTTAATAACTTGTTCTGGCGTACCGGCGGCAACCACGCGCCCACCATTAATACCAGCCCCCGGCCCAATATCAACCAAATAATCTGCGGCCCGCATCGCATCTTCGTCATGTTCAACGACAATAACCGTATTATCTTTGTCACGCAGCGTTTTCAACGTATCCAGCAATTTATCATTATCACTCTGATGTAATCCGATTGATGGTTCATCCAACACATACAAGACGCCTGACAACCCACTGCCAATCTGGGACGCCAGGCGTATACGTTGTGCTTCACCGCCGGACAAAGTGCCCGACATGCGCGACAATGTTAAATAACCTAATCCAACATTTTTCAAGAATTGCAAACGACTGGTAATTTCACGCAATATCACCCGGGCAATATCATTTTCTTTTTGTGTTAAATGCTGGGGCAAATTTGTGAACCATTCCAGTGATTGATCCACCGCCATATCACACGCATCCATAATATCCAACCCATAAATTTTCACACATAATGCCTGGATATTCAAACGCTTACCATGACATACCGGGCATGGTTTTTCCGATTGATACTTGGCCAATTCTGCACGTACAGCTTCGGAATCCGATTCGCGCCAACGACGTTCAATGTTTGGAATTACACCCTCGTACGGTTTTTCATACACGAATCCGTTCCAGTTTATCTTTATCGGTTCATCACCACTGCCGTACAATATAATATCTTTCTGTTGCTGTGTCAGTGTGTGCCACGGTTTTGACAACGGTATTTTATACTTTTTGTGTAACGCATCCAACAAGTGATCAAACTGGCTAAGCATTCCGCCACGCGACCACGGTGCAATTGCGCCATCCAATATAGACTTTGACGGGTCAGGAATCACCAAATCTGGCGACATATTTAATTGCACCCCCAGTCCATCGCATGCCTGGCACGCCCCCATCGGCGCATTAAAAGAAAACAATCTTGGTTCTATCTTCGGTACAGTAAATCCACTGACGGGGCACGCGTAATTCTGGGAATATAATATATCTTCATTTGTATCCAAACGACGCACCAACACAGAACCTGGGACCAAACGCAACGAACCTTCAAAAGACGCAAACATGCGCGACCGAAATTCTTCCATATCAGATTCGGATATATCCGGCGCCGGCATCTGTAATCTATCAACAATGACAAATATTGTGTGCTTTTTATTTTTATCCAACGGTGGCACCGCCGACAAATCATACAGTTCGCCATCAATTATTGCGCGCTGATACCCCTGTTTTACTAAAAACGCCAATTCTTTACGATATTCGCCTTTGCGTTCACGTATCAATGGCGCCATGATAAAAATTTTTGTCCCAGATGGGATTTTCATTGTCCAATCAACCATTTCTGGGATTGTTTGTGACTTAATCGGCAAACCTGTTACGGGCGAATGTGGCACACCGATTCGCGCCCACAATAATCGTAAGTAATCATAAATTTCCGTGACCGTCCCGACCGTAGAACGCGGATTTTTTGACGTTGTTTTTTGTTCAATTGAAATTGCTGGGGACAATCCTTCTATTAAATCAACATCTGGCTTTTTTTGCATATCCAAAAACTGGCGCGCATACGACGACAGTGATTCAACGTATCTGCGCTGGCCTTCGGCATAAATGGTATTGAACGCCAGTGACGATTTACCCGACCCAGACACACCAGTCAAGACCACCAACTTATTTTTTGGTATGTCCAAATCAATATTCTTAAGATTATTTTCGCGTGCACCGCGAATCTTTATAATTCCAGCCATAGCAAAAGTAAATATAGAGAAATTATTACAATTTTCAACATAATGGGCGAAAAATCTTTTCGCCCACCTATATATTACTATTCAGATACTAAATCAGACGGGTTTAATGATATTCCGGACTTACGGACATGTTCATCGCCCTGCTTTGGTGCCAATTTTCCATTCACCCACACATCAATACCGCCGGCGTTTCCAAACGTTGCCGAATATCCGTTACCCGACGGGACATAATACACATCCCCAGGAACCAAAACACGACCGAATATTGTATCACCACCCCGATCCTTGATTTCAACCCACGAATCTTGGGTTGCCTGTAAAATAACATCGGCATTTTCACTGTTTTCCGTACCGAAACGTTCCCGCACTGCGACAGTATATTCAACATCCGCATCATTGGTTGCGGTTTCCGCGATATCAATTACCACCGGTGTTTCAGACGTTACTTCGCCAGACGATGCCCCTGCTAACATTGCCCCCCCGACCAGCGCAATAAGCACAACTGCCCCCGCTGTGAACCAAATCCAATGACGCCGAACATATTTCATTGACTTTTTTATGCCATCAATAAACTTATGGTTCGCATTATTTGTATTATTCGTGTTATCTGGTAATTCACACCCAGGTTCTTTTTTTCCATCATCATCGTCACATTCAGGCGCAATTCCCATTTCGCGTTTTATTTTTGCAACAATTTCATCCGGTTCCAGCCCCAGTTCCATCGCATAGTTACGCGCGAAACCCAATATATAAACAGTTTCTGGTATTACCTTGTAGTTTCCATCTTCCAATGCCTGCAAAAATTCTTCACGAATACACAGTTGCTTTGCAATTGTTTGCAATTCGCGTTTTCTGCGCCCTGTGGTACGGGCATTACGCAATATTTCACCAACCGACATTTCTGAATTATTAATATTTTCCGTCATAATTATATCCCCTGCTGTTTTACCAATCATAGAATCTATACATCCACTTCGCAACCCCAAAATTTACAAATTTCCGAAACCAGTTCATTTACATCTGTGATTGAATTAACACGAATTCGGAATTCTGATGAATTCGGTTGTCCCGCCGAATACCACGCCACATGCTTGCGAAACATCGGCACAGCGGCCCTGTCGCCATAATATTCACGCATATATTCCAAATGCCGCAACACAACCAATCCAATATTTTTTGGCACATCATAAACGCCAGACAATTGCCCCAAAATCCATGGGCGCCCCAGCATCGCACGCCCAATCATAGCGCCAGAATATCCGATTTCCCGCACACGCGCCACATCTGTGCTGTCTTTTATATCCCCATTGCCAATTATTGGTATGGGCGTATTTTCCAGTTTTGGTAACACCGATTGCCCTGAATATAACTGTGCCCGCGTACGCCCATGTAATGCGGCAAACCGCACCCCGCAATCCGCCGCAATTTGAATTAAATCCGCCCAGTCACGATGCGCATCATCCCATCCCAAACGCGTTTTTATTGACACCGGAATCTGAACAGACTGTACCACAGCCCGCATAATCCGTTCAGCCAATTTATGATCGCGCATCAGATTTGCCCCGGCCCCACTGCGCGTGGCCACCTTTGGCACCGGACATCCCATATTTATATCAATCCATGTTGCCCCGCTGTCTTGCAAGATTTTTGCCGCATCCGCCATTAAATCAGGACGTGCACCAAAAATCTGGGCACCAATATTTCCTTCGTCATCATATCTGTCAAAATTGCGCAAACAGTTTTTATGTCCACCGACCAACGAATGACACGAAATCATTTCTGTATACAGTGGAACCCCTGGCGCAAACATACGCACGATCCGCCGAAACGGCTTGTCTGTAATTCCGGCCAACGGTGCACCAAAAATTTGATTATTCGCAAACATTTGTGATATAATGCCACCGATGAAGGAAAAAATCAAAAAATTCTTTACTTTTATTGGTCACGCATGGACGGGCGGCATTCGTGGCAAGATTGGTATTGTGGCGGTGATTTTCGCGGCAATAATGTTTGTTCGTATGTTCATGGGCGAAGAAAACGTACAACAATTTGTCATGAACATATGGCGTCTGGATAATGAACAGACTCAATTGGCCACTGAACAGGAAAAATTAAACCGAATAAACCGCCACATTGAATTATTACAGGGATACAGCCCAGATTACGTTGAAGAATTGGGTTTAAAATATCTGAATATCGGCGACCCTGATATCAGAATATTAAAGATATAACCAGCCACCATTTCTGGTGGCCGGTTGATTTAGTTCAAAAATACAACAACACCATTCAAATACAGCGCGAACGCCAACCATATTATATAGGGCCACACCAGATAAAATGCCGGGCGACTGATTTTCTTAAATTCTATCATCATCCATATACTGAATCCAATCAGCGTAATTATAATCAATAACGCAATACCTGTCAGATTTAACCCAAAGAACAAATATGTCCATAATGCATTCAACACCATCTGGACCCCAAACAAGACATATGATGTCGTCTTGCTGAAACGTGTTTTATCAACAATAATCAAATACAACGCGATACCCAGTAATAAATACAGTATCGGCCATATAACTGCAAACACCCATCCATCCGGCATCAACATCGGCTTGTTCAGCGCATTATACCAAACATCAGACGCCCCCGTTGGTGCAAAAAATATTCCGATAATTCCTGGCACAAAAGAAATAACGACGGCCAAAATAAACAACCAAAATTTTTTCATAAAAAACTCCCTTGTTTTGTATACGTCTATTATACCACGCCATGTGCCGCCCCGCCCCAGGAACGATTTCTTAAAATAATATTAATCCCCAGACTTGAATTTACCGCATTTATAATATAGAATATGCGCAACGCGCCCTTAGCTCAGCTGGATAGAGCATCGGATTTCTAATCCGCAGGTCGCAGGTTCGAATCCTGCAGGGCGCGCCAGAAACAATAAAAAATCGCCCATTCGGGCGATTTTTGCTAATCATTCACTAACTTTTTCAATCGTAATATTTCAATGTACATATACACATCTGCGATTGCATACAACAACAACGTAACCGCTAAATAGTATATCATCACAACCGCACCGGCCATCGGATAAAACAGCAAGAACACCGCCAGCGCAATCAGTATAATTGACATAACTAAATCAACCCAATAATGTCCAAACTTTGCGCGTATCATATTGACCGAGAATATCAACGACAACAGTGACCGGAACAAGAACAGCACGACAAATATGTACACCAAACTGATTGCCGAACTCGCCGGATATATACAGAACAGTACCCCCAGCACGACCCCCAGCAATCCGAACAGAACATCAAACCATCCGCCACCCATGTCACGCGACACGACAAATCCGGCAATGGTGCGATATAATCCGAACAAGATTAAACCAACGCCAACAATAACTGTTAACGCTTTTAGAAATGTAACCGGCATCAATACCATCAATACCGCCACGACGCCAAACAGCAATGCTTCGCATATCAACAACGGCGCACTTTTGTTATACAAACGTTTAATAGATGTCGCAATCGGATTTGCCGACGTACGACGCGTTGCACGCGTTGCTTTTACACGCGTACTTGTTTTCGCATTTGATTTTTTTGCTTTTGGCATAAATCCCCCCTTTGTATGTACCTAATCATTATAATCACTTACTGCAAAAAATTCAATAAAACTTTTTTCCGCCCTTGCCCAATCATTATGAATATGATTACATTACTGATACAGATAACCAGGGGATTAAATATGAACTTTATAAAAACAGATATTGACGGCGTTGTCATCGTGGAACCAAAAATATTCACCGACGCACGCGGATACTTTTTCGAAAGTTATAATGAAAATGAATTTATCAAAAACGGCATTCCAAACCGTTTTGTCCAGGATAACCAATCCAAATCGTGCTATGGCGTTATACGTGGCCTGCATTGTCAATTGGGCGAATATGCCCAGGCAAAACTGGTTCGCGTTCTGCACGGCACAGTTTTGGACGTGGCGGTTGATATTCGCAAAAACTCGCCAACGTTTGGCCGCCATGTGGCGGTGGAATTATCCGCTGAAAACAGACGTCAGTTGTTTATACCGCGCGGTTTTTTACACGGATTTTCGGTGTTAACCGATACCGCCATATTTGCGTATAAATGTGATAATTTTTATCACCCTGAATCAGAAATCGGCATACGATACGACGACCCTGAAATCGGCATCGATTGGCGAATCCCGGCGGATAAAATTATTACTTCGGACAAAGACAGAATAGCCAAAGGATTAAAAGATGTACCTGATAACGGGTTGTAATGGTCAACTGGGGCGCGAATTAACCGCGCGCATATCGAACGCGATCGCGACAGATTCCGACACATTGGACATAACGGATTTTGATGCCGTACAGAAATTTGTGCGCGAAAACAATATCGATACTATCATCAATTGCGCCGCATACACTGCCGTGGATCGCGCCGAATCAGATGTCGATTTGGCCACACGCGTCAATGCAAACGGCCCCGAAAATCTGGCGCGCACGGGCTGTAAACTGGTACATATTTCCACAGATTACGTATTTGACGGCACGTCCCACACACCGTACAAAACGACCGATGCAGCAAATCCAACGTCTGTATACGGAAAAACAAAATTGGCGGGCGAACGCGCAATATTACAAAATAATGACAACGCAATCATAATTCGCACAGCATGGCTGTATTCCCCGTATGGGAACAATTTTGTCAAAACAATGTTGCGCCTGGGCGCACAGCGCGAAACGATAAATGTGGTATGCGACCAAATCGGCACGCCGACATACGCAGACGATTTGGCCGACACAATCGTGAAAATATTGCCACAAATCAACCGCGACACAGCAGGAATATATCATTACACCAACCTGGGCGTGTGTTCATGGTATGATTTTGCAACCGCAATTATGGAATTGGGCGGCCGCAAATGCCATGTGAACGCGATTCCTACATCGGAATACCCAACCGCAGCCACCCGCCCATTTTACAGCGTTTTGGATAAAGCCAAAATTGTAAAAACATTCGACATAACAATCCCGCATTGGCACGACGCCCTGCGCCGCTGCCTGCCCCAGATACAGGAATAACACAACCGGCCACCACCCAAAATAGCAATTGGTGGCCAGATGTGATATAATATCCTATAACATGGGGGCAAAAATGTCAGACAAAATCGATATTTTGGCACGTCGATATGCGCGCGAGTTCGGTGCAACTGGCGCCAGGTATTATTCGTCCGCCGAACAATTTGCACAACATCTGAACCAACGGGGTATCCAACCCACCATTGAAATTTGGCACAAATACACATTGCCGGATAACATGAATCCAACAGATTTTTTTACTATGTTGCAGCGGCTGGATTTTTTAACAAATTATGAAAAACTTGGTATGCCAGTGCCACAATCAAAAGCGTTAGCATTGACGCGTACCACCGCCACATTACAGTTAACCGAACTGGTTGATAAAATAAAAAAATTAAATCCCGAAATACAATCTGTCGCGGTACGACCAAATTCGCAAATAGATTTTCTGTACGGAATAAACTTTGGTTTCCCACCGGCAGATATCACATATTTTCTGGAACAGTCAGGATATGATGCCGACACACGCAGGCGTCATTTTGACACACGCACCCAGCAAGAAAAAACACTTATGAAATTGACGGGTCAAACGCCTAGTTGGATAATTGCACCACAACGTATGAATAAACTGGTCCGGGATATAGAAAAACAAGTTTTACAAACGCCAATGAAGCAAAATAATCAGCCAACAGGGACGAATATAATATCCCCAAAAATGCTTTATCATGGTTCTGGTATAAAAATAACCGATGGGATTATTCATGCGAAACCGGCGCATATTGACCATATGCAAACAGCGATTACCGCTGTATTTGCAACATCTGATTTGGTGCACGCTAAAAATTATGCGATTATGAGACTGCTTGGCAATGGCTGGAAATCACCACGTGAAAAAAATGTTTTATATATTCAAGAACTAAATCCAAATATTCCGACCAAGGCGTATGTTTATGAACTGGATCCCACTGGTTTCAACCGAGATGTAGATGGCAGTTATTATTGTTTAACGGACAAGCGGATAAACAGGGTTATAGAGATTGATGTTATGCAAGAAATCAAAAACGGCAACATCAAAGTATATGTGTTGAAAGATGAATTTAATACGCCTAATATGTCTGGGATTCAATGGGGCAAAATCGTCCAAGATAAAAACAACTTTGAATTGTATAAACCGGATTCCACTGGCAAAAACATATCTTTTTTATCCGAAGCGCTGAAAAGTAATTCGAATATTAAATAACATAGGGGGGGGACATCTCAATGAAATACGTGCCAGATTTGACTTTGCTGGATTCTTGGTCAGATTGTAAACCGCATTTGCATTCACCGGCATTGGCGGTGTTTGAATTTGATAATAAAAAATTAATTTATTGTGGTACCAAGCACAGTGCAAATAAATCTTTTCAGTTGCTGGACAAATGTTTTTCTGATTTTGATATTGATTGCATTGTCACGGAATACAGCCGCAAAGCCACATTAACGCCAGATGCCAGTACAATCGAAACTAAAAATGAACTGGAATATGCGGCACTGGTTGGTATGCGCGCAGGCATAGACGTTGTTTTTGCCGATACAGATAAAACAGATTGGATTTCTGATTTAATCGCGCTGTCACCAGATTATGCCCATAAAATGCAAACATTTTTTATGTTGACCGACGCATATCTTTACAAAAAAACATTTAATGAAAAATTTTCTATTAATCGCGCGATAAAAAATGTCACGCATAAAATCTGGAATAACGATTTTCCACAACCAATGAATGAATCAGAATTCAAAAAATACTTTTTACAAAATTTTGGTCTGGAAATCACAGATGATAATCTCAGCGATATGCTGGCCAAACACCCAAACTGGAACGAACCAAATAAGCGGGGCAACCTGATAAATAAAGTGCAGGCCGAAATAAATTTATATTCACGCGATCCGTATATGATAAAGTGTATTTTTCACGCTGTAAACACTCATAAATGTGTGCTGGCCGCATTTCGGCGCAGGACATTTTGACGATGCACGCCGCGTTTTGGAACACGCGTTTGGCACACCAAATATAACCCTTCACTAAAACGATTGCCCCCACGCCACATACAAAATCAGTTGAACTCATCCAAGCATAAAAATCGTAAAACAAAAAAATTACGAAACCTATCTTACCGCGCTTTATATTTATCACAAAGCGTCGCTATTTGACGTGCTGCACGCATCATCTCGCAGTGGAATCGGTTAAAATCATATGTGGAAACGCATTTTTCTTCTTTTTCAGATATTTTCCACGTACCATCTTTACATAAAAACTCTTTTATTCGTTCACCGCCTATGGTTGGGCAAGCCACCTTTTTTTCATTTTCATTATAATAAAAATCTAAACCGAACTTGCAATGTTCTTCACATCCCGTGCAAAAATCGCAAACATCCGTATTTATTTTCTTTTCCTGCGTGAAACCCATACTTTTACCCTTTTTTTCAAAAAGAATATTACAAATACATTTATTTATCAAGTCAGAAACATCATACACCTCAAATTGACTGTTATAAAATGTCATAACTGAAATTTTGGCGGATTTGGCTATTGCAAAATCACATACCGTGCATTTTTGAATATAAAATCCCACGTTTTCGGCGCTATACACGATTAAAGCCGTGGATAACCACGCCCCTCTGTGGCACATACAAAATCACTTTTACACATATTCTTACAAAATATTTGACCTACTTATTTCCAATTTTACTGCATTATCTTCATCAACAATTGCAAAAACCGCTGTATCACAGAAACGATTTGCCGATTTCATAAACACATCTTTCTTCATTATGCCTTCACAAACAAAACCCGCTTTTTGCGCCAGATTCATACTTGGGACATTTTCTGTTGCACATTCTATTTTTATACGGACAAACCCAGCTTTAATAAGCTCTTTTACTAAAAGTTTAACAGATTCTGTCGCATATCCATGACCGGCATATTCTGGATTTATCTCATACCCTAACTGACACGCCATTCGCCATGTACTGATATCCCAACAATTTACAGTACCGATAATTATGTCACCAAGAAAAACAGTGTAATAAAAATCTTTGTGGTTTTTATCACTGTTTAATTCAGTAAAATAATCAAAAATTTCTTTTTCACTTTTCCAACAACTGTTCTGCCATTTCATAAATAAATCTTGATTATCTTTGACATATTGCCACACAGCACCTGCATGCGACGGCAAAGAACGGCGCAATTGCACCCGTTCACCCTTTATATAATCTGGCAAGATATTCATTCAGCAACACTCTTCACCAAAAGGATAACAAAAAAACACGCAAAAATCTATTTATTTAATTATTGTCGCAAATGCAACGGAGTGAATTTTCTGATCAGCATTTAGTTGCTACGAAACGAATGCCTGTATCCCCTTTTTTAACGATTCACAGGGAAATCACAGCAACATTGCACCTTGCCCATACACAAAAACGCTTTTTGCAAAAAAACACCCGTTTTTTACGAGTGGTTTTATAAAAACTAAGTAAAAATGATTAATTATCTCTGGTCGGGGCGACATGATTCGAACATGCGACATCTTGCTCCCAAAGCAAGCACTCTACCAGACTGAGTTACGCCCCGAAACGATGGGTTATTATATCAAGTTTTTCTGAAATTGCAAATTTTTATGTAAAATAAATACTTGTATGAATGCTTGAAAATTTTTACAATTGTAATCAGATGTTAATGCGCATTAAATTTTTTATCATAACAACCGTCATATCGGTCGCCCCAATGGCCTGGGCGGCAACATCTGTGCCATCGGATTATATCAGTGCAAATACATACAATAATTTGTATCCATACATGAACAATACTATGCGCACCCAATTAAATCCGGGTACGAATCCGTCACAATCCAATGCCCAGATTAATGTTTTGACCCGTACAAACACCGCCCCGAATACGGCAACCCGCCGGGTTGTTTCGCGCACCCCAACAACATCGGCGCGGGCGGGGACAACTGCGTCTGCGGCGCGGCCGGGGACAACATCTGGCACAACATCGCGTGGGGTGTCTGCGCGTCGCGCGACGACGACATCAAATGCGCGCGCGGCGACGGCGACATCTGCTGGCACGGCACGTTCTGGGACAACATCATCACGCCGTGTTGTTGCACGTTCTGGGACGGCATCAACCAACATGGTGGCGGCATCTGGGGCAACGCGTTCATCGCGCGGTGATGCGTCAACCAATGCAAACATTAAATCCGGCAACACGTCTGCATTGGTGTATAATGGGAACGCGGTATCATCTGCGCGTTGTATGGCGGACTATATTGATTGCATGAATGATTATTGTGAACGCGCAGACACCGAATACAACCGTTGCTATTGCAGTTCAAAGTTGGCCCAAATTGACGCAAAATACAAACCAGAAATTGACAAATTGATATATGAACTAATCGCAGCCAGTGGCACAAACATATGGACAGACGCCGAAATGAATGAATATTGGGATGAAATCATCGGCAAATATACGGGTGACAATTCGTGGGAAAATCTGGAATCTGCCCTAGATATTGATTGGGCGGGCACGGAAAGTTCCGTACGTGGTCAACAATCATTTGCGATTGGTCATTCGTATTGTTCCCAGCATTTACGTGCATGTTCATATATGTCAAACAATTTGCGTGATGCATATCGTTCAGAAATATCGCGCGATTGCGCAACGTATGAATCTTCGCTGGTGCGATTAAAGACCGCACTGGAAAGTTTGGTTGAAGCGGCAAAATAATCCCGCCATTTTCATAAACTATGACTGTTTTTCACACATTTTATTGTGGCGATATATGTTACGTGCCAAATCATCACTGATTACGTCCCAGTCCCCTGTTCGCCCATAAATTGGTATACACGGCGCGCATACGCTATTCGGCAATTGAGTATTTTTCGCGCAAGATGCGACGAATATCACGCACCCCAGTACTAAAAGTTTCCGCATTAACATCACCCATTGTTTGAAATATTTGTTTTTGTGCACCGGCTGTGACGGTGGCGACACGCGCATTACATTTTTGTGTTGCGACGCGCGTGCCGGCGAAATACGCCCCGATTACGATACCGAACACAAAGATTAATAAATATATTTTGTTCATTGTCTTTCCTTGGTATATAAAAACGGGGCTTTTTAATTATGCCCCGTTAGTTTATTACATCTTGTTTTATTCTCGCTTAATCCCCGCACGCAGAATGAACACCACCAAGTACATGCAGCTCATCACACGCACGCCCCAGTTCCGTTATCGCTTCTTCGTACTGTGCGCGTTCCGTTGTCGTCATCTGCGAATACAGCAATTCTACTTCATCTAGCGACTTTTGACCCATAACCTTGCCGCCAATCAAGCGATTACCAAATAATTCCATTATCCCAACACCTAAACCAGCACCGCCAACCGCACCACCAACCGTCGCCCATGTTCGGCCACTCTTGCGCGCATCCAATACCCGTTCACGCAAAGTGTCATAGTCTGCCCAACTGCCACAATTAACCTGTTGACCAACCATAAACCATCGCGACGGAATATCTGATACCTTTATCTTGTTATTCGTCGTACCTATATCTACCCGTATCCAGCACGCATTGTTTTCTGGATTGTTTACATCTTCTATCATCGTTGAATAGTTTGTCCCACCTGATGTACGCGATGCCCAAACATAAGTATTACCGTATGACGCATTGTTACCAATGCACTCTGCCTTATTTACCGCACCAGAAATTACAAACTCTTCATCATAGCTTGCAATTTGTTCCCCATCTATAACACATACGATTTCTTCAAACCCTGTTTCAACATGATGGTCTTTGACCAGTTTATTAACCACCAAACCACCAACAGTGCCCAACGCAACCCCCGCAATAGAATCTGACAGCAAGCGTGATGTATTAAATTTCCCCTCCGCATTCTTCCATACACTAACCTTGTCATCCGTATGCGATTCTTCAATGCTTGTTATTGTTTTTGTATAGCGGTTAATTTGTGATTCCAGACCTGCAATCTGGTCATTTTTTTGTTGCGCAGCCCGTTGATTTTGAATCTGTTGCATTTGCGAAATTGTCATACATACACCGTCAAATACAACGTACCCAGGCACCCCACGTGCACATTCATTACCCACACCAGACGAGTCATTATTACCAGATTGATTGGCGACACTTTCTGGGGTTGATGGTGTGCCGCCCACCGCACCCGAATTATCATTTGTTTGACATGCTTCACTTGAATCTGCAATACATTGCAAATCTGTTTTTACCCCATCAATAATATTCAAATGCGTACCATCTGAACAATAAGACGCAGCAACACACCAACCCATTGACACCCCAGATGCATTCAGCACCAAATAAGTTCCATCCTGGCACGCAGTTGCAGCACACGCAACCTGGTTATTTCCCTTGTCAACCCATACGCCAGCGGTTGCATATTGTGGCAAATCCGCAGTATCACAATCTGTTCCAACAGTATGCGGCGCAGTGCGTTCAAAGCCTTCGGGCAAGAACGGCCCCATCAGACTAGGGTCATCTACGACATTACCAATACAGGTCCCTTTATATCGTGTAAAACCTTCGTCTGCGCATTCCCACGCCCAACAGTGTCCAAAATCATCCGCATCTTCAACGGCAATCAGTGTTATGTTCATATCTGGATTTACCGGCATATCATATCCCGGGCATAAACCAACCTCAGCATTTGCAGACCAATGGTCATCCAAAAAACGTCCCTTTAACCACGGTTGTTCTTCTTTGAATTCTTTTTTTCCCTGAACACAATAACGTACATATGGGAAAGTATCTGTAAACATCCTGTCACCAATTTCGGCGCGATATGCATCAATATTACTTAACTTTGAAATATTACAACAGGCGTATTTTCCCAACACAGGGTCCATTTCACAATCTGTTTCAGAAAACATTTCTGCACCGGCACCGGCCGCGCCGATTACTGCACCTGCGGCAATTGATGCAATCCATACAACGTTTCCAACACCTACATATGCATTTGCAATCACAGTCGCCCCACCTGCCGTCTCTGCACCACCCAGGGCACCTCGCCCAACATCTTTCCAAGTGGCTTTTTCTGTACCAGCAACAGATTCTGATAGATTTTTAGCGCCATCAACAACCATCAAAACACCACCCAGGGTACCCAGTGCTTTTCCAACGGTACTTCCTACGCCATTACCTGTTACTTTACCACCACCGGTATTACCACCAGATCCGCCACCAGATGACCCACTTGTTAATTGACGCGCTGGTGGTACCTGGGACGTACCCAATTGTTGCTTGGTCGCTGTGCTTATATTTCCGCTGCTGCCGCCAGAAACACTGCCAGACGAACCACTTGTTAATTGACGCGCTGGTGGTACCTGGGATGTACCCAATTGTCGCTGGGTCGCTGTGCTTATATTTCCGCTGCTGCCACCAGAAACACTGCCAGACGACCCACTTGTTAATTGACGCGCGGGTGGTACCTGGGATGCACCCAATTGTTGCTGGGTCGCCGTGCTTATATTTCCGCTGCTGCCAGTTGTCGTGGGCATTGAAGTACGCCAATTCACTTGTTGCCCTTGGCGGGTATAAACATCTGCAACACGTTGTGCGCCTTGACGCGTTGTCGCGGTACCTATTACCGAACCATTGGAATCTTGAACCTGCCATCCAGAACCTGTTTGAAAGATATCAATATCTGCAAATGCCACGCCACTGCATAATACACAAAATAGTGCTGAAAATAACCCTAGGTTTAGGTTCAGCAATTTTTTCAACTTAAAAATCCCGGTTTTCTGCATATTTTACTCTCTCACTTTATGCCGAATCTAAACCTACATTTAGATTCAGCATGATTTTTATACAACAAAAAGCATAAAAAACGCCAAATTCTTCACACTTTTTGAATATGTTATATATTGTATTTTATCAAAAAATGCTTATATTCTCAATACAAAAATTATAAATAAACCCCACGTATTTTGTGCGCGGGGTGTTTTTATTGTGCATCACTATTTTTTACTGGTTCATAGACGCAAAGAAATCTGCATTTGTTTTTGTCACGCGTAATTTATCCAACAAGAATTCCATTGCTTCCAATGTTCCCATTGGGTTGATAATTCTGCGCAGCACATACATTTTTGCCAACGTATCTTTCCCCACCAACAGGTCTTCTTTGCGTGTCCCAGACTTGGTAATATCAATTGCGGGATATACGCGCTTGTCAGACAATTTTCTGTCCAAAATAATTTCGCTGTTACCGGTACCTTTGAATTCTTCAAAAATAACTTCATCCATTTTGGACCCTGTATCAACCAAGGCCGTTGCAATGATGGTCAGTGACCCGCCCCCTTCTATATTTCTGGCGGCGCCAAAGAATCGTTTTGGTCGTTGCAACGCATACGCATCCACCCCCCCGGTCAGCACTTTACCACTGGACGGCACCACAGTATTATACGCGCGCCCCAAACGTGTAATAGAATCCAACAAGATAACGACATCTTGGCCGGCTTCCACCAATCGTTTTGCTTTTTCAATGACCATTTCGGCCACCTGGATATGACGTGCGGCGGGTTCATCAAATGTTGAAGAAATAACTTCGCCCTTGACACTGCGCTGCATATCCGTAACTTCTTCGGGTCGTTCATCAATCAGCAACACAATCAACTTAACATCTGGATAATTTGTTGCGATTGAATGCGCGATATTTTGCAACATTACGGTTTTTCCGGTACGCGGTGGCGCAACAATCAGACTGCGTTGTCCCTTGCCAGTTGGGGCAATCAGGTCAATTACCCGTGCCGACAGACTGCGTCCTTTGTCTTTATCATCTGTGACCTCCATCCGCAGCATTTCATCTGGGTACAACGGCGTCATATCATCAAAAGACACCCGGTGCCGTAATTTATCTGGGTCGCCGCCATTAACGCGTTCAATTGTTTCCAGCGCGAAATAGCGTTCTGATTCATTTTGTGGTGCCTGGATTTGTCCTTCTATGTAATCACCGGTTTTCAGTCCATATTTTTTAATTAACGCGGGTGCGACATATAAATCATCTGGTCCCGCCAGGTAATTACTTTCTGGCGCGCGCAGGAAACCGAATCCATCCTGCATTCGTTCCAAGACCCCATCGCCAATTAATGTAATTTTTTTATCTGCGGCATATACGCGCATAACTGCAAATCGCAATTGCTGTACATTTAACTGCGACGGATTTTCAATCCCCATATCTTCAGCCATTTTCAACAACTGTTGTGGCGATTTAGCCTTTAATTCATTAATATGCATAATAAAAATCCTTTTGTGGGAATGGGCAACAGAATTCGTACCCGTTTTGATGTTTACATGCGCAATTATATACCTTTTTGACAAAAAAGTCAAGTCCGACAACAAATGTTAACCAGAAAATGGTTTTTACTTGCAATTCTGGTGTATTTTGGTCAAATATAATGGGTACAGAATATTATTAAAAGGATACACAATGGCAGGCAGTATAAACAAAGTAATTCTGGTTGGGAACGTTGGCCAAGATCCCCAGGTCAGAACAATGCAAAATGGTCAAAAGGTTGTAAATTTTTCACTGGCAACATCCGATCGTTGGCGCGATCGCCAATCTGGCGAACAAAAGGAACAAACCGAATGGCATCGCATTGTGGTGTTCAATTCTAACCTGGCTGATGTGGCGGAACGCATGTTGCAAAAAGGTACAAAATTATATCTTGAAGGTTCCCTGCGCACACGCAAATGGCAAAACCAACAAGGCATAGATGTTTATACAACCGAAGTTGTTTTGAATCAATTTGCGGGTCAAATGGTTATTTTATCTGGGGCAAAAAGCATTGACGCATCTGGTTCTGAATACGGCGGTGGCGCGCCGGCCGCCCCACAACAGCACGAAGAAATGTCTGTGGCCGATATTGGTGACGACATTCCATTTTAATAAAACATCACAAAAAAAACGCCAGAATGGCGTTTTTTTTCTATCAATTCTCGCTGTAAGAACAGTTTTCATTGTAATAAAATAAATTCCCCAATAAATCTGAAAAGCCTTGCTCTCTTCCGCCGGCTGGGATATAACAGGCTGTTGCCGCCGTTGAACCCTGGGGTGATTGGGCCCTGACGTTTGCATTCCCAGACGACGGACACGCTTCACACGCGCCACCGGTTTTATTACCGTCTGTATATACCATATAATATCCACTGGTGCATTCACATGCGGAAAAAGATGTTTGCCCACCACTGTCTGTAACCGCATTTTGCGGACAACTGACACATGTATCACCACTTTTATATTGGTCTTTTGGACATGAACAGGCCGACGAACTGGTGGATCCCGCCGGGCTGGTGGATCCCGCCGGGCAAGAATTGCATATCCCGCCTTCCATAAAATAATTTTCGTTACATTTACATGCACTGGCACTGGTGGAACCGGCCGGACTGGTTGAAAAATCCGTGCACTTCTGGCACGCACCATCACTCATATAATACCCGGCGGCGCATTTGCACTGATCCGAACTGGTTGATCCCGCACTGCTGGTGGAATTCGCCGGGCACGGTGAACACGACGTACCCGAACCATAATGATTGGAATTGCACCGGTAATCATACCCACCGGCCACACACGAACATATGTTGTAATCACATTTGGTTTTTGGCCGCCGCTGGCGCGTTGTATTATTTGGGTCAGTTGCCCAATTGCCATATGGCCCACACTCGGGCTCACACCTATCGCAACTGGTTACGCATACAGTATATGTCAGCCTACAACCCGTAGTTCGCCCTGTAACGCTTTCTGTCTTAAGTTCAGAACCGGTGGCACAAGCTTTACAATACTCCTTCTGATACGTCCCCGCCGTTTCGCCATAGTTTCCTTGTTTTTCATAGTAGCCTATCGCGATATTATTCGGAGAACCACACCCCACAGCAGACATCTGACCATAGTCTTCCGTAGACGCGTTCGCCATCGCCGGCGCAACTACACAAATTGTACCATTTGTTCCAGATACACTGAATGACGCGTCCACCGCCCATCCCGCTGGGACATACAAAGCCGACAAAATACATAATAATGCGTATTTCTTTATCTTCATCTTATTAACCAACCACATCAGAATCTGTACGACAACGCCGCCTTGATATTATGTAATTGAATTACGTTATTATACTGGTAACGATAATCAATTCCCATTTGAAATCCCGATGCCGACAAGAATTCAATTCCGCCACCACCATTTACCCACAACGGATCCAAATCCAAATCATATTGTGTAAACCGACTGGCCGCGGCAAATTTATATTCGGCAAAATTCGGCGCCCCCAATACGTCATATTCAATTCCAACCGACAAATATGGACGCACCTGGAACCATGGCGATGTATATATGCGCTTTTGCGCAATCAACGAATATCCCGGTGTTAACACCAAATAATCATTTGATTGTAATTCCATATAATCTTGGCCACCGGAACGTTCCGTCACAGAAAATCCAGAATTATACCCAACACGTGCGTACACATTCCCAACAACGTATTGATTCAACCAATCATGCATCAATCCCCATTCGCTGATTACACTGAATGCATCACCGCGTCCTTCTATTTGATTAACAAATGTCTGATTACGCTGGATATCAAACAAATGCATATCAAAGAACAGATTTCCATACATACGTGTCTTTTCACCGAACGTCTTCATCAGATATCCGCCCAAACCAATATTGGTATCAGACACACTGACATCAACATTGCCCGATTTAACAATTGTTGAATAACTTAAATCCACAGTGTCGGTATTATCACTGGACATATTTGACGCACGTGCCGTCAAGCCCAAAATCAGTGTTTCCGAATCTTGCCAATCAAATCCGGCCGATACACTGAATCTGTCGCCATATACACGTTTACCGTCCGATACATCTTGACTGAACAATCCATATTCAACATCCGCCCATGCCTTTTTCAAACTGCGATTACGATTCCATATGAATTCATCCAACATTCTGTCTTCAAACGAACGGAAATTCGTATGTTCATTTAACGCAATGCTGCCTGCGATTTGTTCCAATTCACGCACCTGGAACAGGCGACTGAACCGGGCCAACGGGTCACCATCGCGGTCCATATTGTAATATTCCATGCGGTCATACAATTCATTCGCCATTTCTTCCATATTCGTATTTTTGAATATTTCCGGTATTAATTCTATGGCGGTACCACTGTACCACTTGGTGGCCATCAATTGGCCTTCTATCATATCATCAATTGCGCCCGCCGAAACATATTCGCCCGTGGTATGCGGATCGGCGCGTTCAACAATCGGCTGGATCTTAAATACCTCAACCGGGCCACCAAAGCGCGGATCAAATACGATATACAAACTGTCTGCGATACCGTCTTCGTCTGTATCACGCACCGACAAATACACCGGCAAATCTGTATCAGACACATTCATATCACTCATTCCCGGATATTTATTCAACGTGTCCAAATAATTAATGCACATTGTACCATCGGCGTTACAGAAATTAACATTCAGATTACGAATTTTATTGCTTAATTCACGAATACCTTCGTCCGCATGAACCAACCATATTGCCGAACCCTGGTCAACCGTATCAAACAACGTAATACCCATTTGACCATTTTTCAGTGGCGTTTCAACCGATGGCAACCCAAACCCGGTCACATCCGAAATAAATTCACCACCAACCGTAATTAGCGCTTCGGCATTTTCAGCATTTGTAATCTGGCCCAATGTTTCGTCGTCTGCCAAACTGACGGTCGCCCAATATGACGGTGTACTGGTATCATCCGGGCGTTGTAATATCGCCGCGCTGATACGACTGTTATTATCAAACGTATAATCACCGGTTATGTTCATATCCTTTAATCCGATGAAATCCACACCGCCTGATACAAATCCATCAATATCAACCGTCATCCACTTGGTTGCCGGATTGGCGGCAAATATAATACCTTGGTACACATCAGAATCAGAATTCATAACGCTGTACGCACTGACATTGCCATCAATGTCAATTGTGCTGGCGTTAATAACCATTTGCCCATAAATCTGTTGAATTCCCAGCGATGTAAAATCCGCCGCCGATATGGCATAGTTGTCCGATGTAATGTTAACATCACCCTTGACCAGCAAATTATCCAATTGATTCTGGTACAGCATTGACCCCAACGTAAACGATGCATACGTCGGCTGGGCCACATTTGCCGTAAACGTTGACAGTCCGACACCATCCAAAGTTACAATGCCATTCATACCCGGATTAAATGCCGTATACATTGTTGTTATTCCGGCCCCTGAATCCAGCGTCAAATTACCATTATTGGTAAATTCATTTAACGTAATGCCGTTATCGCCAACACTTTTGAAAATCAATGTTCCATTATTTGTGACACTGGTTAACGTTATACCATTGTCTGCATTAAACGTTAATACCGAACCAATATCAGAATTCGTCACTGTTCCAGTAACGTCAACATACGCCCCATTAACCGTTGCAATCCCGGCATTCGTTACATTACCACCAATTGTGACCCCACCTGTACCGGTAAATTTCAAATTACCAACAACATCCAAATTCTTCATTTCGGCCGCACCAACCGATGCAATCGTGGCGTCCGCACCGGCCGAAACCGACAAATCAGCCATTTCTGTGTCGCCGCCAATATCCATATTAAACTGTGACGCATCACCCACCGTCACATCCGCCATGGTTGCACTGCCCCCGATATCCATCGTGAATTGTGACGCATCACCCACCGTCACATCCGCCATGGTTGCATCCGTTGCGACGTTCATATTTACAACCGCATTGGCGGCAACATCAAATGCCTGAACCGAAAAGCCGGCACCAATCTGCATATCCAACGTTGAACCAACACCAACACTTAATCCGTTTGTTATATCAACGCCACCAGTCTTGGTATTCATGGTAACCTGGGCGCCATCGTTGATATTCATACCGGCAAACCCGGCATTATTGGCAATTGTGTAAACGCCCGTGGTATTCGCATTCGCGATAAAATTGCCACTGGCGACCAGACTGGTCATGCTGGCATCAATATCCGATTGCACCAGATTCAATGCCCCAACCGGCGATGCGTCGGCACCCGCCCCTTGGATAACATCACCTGTAACATCAACCGCACCATTTATCGTGATATCGGCCGAATCAATATTTGTTGCCGCACCCTTTGCAATCGTCAACGCACCACCAAGCGTTATTTCTTGGCCGGTAATCGCCACCGTCCCGGCATTGGCCGTAACCGCGCCCATCTGGACATTGCCATTACTGGACGTTATTCCCAACGTCGTGCCATTGTTAATAATGTTACCACCAACAGTTATATTGCCCGACGCCAACAACGCCGCGCTGGCATTTGCTGCATTTGTTATACCACCCGTCTGTATCACTGTCGTGGTTGCATCACCAATCGTTAATGTCGCGCCGCTTTGGTTGTTTATCGCCCCCAAAACAATTTCACCACTGTGCGCAACCGCATTCAATATCGCCGCATTTGTAACCGCACCCGCATTAATATTTTTGGCGTCAATTGTTAATTCGCCCGCCTTGTTGGCAATAATTCCATCAATTTGAATATTACCCGTCGCATCCAGCGCCATATTTGCATTATTTGTGATTGCACCGGTACCAATTTCCGCCGCCGCCACAGACAAATCCCCACCGACATTATTCGTCACAGACGCCAAATTAACCGAATTTATCGCATTTAACTGTGCCGTACCGGCATTTGTCCAGTTACCTGTAAAATCAATCTTGGTGACATTTGTACTTTGTCCACCAATGGTAAAATCAGCCGCACTGACAACACCGCCACCAACATTGACATAACCGTTTACCAAAATATCCAGATTTCCCAACGCACTTACATCACCAGATATTTCAACAAATTGTTCTGCATCCAGCGTCAACGAATTACCATTGGAAATTTTTACCGGCCCACCGATTGTAATTTCACCGCTGGTTGGGCTTTGTGTTGCCAGTGTAAATTCTGTTGTATCATCAACTATCATTCCCGCAATATTTTGCGTTGTTGATGTGCCATCAAAATAAATTCCGCCATCAATATCAATTGTTCCATTTTTCGTCGTCAGCGTATTACCATGTACAATTAACTTACCATCAACATCTAAATTGGCCACACTGGTCGTTCCTGAATAGATATCAATTATGGCACCATCACCAACCGTCATCGCACCTGTGACCGCCAGACTGCCCGCCGTGGCAACATCAAATGTCTGGTCGGTACCAAAGTTCAAACGCGTTCCTGTGCCATTTGCACTGACCGACGTACCGATTGTGATATTGGTTGCATCAAACGTTACCGGCACCCCAGAAGTTAAATTTACACCACCACCAATACTGATTGTACCGGCGGTTCCCGCACCGCCCGATTGCAATACAAATCCATTGGCGATTGCCGAAACATTCATATCACCATGAAACCACCCAGGAACCGTATTCCCCATTGTAAAATTCCCAGCGATACTGATTGTACCACCGGCAACCAACTTATTTGTTGCCGTCCCCAAATTCAACAACGCATTATCCGCGATTGTTATACCATTGGTGACATTAACCGAACCAATCAGCGCATTCACATTCAACGTTCCGCCATTTGCAAAGATGGTTCCGATTGTCAAACTGCCGTTATCTTTATCAGACGCCTGGATAGTTGTCGTGCCCGACGTGTTTGTTAAAATCCCGTCAATAGAAAGATTTTTTCCATTGATATCCGTGGTGCCCGATTCATTTGTGACATTCCCAGATATATTTATTTGTCCTGTCTTGTTTGTTGGTGCAACGATGTCCAAATCACCATTATTTGTATTAGATACACTGACGATATTAACAACACCACCATTCAGGGTCATGTTCCCACTGTTAGAAACACTGCCATTAATATCCAATGTCTGATTGGACACCACCTTGGTTGTTGAACCAAATTCGCCGGTTAATACAGTATCTGGGTTATCAGACACATCATCTGGCCCAATTACGATATTTCCACCATTTGCCGCACTTGTTGATATATCTAAAAGATTACCGGCATTTGTCACAGAATCCGCATTTATCGTCTGGGCCACGATTGTCATATTGGCCATATCATTATTTTGACCATTAAAGATAACCGGCACATCAATGCCCCCCGACGAAACCACCAATTCAAATTTATTCAGGTCATTTGTGAACACACGCGTCCACGCATCCCCAGCATCGTCACCAAACGATAACGAACCCGTATGCAAAACAAATTCACGATCGTAATTTGTATCGTCACCCCACGTAAAACCATATTCCAGATGTGTTGCGCCCGCAATATCTGCGTAAAAATTACCGGCCAGAACCAATGATGCACCCTTTTCTGGATCCTTACCGGATATGATTAAACTGTTTAACGTTAAACTTAAATCTGTGCCCGCCGTATCATTTTTCATTGTTCCGGCCACTGTAACATCACCCGCTGTAATGTTCATCGCCGTCCCAGAATTTTCAATACTGTTGGCCGATATACTGCCACCATTGGTATTAATCGTCATTGTCCCGGCCAGATTTTGGATATTTCCGGTATCAACACCTGCACCCGGATTAAACACTGTCAAATCAGCCCCATTGCCCGGCGTTCCAACAATAATTGTTGTTGATTCATTATCCCCTGTGGCGGTAATTCCACCAACCTCCATCCCAGTGGACGCATTTATAGCACTGGTCCCCCCCAGCGTCAACGCCCCACCAACAGTCAATTGCCCAACATCAATGTCCAGATCAACCGTACTGCTGATTGCGCCATCCACAGACAATTTATCTGTACCATCTATGGAAAATTCGGCATTTGCCGTGATATTGCCACCAATTGAAACCAACGAAATCGCATCCCCACCACCGGTTGTTTCACCAATATACAACCCGGTATCCAACACCAATGAACCACCGATTGAAATATCCCCATCACTGCGTACATTGAACAGGTCACTAACCCCAGATGTCAAATAAATATACCCCCCCGTCACAGGATCAGAACTGTCACGTCCGACATAGAAATCCCCAGTTGCCGTGATTCCGCCACTGCCGGCCTGGATACTGGTGCCCGATGTAAAAACATACGTATCATCGGTCGCCGTCAGTCCATCCATCGTATACGTTGGCCCTGCACCAAACATATCATTTTCTGGGATTTTGATAATTTCTGCATTAACCGCCAATGGCGACATGCACAGCATAAAAAATATTGTTTTTTTCATCATATTTTTATTTTCTTCCAATCGGTTTTATGATTATATTATTGCACACTTCGTCAAATAAGACAAGAATGAAAGTACAATTTGTTAATATTTTTTAGGATTAAGGAGAAAAATATATGCCAAATATAAAACATATACATGCACGTCAAATTATGGACAGCCGTGGCAACCCCACAACCGAATGCGATATCATTCTGGACGATGGCACAATGGGTCGTGCGGCGGTTCCATCTGGGGCATCCACTGGTTCTTTTGAAGCACACGAACTGCGCGATGGTGGCAATGCATACATGGGCAAAGGCGTATTAAACGCGGTAAAAAACGTAAATGAAATAATTGCCCCCGCCCTGGTTGGCATGGATGCATCTGACCAAAATGCACTGGACGAAAAGATGATTGAACTGGATGGGACACCAAATAAATCTAAACTGGGCGCGAACGCAATTCTGTCTGTATCATTGGCGGCGGCACACGCAGTGGCCAATCAAAAACATGTTCCATTATACAAATATATCGCATCTGTTTATGGGAACGAAACGCCAGACGTATTACCACGCCCAATGATGAACATAATCAACGGTGGCGCACATGCCGACAACGGACTGGATGCCCAAGAATTTATGATTATACCAAACGGCGCAAAATCAGAATCAGACGCCATTCGCATGGGGGCCGAAGTATTTCATAATTTGAAAAAGATATTAAAATCTGATGGCAATTCAACAAACGTTGGGGACGAAGGCGGCTTTGCACCCAACTTTAATTCATGTGACCAGGCACTGGACACAATCATTGCGGCAATACGTACCGCTGGATATACCCCTGGGGCCGATATATCAATTGGTCTGGATGTTGCATCATCTGAATTTTTCAAAGACGGTAAATATATGTTTGAAGGTCGCGAATTAACATCCGACGAAATGATAACATATTATGAAAATCTGATTGCAAAATATCCAATTATATCTATTGAAGATGCCTTATCCGAAGAAGACTGGGACGGATGGAAAAAATTAACCAACACAATTGGTAACCGTTGTCAATTGGTCGGGGACGATTTGTTTGTAACCAATCCGGTCCGTCTGAAAAAGGGGATTGACGCGGGCGTTGCAAATGCTATATTAATAAAGGTAAATCAAATCGGCACACTGACCGAAACATTACGTGCGATAAAAATGGCCCAAGACGCAAATTACGGTGTCATAATTTCGCATCGCAGTGGCGAAACCGAAGATACAACAATCGCCGACCTGGCGGTTGCGACAAACGCCGGACAAATAAAAACCGGTTCCATGTCACGCACCGACAGAATGGCAAAGTACAACCAATTGTTACGCATAGAAGAAGAATTGGGTAACAATTCAAAATATGGAATACAATAACAAACACGGCGGGGCATAAAACCGCCCCGCCCCAATAAAATATGCAGATAGATATTATCTTGATTTTGAAATACATTCTGGCGATTGCGATAACAATGGCAATATTTTTGGCTCCGGCATGGCTGGCGCGCCAAAATGGGCGCAGTAAAAATGATATGATTCTGGTTCGCTTGGGCAGTTGGCTGTTTCTGTGGACGGGGATTGGATGGCTGTGGGCACTGTTTTGGTCATCTAAAAAATAATAACGCACCGGGCCCACACCTGGGGTATTGGCCACCACACGACTTTCAGTCGTCCCAAATCTTTTTGCCCCTGTTGTTCAATATATTTTTTGATTATCGTTTCGTCTATCCCCGCCGTTGATACAAAATACCCATCAGACCAAATACTGTCGTGTCTAAAATATGTTTTTCCAAGAAATGCGTCCCATTCTCTCATCTGCCTGATGGTATTTGTTTTTATTATACGAACTGCGTTACCCACAGATATTGACGGTGCTACTGATATCAACATATGTACATGGTCTCTATCATGGTTTATTTCTATCTGTGGGTAACGTTTACTTATTATTTCTACGCATTTCTTGAAAAAACTGAACGTGTCATCATTGAATATTTTACGACGGTATTTGGTCGGTAAAACTATGTGACAGCGACAGCGATAGACATAATGTGAACTGAACGTTAATTCCACACCAATGTCTTAGAACAAAAGATTTGGGTTGTCTGCATCCATCGGGCCCACGCCCGGGGCATTACGTCAGAACAATAAAATTATTAAAATAAAAAATGGGGACATGCCCCATTTTTTATTACATACCTGCTTATTTTTCATTCTGATGATTAACGACATTGACACCACGCTTGCCAAATGCATCCGCCAAATTAAACACCGCCATACCCTTTTTGTACCCCGCACTTTTATCAATTGCGGCCTTGGCTTTATTAAACTTATTTACCATATCTGTCATGTTCAATGCCTCTTTACCAACATCTCTCTGACAAACAAAACATATACTATATATATTTTTTTGTCAAGTGCTTTTTACCCTGCCCCCTATTGCTCGCATCCATACATTCCGCAAACTGCGCTGTCGGCCGGTGCGACATATTCTTCAACGACCGCAATAGGCGCCTGTTTTGCTGGTTCTGTATAGTGAACTTCCTTGACAACCCGCACACGGCGATTTGCGGCATTCGCAACACCATCACCTGTTTGAACGGCCAAACCTTCTTCACCGGCCGACACCGCAACAATTTGACTGGCCGGGATACCATATTTAATCAACATTTTCTGAACCGCTTCGGCACGCCGACCACCCAACGCATAATTATAATCATTGGTTCCCATTGTATCGGTATGTCCAACAACAGACACCTTGATATTTTTATTATTCTGGGTTGCTGTGGCCAACTGTCTTATCAGTTCTTCATATTCCGGCTTTATCGTTGATTTATCAAAATCAAAACGAATTTCCAAGACTTCTTCCATAACATGCTGTTTGGGTTCCAACGGAATTTGCTGAACTTTTATGATGGTTTTTTCATCATTTGCCGCCTGGATTTGGTCCAGCCGTGCATTAATCGCCGCCAATTCTGCGCGCATTGCCATCATCATATTTATAAATTCTTCACGTGTAACAACTTCGTCACTGACCGCCGGAATTTGTTCTTCTTGTAATTGCGGTTGTGGTTGTGGTTGTGGTTGTGGGCAATTGACCCCACCGGTGCATTCATTTGTCACACTGCTGTCATTCATGGTTTTGTCACCGCCATAAATATTCTGATTAAATACCATCGGTTGAACTGGCACCGGATTAATCAAATGTTCTGGCACATTAACATTATTAACAATTATGACCCCTTCGCGCGCCTTGGACGCAGTACGCATCTCTGCCAGATTACGGGTGTCTGGGTAATACGCATTAACATCCCTGCTGCGTTCAACCGCAACCGTCATTGTCCCAGAATTTTCCGTAACTGTTGTTTCAGACGTTGTTTGTGTTGTCTGCATCAACTGCGCAGTATTGTTACTGATAACCTTGCCACCAACACAATCCCGCAATGCATTCATTGTTTTATAATACCGGTCACGACACTCGTTCGCGGTTGCAAATTGTCCACTGGCGGTTGCCGACAACCAGCAATCAAACTTTGCCTGGGCTTCGGCTGCCAACTGCGGATTTGTCATACTGGCATCATTTTGCAATTGTGTCATCAAATCATTATACGCCGAATACAACGCAAACGATTCTTGTTCATCTGCCACCGGCCAATTTTCCAGTGTTTCTGGAAACGGCAATTCCCCAGCGAACGCCGCCACAGCCTTTTGTGCAAACAATTCGCCCATTTCTGGATATCCACTGGTACGCGCATTATATATTGCATACGACCGATAATTCATCGCCAACTGGTTCAAAAAGGAATCCTGGTGTGGTGCCGAATAAACATCCAACGTTTCAATATAATCAACCGTTGGTGTTTCCATTGGCACATACGCACCATCCGTATTACTGCCGGCACAGCCCCCCAACGCGACCGCCGATACCATTGCCAATGCATATGATAAAAAACGCCAAGACATAACAGATTTATTTTTCATAAAGATTCCTTTCCATAATTACTGTTATTATACGATTTTCAGCAATATTAGTAAAGTATAAAAATCACCTGCACCAACACCCTTAATTCGCCAGCAGTGACGTTGCAAAACTGCCGATTGTTCCCAACGCACCGCCACCAGAAATCGCACTGACTTGTTCCATAATTGTACCGGTATTTGTTGGCTGTCCCAGACTGCTGACCGTATCAACCAAGAATTCGCCCCACAATTCACGTTTTTTGGCACTTAAACGCGCGGTTGAGCACTGTTCTATTTTATTCATCAAACGGGCCGCCATTGTCAGTTCACTGCTGTTATAATCCGCATCCGTAAAATCAATCAGATTAAATATTTCATATATATCAGACATTGTTTTTTTATTACTGCACTGCAATGCCCCATCTTCACAATACGTCGCATAACCAACCTTGGGATACCCATCCCAAATCATGCCGCCGTCATTAAATGTATCATAACAGATATCCATTTGTCCTGTTGATGCATATAACATTACCTGGGTATTATAACTGGTGGATGTGCAAGGGCTGCGCCCCAATCTGCGCTTAACATCTTCGGCACTCATTGCGCCTGTTTTTGCCCATTCTTTCATGATATTATTTACAAATGTAATTTCCTGATTACTGGGGACACACTGTGCATCCAATTCTTTCTGTTGTGCTGTTAATTGCTGAATCCCGCCAACCAGTCCCAACACCGTTGGCACCAAACTGGACGCCCCAGACGCCGCCGATGATTCTTGTTCTGCAACTGGTGCCGCCTTGGTAATAGTAACCGCACCGACCGGCACGACACACATCGCACCGAACGCAATTCCGACAAAGCACGTAAAAAATCTATTCATCTCTCTTGCCATGAATTATAGCATAAAAAAATATTATAATAAATATAAAAATTGCTTTTTGTTTTATGCCGCGCTACACTGACGTCGTGCAACGCGATAAACGAAGTTTTATAATATTCATGAAACACAGACGTTGGAAACGCCTGTGGCAATTTTTTTTCACTGGATGGGGTCTGGTTATGGTTGCGGCATTAATTGCCGGCGCGTTGTTCACGCGCCAGATATTGTGGACACCGATATCTGCGATAAACATGACGGATATTGTCAGTAACCAGTTCAAGATGTCCGATGCAAAATTTTCTGGCACAGACGAAAACGGCCAACCATTCAAAATATATGCCGCCACTGGTCGCCAAGAATATGAAAATCCTGGAATAATATTTCTGGACGACGTATCGGGGACAATTAATCACGAATCTGATGGCCAATATGTCACAGATGACATAACGGCCGATCGCGGTGAATACAACCGCAACACAAAGACAATTACATTGATGGATAATGTGCGTATAAATTCCAGCAATGGGGACAGGGTATTAACAGACGAATTGGTGATAAAATTATGAAACAATCTGTATTACGTATTGAACATTTATCAAAATCGTATGGTAAACGCATGGTTCTGCGCGACATATCCATGTACGCCCGCCAGGGTGAATCTGTTGGTCTGTTGGGGCCGAACGGTGCGGGCAAAACGACGGCATTTTATTGCATAACCGGACAATTAACCGCAACCGGTGGACAAATCTTTTTGAATTCCCAGGATATAACGCACTTGCCATTTTACCAACGCGCACGCCTGCACATCGGCTATCTGCCCCAGGAAAACAGCGTTTTTCGCGGTCTGACGGTGGAACAAAACATAATGGCAATTCTGGAAGTTGTGGAACCCAGCAAGAAAAAACGCAAACAAAAACTGGACGCATTGCTTGATGAATTTTCAATATCCGCCCTGCGACGCAGTCCGGCAACATCATTATCGGGGGGCGAACGTCGTCGTGTTGAAATTGCGCGCGCGTTGGCCAACGACCCGAAATTTATTTTGCTGGACGAACCTTTTGCTGGGATTGACCCAATTGCGGTAAACGAAATACGTGATTTGGTGTCCCAATTAAAAAATCGTGGACTGGGCGTCATTATAACCGACCATAATGTACGCGAAACATTGGGAATCACCGACCGCAGTTATGTGTTACACGACGGGAAAATATTAAAACATGGAACAACCGCGGAAATTGTCAAAGATGAAATGGTTAAAAAAGTATACCTTGGTGAAAATTTTGTGATGTAAAAATCCCGCGATTGCGGGATTTTTTATTCATCATCATCAGACAAATCTTCATCATCTTCGTCATCAGAATCCACCGCATTCAAATCTATTTCCTTGGGCACCCCCAAAATATCTTCTATTTTTTCAGACGCAGCATCCAAATCAATCTTGTGTAACACGGCAAATTCTTGGGCCATGCGTTCCAGCGCACGCAAATACAACTGGCGCGCCGAAAATGTCATTGTATCTGACGGATTGCGTCGCTGCAAATCACGAACCACTTCGGCCAATTTCATTGGATCGCCAGAATTTATATTTTCTTCATACTGTGCGGCACGCCGTGCCCATATCATTCGTTTTGCCCCCGCCTTGCCCTTGGCCGACGCAATCGCTTCGTCCATTTTTTTTACCGACGTCAATGGACGCAACCCAGAAATTTCGGCCCGTTCAACTGGCACACGCAATGTCATATGATTGCGTTCAAAATCAATCACCAGCATTTTTATTTTCTGGCCGCCAACCGTTTGCTCTTCCACCCGGACCAATTTTCCAACACCCTGGGTTGGATAGACAACGTACTGACCTGCTTTAAAATCTAACTTTTTACTTGGCATAGTTCAAGATACCTTTATACTGTTGCCATTCTCTCTAATCCCCCGTATTATACCACAAAAATCCAGAAAAACAAATAATTGGACCAAAAAATAAAATCGCCCGTTTTTCCCCCAGGCGATTTATATTCCATATCAGCGTCGCAATATTGTCGCCGGGCGACGAATTGTTGATCCCCGGTCGCCAACAATATTTCCAGATGTCGGTGCCGCGCAAACCCATTCACCAGCACTGTTTTTCATAGCAACTTGCCCATCTGGGCACGTTATTTTTTCTTCTTCTGGAACACGCCACATAAAACATCCACCATCGCGATATGATGTACGCGTTCCATCATCAGAACCGTTGTACGTATATGCGCCATATTCCGGGTTCCATATTCCTGGGGCTTCGCCCTTGCACCAGACGCGGTCACCAAAGCACTCTATGCACGTACCATTTGCGTCACACAGTTCATTCGGATATGTGGTTAATTGATATCCAGCCTTTGGGGAATCGCCACTGCCCATGACATCACCTGTTTCTAAATCCCGACACCACAGTTTTTGACATTCCGCGGCATCAATATCATCAACATCACTGTGCGACACCAGAACATACCCCGGCCCACATGAAAATTTTTCTTCGGCCGCCATCGCACCCGTCGCCCCCAGAAAGACACCTATCAGCATAAAATAATGAAACATAATTTTTTTCATGACATATTCTCTTTTATACATATTCTACACATTTCAGACATCTTTTGCAAACGACTTTTAACAAAAAAATGCGGCTGCACACCGCATTTTCAATTATTGCCCCAGCCCCGCTGGCGAAAAGCGCCCAACATTATTAAACAATTCCTGTAACGCATTTAATTCAATCGCGGCTGGAATTTCTGTTTCATCTTCGGAAATAATAATATCCGGCAAATCATCATCATACAGAATCCGAATATCTGTCACGCGCGCCCCATCAACCCACGCCAACAGCACTGTACGATTATCATATTTCAATGGCAACGGTCCACGATAATTTTCATCGGCCCCGTAGTAAATCCAGACATCATCACCGTATATTGTTTTAACCTGGGGCGATCCAATTTCATTTTGCAATTGCGTTGTTGTTTTAATATCCGCAACCACTGTTTCCAAATCAGGCGGAAAAACATATCCGCGATGTTTGACCTGGAACGTGCATGCGCCCAAGACAGCGACAATAAAAAACATCAATAATTTTTTCATACCCCAAATGTACACCACACAACGCCCACGATGCAACAGAAAAAACAGTTCATCGCCCGCCCCACCCAACCGATAACAATATTTGCATAAAAACAAACGGGGCATACGCCCCGCTTTTTCAGCCTTCGCCGTTTTCTTTAACCTCGGGCGAATTTTTCATTGCAAAGTGTGCAATATACTTCTTTAATTCGCTGCGATAATGGTTATTTTCCTTGGCTTCTTCAACCAATCGGTCAAAATGCGGATTTGCCGCACGCGCTGCACCAAAACGACTTTCTGTTTTCAAGAAATCTTCCAGTGGCGTCGGATTGTCCACATTTGAATCCATCGTCAGCGGACTGTGTCCATCAATAATCAACGACGGGTCAAACCGATATAACGGCCACGCACCAGTATTTACCATTTGTGTTTCGTGTTCCACGGCATTTTGCAACGCAAACCCATGCGCAATACACGGTGCATATGCCAAGATTATTGACGGTCCTGGGAACGCTTCGGCTTCACGAAATGCACGAATCGCCTGGGGGGTATTTGCCCCCAACGCAATTTGCGCAACGTATGCCCCTGACATCATGGCAATCATACCCAAATCTTTTTTGGCGTGTTCTTTGCCACCGATTGCGAATTTCATACTGGCGCCAAACGGGGTTGCTTTGGATTGTTGACCACCAGTATTTGAATACCCTTCGGTATCCAGAACCAATATATTTACATTTTCCCCACTGTGTAAAACATGGTCCAATCCACCATACCCAATATCATATGCCCATCCATCGCCACCGATAATCCATACAGACTTGTCAACGATTTCGCCGACCAAACTGCGCGCCAACGCCGCGCGCGGCGAATCAATTTTATCCAGTTGCGCGCGCAAATTTTCTTCTATTTTGCGTTGCTTGTCTGGGTCGCGTTCTGCGAACATTTCTTCAACATTCGGAATATTTAATTCAAACAATAATCCTTTCAGCGTATCACGCTTTTGATTCAACGCGATTCGCATTCCTAATCCATATTCCGCATTATCTTCAAACAACGAATTAGACCACGCCGGTCCACGCCCATTGGCATCAGATGTCCATGGCGTTGTCGGCAAATTTGCGCCATATATTGATGAACAGCCTGTTGCATTTGCGACAATCATTCTGTCACCGAACAAATGAGACATCATTTTGATATACGGCGTTTCACCACATCCCGCACATGCGCCCGGGAATTCAAAATAGTGTGGCAATAATTCAACATGCTTTGGTATATTCAGGTTCAATTTTTCGCGCGGAATATCATGAATTTTTTGCGCGGCATCAAACGCACGCTGTTGATCCCCGGCATCTTTTAACGCCATCATTGACAATGCATGAACCGGACAGTTTGTAACACATATATTGCACCCAGTGCAATCCGCCGGTGAAATATTCAACGTATAATACATATCAGGCCCCAGTTCTGGTGTTTTCATCGGAACAACAATTACACCATCTGCGCGCGCCTGGTCGGCTTGTTCTGGGGTCATCACCTTGATACGAATCGCCGCATGTGGACACAATGCCGAACATTTTCCGCACTGGATACACTTTTCCAAATCAACAGTTGCGACCCGTTCAGATATTGCCCGCTTTTCATATTTTGATGTCCCAACTGGATATTGCCCGGCGCCAAACAATCCATCAACACGGAAACGCGACACCGGCAATGCATCACCACGCTGCGCCGCCATTTCGCCCAATGTGCCTGCAATTTCGGCCGGCGCATCTGATGTCATTGCGGGAATAAAATCCGGCGCAAAATTTGATACAGATGACGGCAATATATACTCGTGCAAATAGTCCGCCGCCTTGTCCACTGCGGCCCAATTTGCCTCTACGACATTCATGCCTTTCTTTTTATATGTTTTTTCAATTGCGATTTTTGCACTTTCTGCGGCAACTGATGGTTCAATTACATGTGTTAAATTAAAGAAATTTAACATAATAAACGTATTAATTCTGTTGCCCAACCCCAGTTCTGCTGCGGCCGCATTTGCATTCAGAAAGAATACCCGCGCATGCAAACGCATTAAATGTTCTTGGGTATCACGTGGTAAATTTGCAAATGCAACATCTGGTTCCAGCGACGTGTTAATCATAACAGTTCCACCCGGACGCAAACCACGAAATACATCAAAACGTTGCGCAATCATAAAGTTTGACACACTGATAAAGTCCGCCACTTCAACCAAATATTGGCTTTTTATCGGCGCATCAGAAAATCTGATATGCGACGCCGTCAATCCCCCAGATTTCTTAGAATCATAAACCGCGTACGATTGTGGGTACAAATCAGAATTTTCACCAACAATCTTCACAATATTCTTTACCGCGCCCACGGTTCCATCTGACCCGATTCCGTACAAAATCGCCGTTTTGAAATTCGGATCTTCTATGGCAAATGCCGGATCTGTTTTCAGCGACAGTTCCGATAAATCGTCTTCTATACCAACTGTAAAATTATGGTGCAACGTACCACGCATCAAGTTTTCGTATACCGCTTTGACATCACGCGGTTTGAATTCTTTGGACCCCAAACCATATCGCCCACCATACACAGCAACCGAATCGCCAACAACTGTTTTTACATCTTGGTACAATGGTTCACCCAATGCGCCTGGTTCTTTACATCTGTCCAATACCGCAATGCGCTTTACAGTTTTTGGCAACGCCGCCAAAAACGCATCCCGTGGGAACGGCCGATACAAGTGAATCTTTAACACCCCCAATCCAGCCGGCAAATGCGCCATTGTTTCTTCAATTGTTTCGCACGCACTGCCCATGGCGACAATAACATTTTCGGCATTCGGATCACCAACATAATCCACCAAGTTATATTTGCGCCCGGTCAGTTCTGCGAATTTATCCATACATTCTTGAACGATTTCCGGTGTTTTTGCATACAGTGGATTTGCGGCCTCGCGACTTTGGAAAAACACATCTGGATTTTGCGCTGTGCCACGTACCGTCGGCTTATCTGGCGTCATTCCACGCGCGCGATTTTTCAGCACTAAATCATCCGGCAACATTTCACGTAAAACATCATCCGTTACCCGATCCAGTCTTGATTCTTCGTGACTGGTGCGGAATCCATCAAAGAAGTGCAAGAACGGAACACGTGCCCGAATTGTTGCCGCATGTGCGATTGCCGCCATATCATGTGCCTGTTGCACATTATGACTGGACAACAGCGCAAATCCAGTCTGTCGTACAGACATAACATCACTGTGATCACCAAATATTGATAATGCATGTGTTGCCAATGCGCGCGCAGCGACATGCATAACAAATGGTGTTTGTTCACCAGCAATTTTGTACATATTCGGAATCATCAGTAACAATCCCTGGGATGCTGTAAACGTTGTGGCCAACGCGCCCATTTGCAGCGCACCGTGCATTGCGCCGGCGGCCCCGCCTTCGGATTGCATTTCAATTATTTGCGGAATTGCCCCCCATATATTTTTTTTATGCTGGAAAGACCATTCATCCGCTAATTCACCCATCGTGCTGCTGGGGGTAATTGGATAAATTGCCGCAAAATCAACACATCTGTACGCGACATCCGCCGCCGCCCAGTTACCATCAACAATTAAATTTGCCATTTTTCATTTCCCTGTTAAAAATTCATACGCGCCATATGATACCCCCATTTTATTCCCAAGGCAAGACTTATAAAAACATTGACAAATTAACATTTTTGTATCACAAGGTCATTCAAAGGAGTTATTCGTATGCCTGACGGTGCAAAAATAATAAACACATTAAAGTCTGCAAATTATATTTCCGGCAGAAAGATATTTTTGCTGGACAGCATTGATACAGAAACATGCGCTGAATTAATCGGCAACATCAGCAATATGGTTGATGAACTGCATTGGCGCCCAGAAGCAATCGGAATAAATCTGGGACCAATCCTAACCCCATATTCACTGCCAAAGAACGCGCCCCAGGTAATTGACATTTGCATTGATTCACCAGGTGGCCAACTGTCTGTCAATAAAAGCATCATGTCATTATTAAATCTGGCGCGTGCCAAAGACGCAATTATTCGCACATTTATTACCGGTAACGCGTCATCATGCGCCAGTCTGATTGCCGTCCAAGGCACCCCAGGATTTCGCATTATGTATGAACAATCATACAATCTGATTCATTATGGTCGCAGTGTTTATTCTGTAACCAAACCCATAGAAATTGACAAGGCCGCAAAATATGAAAAAGAAATGCGCGACAGTTTTTTTGCGCCATACCTGCAATACACAAATATAACCAAGCGCGAATTATTAAAATACCAACGTACGGAATACAGCCAAATTTCTGCGTACGATTGTCTGGACAAAAAAATGTGCGACTGGATTCTGACCAGCCAAGGCACATTTATAAATCGTAAAACAAAACAGCGATAAAAAAACGGGATAAAAATCCCGTTTTTTTTATCAACGTGTCCGCTGATTACACAGCAACATTTGTATCCCTGATGGTATCCGCCCCGGAATCAAATCATCGTTATACGAACAATCCAGTTTTTCTGCCACACGTGGCGCATCATCCAGCGTACACAACCGATTATATGAACAATCATAAATTTCGGCGCGCACCGGACCATAAATCAACCGATTTAATAAATTGTACGCACAACAAAAATATTGAACTTTGCGCGGTGCCCCATATAACGAAACCAGTTTATTATTTGCACAATCATACACATTGGCACGTCGCGGACCATATTCCAGCGACAACAATTGATTTCCAGAACAATTAAAAATATCCACGAAATCTGGGGAATGATTCAAAGATTTCAAATTATTATGACTGCAATCAAAAACCTGGGTGACTGACGGCGCACCGACCAAATTTTTCAATTTATTGTACGAACAATCAAAATGCTTGGCCGTACGTGGCGCCCCAATCAAAGACACCAAATTATTGTGCGAACAATCAAAGCGCCCTTTTACCTTTACGGTTGACATATTTGGTAATTCATCCAGCCCCATATCAGATAAATCCAGATCACCATCAACAACAAAGTTCTTGGGCAAATTAAACGCATCAAAGATTTTCCAATTCTGCAAAAAATAACGTTTATATTCGTTTTTCATAAATTTATATCCTGTTACTTTTCATTATTTGTTTCACCATCGGCATCCCCAGATTCTGGGTTCCCAGCATCCACATCTGTATCCAACGCCGCGTTTGATTCCGGTGTTGCCGGAACAAAATCCGCCCTTTCTTTCAATTTTGCCATTGCGCGCACCATGTCCATTGCGCGTTGCAACTGATAATCCAATGCATCTTTTTCTGCGTCTGACAATTCTGCATCGTCATCATCAGATTTATCTTTATTTTTCTTTTCTGCTTCTTCGTTTTTCAATGCATTTTTGAATGACGCTTCGGAATATAAACTTTCCTTGCGTTCCAAGACCTCTATCTTGCTCTGCAGGACTTCTATATCGGGGGTAATACCTTCATTTTGTATTGACCGTCCTGACGGGGTATAATAACGCGCAATTGTAATATGAATTGCCGTACCATCGCCCAGTGGCTTTTGCTGTTGCACACTGCCCTTGCCGAACGATTGCGACCCCATAACCAGCGCACGCCCATTATCTTGCAGTGCACCTGCGACAATTTCCGATGCAGATGCCGACCCATGATTAATCAACACCACGACCGGTTTTCCATTTGCCAAATCGCCCGGGGTGGCATAGTTACGTTCAATATCCGTCTTGCGCTTGCCACGTGTTGAAACAATTTCACCGGCATCCAGGAATGCATCCGCAACATCAATTGCCGCCGTCAAATACCCCCCCGGATTATTTCGCACGTCCAGCACATATCCAACAACATCCTTTTTTTCCAGTTTTTCCAACGCCTTGTTTAATTCTTTGGATGTTGTTGCGCCAAAATCCGATATACGAATATACCCGATTTTTTCATCTGAATCTTCGTCCGCATCCGCCATTGTTTTTTCTTCATATTTTACAGATTCAACCTTGATGATTGCGCGTTTCAGTGTAATTGTACGCGGTTCTTCCCCTTCGGATATAACCGTCAACTTTACCTTGGTTCCTGGGCGCCCTTTCATCTTTTTGGTCGCCTGGTTCAGTGTTAAATCAAACACAGGTTCATCATCAATATGGGTTATATAGTCCCCCGCCTTGATGCCCGCCTTGTCTGCGGGGGTATCATCAATTGGCGAAATGACCCGCACAGCCCCGCGATCACTGGTGATTTGAATTCCCAGTCCACCGAATTCACCCAACGATTTATCATTAAATTCTTTGAAATCATCCGCCGACAGATACGATGAATGCGGATCCAATGCCTGTAACATGCCGTTCATCGCCGCTTCCAGCATCTTTTTTTCATCGGCTTCTTCAACAAAGTTATCACGCGCAACCTCAAATACCAGCGCCAGTTTTTTCAACTGTTCATAAATCTGTTCATCTGTTAAATGTTCAACTGGTTCATCTTTCTTGGATTTATCCGCCGCCATTGACACAACCGGCGTCAAGACCAACATCACAAAAACCAGCACTTTTTTCAACATGCCCGCATTCCTTTTATAAATACGATTAATGATACAAAAACAACCATAAAACAAAATTATGTACCCTGCAAGCCCGTTTTTATAAAAACAACAAAAAAGTTGACAAATTTATTTTAAGGACTATATTATATAGGGAATAATGGTACACAGTATGACAAAAACACAAAAGTTTGAAAGTCCAATTGAACAGAACCGCATGGTAATAACCAAGTTATTATCAGGTGCTGGGACTGTCAAACGGTTAAATAACGTAAATTGGCTGCGTCATGAAATATCATACACTGAACCACGTACATTATTCTATGTTCCGAATAAAAACCAGCAACCATATTTAGATTACAATTCTATGAAAAACATCGGTGATGCGTATGACTATATAATACATAATCCAAAATCGCCGATTGATGCAACCGAAGTCTGCCGCATTCACAGCATGATGTGTGCCGGCACAAAAATCCATGGCGGCGTTTTCCGCAGCACCCCAAAGGTTATTGAGATTACTGTCAATGGCCAACGTATGCATGCGCCTGAATACCATGAAATACCATCACGATTAAATGAAATTATATTTAATCTGAACAATACATTTGATTCTGCGCCAATACGCGCGTTCAAGGTGCATTATGAATTAATTATGTTGCAACCGTTTGATGATTTTAATAAACGTATGGCGCGCATGGTCATGAATTGGGTACTGATTCAGGGCGGATACCGGCCAATTGTATTTAATCACCCATCAGACAAACAGAAATATAAAGACGCAATCACTGCATATGCCAATGGAAATTACAAGGCGTATATGTCATACATGAAATCATGCATGTTACGCACACAAAAAGAAATTATCCAAGTACTGACAAAATCAAAGATACTGTAAATGCCGGACGATATTAAAAATCTTGAAAACCATGGTCGTGAAACGTATGCCGTATACTATGGTGACAAATTTGTACTGAAACGTCCATTACCGACATTTACCCTGGAAAAGCGCAACGCATGGCTGGCCAAGCAGCATAAAACCAAAAAAATCATTGATGAAATCCGGGCCAAAAACAATCCGTCATATAACATTCCCGCCATGGAATACATCCACGATACAGAATATCAAATTCTGGAAGAACGCGCGCCTGGGGTTCCATTAACCTGGGAATTATATGGCACATTATCAAAGCGTCAACAATTTGAAATCATAAACAGCATCGCCAGTTTTCTTGTTGATATGAATGAATTAAAACCCATTGGCGACATTCAACGAAACAACATTAAAAATGAATTAAAGTTTTCGCGTCTTGACAATTTCATAGAAAACAAAATGCACATGTGGTTTACGCGCGAAGAAATTTATCAAATGGCCAACATTCGCGACAAAATTTCTGTGTTTGAATATGAAACACGTAACGCGTGGTCACATGCCGACATCAGTTCACGCAACGTGATGTACGACACAAAATCCAGCCGCTTATCATTTATTGACTTTGCCGAAGCAGACTATAAATTCATATATCGTGATATATTTGCGCCACTGCAAATAGAACTGAACATATATAAAAATGTATATGAAGCATACTATAAAATGCATAACCAGTCATTATACAACATGCCGGGCGTCAAAAGCGATACATTGCGTGAAATTATGAAATATCGCATCATGGTTGTATGGTTGCGCCGATTTATCAAGGCGTCTGATGATCTGCGCATAACGCCGGCCAATAAAAAGAGTGCAGATAATAATCTGGAAAAATTATCTTTCATGCGCAAACAAATGCAATACATACGTGAACTGGAACAGCAATTTTCACGATAACATCAGTCTTCTTTGAACAGTTGCGCTGGATTAACCACCTTGTTTCCACGGCGCACTTCCAGATACATTTCGCCCTTGTCTGGATTCATCCGCCCAATCGGTTCACCAGCCAGCACATCTTGCCCCAACATTACATTTATTGTCCCCAGATTTGTCATAATTGTATTATACCCATTCTTATGCGACATAATTATAACCTTGCCAAAACCCTTGAAATTATCGGCAAATTTTACAGTGCCATCGGCCGGCGCCATAACCAATGCATCGCCCCGCACCCGAATCCGCCATCCATCTGATTGCAACCCCAGTGCAGTTTTTTCGCCAAAGTGCACCACAACCCGGCCACGCACAGGCTGATTTAATTTCCGCAATGAAAAACGTGAATCCCCCGACATTTCTGAACTCCCCACGCCGGCCATTAATTCAGATATTGTCTTTGCGCGTGCCGACAGTTCACGCAATTTTTTTTGTAATTCGGATTGCTGGGTTCGTAATTTTTGATTTTGCGCCGACCGCGTACGCAATAACTTATCCAGTTCATCTTTTTCATCGGCATAACGTTTGGCTGTTCTGTCCAATTTTTCTTTTTCAACAGCGCGTTCTGCGCGAATTTTTTGTAATTCTTGAATTTTTTCAGTTGCGCTTTGAATTTCTGTATCAAAATTATCCGCCGCCCCTGACAACACCGCAGACGTCAAAATATATTCCCGCATATTTTCAGAATCAAAATTTGGGTGCGATGCAACAAACAAAATACTGGCCGCTGCATCGGCAATACGTTCCTGGTTTTGTTCCAAAGATTGTGTCAATTCATCGCGTTGTTTATCCAATTCGCGAATTTTACTTTCAACTGCGCGTCGCTGGGATTCCAAATCACTGAATCTGTCCGCGACACGTACCAGTTTCTTTTTTGTTGATTCAATTTCACGATCAGATGAATTTACTTGCTGGGTTAACTTTTTATTTTGTTGTTCTGTTTGTTTGATTTGCGCCTGGACCTGTGATAATTCATTTGCGGCCCAAACTGGCTGGGCCACAAACAAACATCCTAAAAATAAACCAACGACTATTTTTCTCATTAATTTTTATTAACAACGCGCAAGAATATTTTTTTACCACGCTGAACCATCATTTCATCCCTTGGATAAACATCTGATTTCCAGTCCGTAATTTTTTCGCCATCAATCTGAATACCCCCTTGTTCCACCATGCGGCGCGCTTCGGATTTTGATGAAAACATTTTTATCGCGACCAAGAAATCCAGAACACCCATTTTTCCCGACATTTTAATTTCTGTCGTTGGGATATTTTCTGAATTTGCGCCACCTGCGAACAATGCATCTGATGCACTTTCTGCGGCAACCGCGGCATCATGCCCATGCGCAATTTCTGTTGCAGCAAATGCCAATACCCGCTTTGCAGAATTTAATTCTGCGCCCTGTAATTCGGACAATCGTGCAATTTCATCCAATGGAATTTCTGTGAATATTTTCAAGAATTTTTCCACCAAATCATCCGGCGTATTGCGGAAATACTGATAGTATTCATACGGCGATGTTTTATCTTCATTAACCCAAACCGCATTACCCGCAGATTTACCAATTTTTTCGCCGCGGGAATCTGTTATCAGCGCGGTTGATAAAACAAATGCCTCTTTACCCAACTTTTTACGTATCAGTTCAATTCCCATGATACAGTTGCCCCATTGATCTGCGCCACAAAACTGTAACGTGCAACCATATTTTTTATACAATGTTAAAAAATCAACCGCCTGGAAAGTCATATAATTAAATTCCAAAAACGTCATTCCATTTTCCAGACGACGCCGCACACTTTCCATTGACAGCATACGTGGTACAGTAAAATCTGTTCCATACTCGCGCAAAAATTCCATATGGCCATAATTTTTCATCCAATCATTATTATCAACCATAATGGCATCTGTATCGCCATCGCCAAACTGGATAAACTTTGAAATAGACCGACGCAACCCGGCACAATTATGTTCAATTTGTTCATCGGTTAGCATTGGGCGCCCCTTGTCACGCCCCGACGGGTCGCCGATACGTCCAGTTGCCCCACCAACCAGTAAAATCGGCTTGTGCCCATATTTCTGAAACCACCGCATTAACATTAATGACGCCAAATGCCCAACATGCAATGAATCCCCGGTTGGGTCGGTTCCCCAATATCCTACGACGCGTCCCGCATTCAGCGCATCATTCAAACCATCTATATTGGATGACTGGTTAATAAATCCACGTAATTCCAGTTCCCGTAATAATTCGTTTTGCATAACGTACCCCTGCTTAAAATGACCTTTATCTTATTTTACCTGTGCGTCCATCTAAAAACAACCCCAGATTTTTTGCAGTATCTAATGTTGGCATAATTCCACGCGAAATCAAATTCCGCGCCAACGCATATCCAAAATAAATTCTGTCACCCGCATCAAAAAATCGTGACACATAGTCTCTGTATCCATCGCCCATTGGTTCCAGCACCAAATACAGCCGCCCCCGACATGAAAATACGGTGTGATATGACATCAAATCACGTCGCCCCAGTCCACGAACGACATCCCCGGGGCGTAATCCGTAAACAAAATCCAATGGCACGATTTGATTCCGCACGATTTGACCATTTTGTCCCAAGAATAAATTCGCACCAACATCATAATATTTTATGTCATGAATTTTGTATCTGTCCATCACCAAATCCTTATGTTAATAAAATACCACGCACCCCACTGTTTTTCCAGAAAAATAATAAAAAAATCCGGCAACCAGCCGGACTTTTTTATAACCAAACAGTTGCCAATTACGACAACATTTTCGCGACTTCATCGGCCAAGTTGTCTTCGCGTTTCTGGATACCTTCGCCCAGAACGAAATACGCGAACCCAGCCAACTTGCCGCCCGCTTCTTCAACAACTTGCTTTACTGTTTTTGACGGATCCATAACAAACGGTTGTTCTTCCAATACAGTTTCCGCATAAAACTTATGTATACGGCCTTCAACCATTTTTTCAACAACGTTTTCTGGTTTACCCGCCGTGGCCCCAGATTCAATGAAAATCTTTTTTTCACGTTCCACAGCCGCCGCATCAACATCGTCAATCGTCATAAATTCTGGTTTATTTGCCGCGATATGCATTGCGATTTTATTGCCGATTTCGTCAATTTTTTCAGAATCGCCGTTAATCGCAACCACAACACCAATCTGCCCCATTCCTGGAACCATGGCATTGTGAATATATGTGTAAATATGATCACCTGTAACTTTGGCAATACGGCGCAGATTCATATTTTCACCAATCGTTGAAATTGCATTTGCAATATCATCTTTAACGGCGTTCAATGTTGCGTCAAAGTCACCTTTGAATTCAGCGGCTTTATTTGCAACATCTGCGACCAACTGTTGGAATTTTTCATTTTTTGCAACGAAATCAGTTTCCGCATTAACTTCTACGACGCATCCCATATCGTCACATTTTACAACCGTAACCAACCCAGATGCAGCGACGCGCCCGGCCTTGGATGCCGCCTTGACAATTCCTTTTTGGCGCAGCCAATCTGCGGCGGCTTCTATATCACCATTATTTTCAACCAACGCTTTTTTACAATCCATCATCCCAGCGGATGTTTTTTCACGCAGTTCTTGAATTAATTTTGCGGTTATTTCTGCCATTGTTTTCCCCCATTTTTTAATTATTGTGGGCGATTGGGGTTGAACCAATCGCCGTTAAACACATAACGAATAATTATTTATCCGCTTTTTCGGCTTTTTCCGCCTTGTCCATCAATTTACCACGACGTTCGGCGCGCGCTTCGGACATTTTAGATTTTTGTTGTGCTTCTTTATCTTTCATATCCGCTTCAAATTCATCGGCGATGTCCGACATGTCTGATTCAACCTTTTTACCGGCGGCCCCGCCCAAACGCTTTTCAATTCCGGACAAAATTGCATCAACAAACAAATCGCAATACAATTGTGTTGCACGCGCGGCATCATCGTTGCCCGGCACTGGATAGTCAACCAATTCTGGATTTGCGTTTGTATCACAAATTGCAATTGTTGGGATATCCAATATTTTTGCCTCACGCACCGCATTAATTTCACGTGGGACATCAATAACAATCATTGCCTGGGGCGTGCCATGCATTTCCAGAATTCCACCAAATATTTCGCGCAATTTGGCAACTTCTTTGGTCATAACCCCAACTTCTTTCTTGGTCAGTCCCAATTTATCCGCATTTTCAATATCGGATTCCATTTTCTTTAAGCGACGAATTGATTGCGAAACAGTTGTCCAGTTTGTCAACATGCCACCCAACCAGCGATTATTCACATAAAACTGGCCACAGCGTTCGGCCGCATCTTTGACAATATCTTTGGCCTGGTGCTTTGTTGCGACGAATAAAATCTTGCCCCCGGCGGCGGCGATTGCTTCTAATGCAACCAGCGCACGATGCAACAACGGTGCTGTTTTATTCAAATTAATGATATGAATTTTATCTTTGACCCCATAAACATACGGCGTCATCAGCGGGTTCCAGCGACGTGTATGATGACCAAAATGAACACCCGCTTCCATTAACTGTTTCATTGTAAATGTTGGCAATGCCATGATTAAATCCTTTGTTTTCTGTTGTTATCCTCGTCATTGGTAAAAACCGATTTATATAACCGGACAGAAACTTTTAACCGAATGACTGTGTTATTCACGCAAACACGTGTGACACGATATTAACCCACAAATGCGCAAAAATCAAGCATAAATTCGCTGTCTTCCATAAAAAAATAATCCCAAACAAAATATTGACAAAATATTTTTATGTATTATATTTAGTACAACATGAGAGAATTATACACGGCACTTTCCGCTGTACTTATATTCGCATTTACATCCCCCGTAAACGCGATTACCGACATACCCGATTGCGCCAATTCGGAATATCGTCGTGCCCATCCCGAAAAGTGCGCAACATTTTCACCGTCCATGGTTGCCCCGACATTAAGCGGCGTTGCCGTACTGGGCGGCGCGTTGGCATTAATCGGCATGGCCGGCACCAGCAACACCCCAGCCCAATCATCTGATTCATATTCTTTATCTGCCACACCACAATACGATATGGTCGGCGCCGATATCACTGACGCGCAACTGAATTCAATATTACACACCCCGGAATATCAAGACAATTTCAATCACTATAATGAAATACGTGCCGCATATTCCATTGCACGCGGATACACAGGCGCGGGTTCAACAATTGCGGTATTGGACACCGGACTGGACAGTTGGCACGGGCGAAACGTTGCGGCAATGGCATCTGGGATAATTGCGCCAAACGCCCAGATAGATTCATACAAAATTGCATACGATATGGAATATGTATCATACCGCGAAATCGGTAACATTATCGCATCGGCCCACGATGCAGATATTTTTAATTCCAGTTGGTCCGTGCCAATGCGCGCCACAGAATTAAAATCACGCGAACAATTAATACGCATCACAGATGCAAACTTTGTTAACCAGTTATCAAACGCCGCCAAACGTGATGCGATATTTGTGTGGGCGGCCGGCAATGATTATGATAAAACACAAAGCAGTGCTTTATCCGCCATGCCCGCGGTCATGCCTGAACTGAACGGGCACTTTATAAACGTCGTTGCATGGGACAGTGAAACCGGGGCATTGGCCGATTACAGTAACGCATGTGGTATAACCCAAAATTGGTGCATAACCGCCCCCGGCACAGATATAAACACCGGCACATCAATCGCCACCGGCACCAGTTTTGCAGCCCCAATTGTATCCGCGGCTGTTGCGGTAATACGCGAAGCATTTCCATACATGTCCGCCCCAGAAATCACATCGTTATTATTTGAAACCGCACGCGATATCGGCGCCCCCGGCACAGACAGCACATATGGTCACGGCATGCTGGATCTGGAACGTGCAACCCGTCCGGTTGGCACGGCATTAATACCAATGCCGAACGGCAGTATGCGCCCATTACAAACCGCGCGTGTGTCGGGAACGATTGCCAAAAACATAAAAGACGCCAATGTCCAGTTTGCCTTTTTTGATAAATATGGGCGCGCGTTTGATACAGACATCAACAACAGTATAAAAATACAAAACCCTGGTCGTGGATTCATGCGCCTGCGTTCCGACAATGAAACAACATTACTTGCAACCGACGGCATTGAAATCGGATTGATGAACAGTGACATTATGTTTGGCGACAGTTTTATGCAAAGCGACCAAAATCCATTATTCGGATTTATCGGCACACACAGCGAACAAAGCATTGGCGACGTCAAATTATTCCAACGCGCCCGCATTGGATTTGGCGCACCACGTGCATCTGAAAATTCCATTATCACAAACTTTTCAAACATATATACTGCATCTGTTGAATTTGGAACCCAAATCCAAGATTGGACCATATCCGTATCAATCCCAGATACTGTTATTGCCGGATCATTTGATATGCGATTGGCGTCTGGTCGTTCAACAAATGGTTCAATTATATATAATGACTATAATATTGATATGCGCGGTCGCCCATCAATAGAATATTCAATATCATATAAGTCAATCACCGCCAGTTTTATTGACAATCCATACGGCACAGACGAATTCTTTATAATGACCCGTGGCCAAATCAGATTCTGAAATGTTCCGGATTCGCAACCACACCTGTTTGAATCCCGTTATGTGCAATAAATTTGTTTAACGTATCACGGTGCACCCGTAACCGACGCGCGATTTCATATTTTGTATCCCCATTTGCCAATTTACGCGTTATGTATTTTTCGCGCCCATGTAATTTAGATGTATTACGACTGCCGTATGGTCGTCCGATATGCTTTCCTTCGGATTTTAATCGGGCCAATGCTTCCTTGGTTCGTTGTGATATTAAATTTCTTTCTATTTCGGCCGACAGCCCAAACGCAAACGCCAACACTTTACTGGTTATATCTGCGCCCAGACGATAATTATCCTTTATCGTCCATATTTTTGCACCAATATCCATACAATGATGCAGAATGCTCATAATTTGCAACAAATTGCGCCCCAAGCGCGACAATTCCGATGCAATTATCAAATCATCTTTTTGTATTCTGTTTAATAATCGTCCTAATTTTCGCTTGCTTAATTCTTTGGTTGAAGAAATTGTTTCTTCTATCCAGCAATCTATGGCCAATTCTTGCTTGACGCAAAATTTTTGAATTTCAAAACGCTGGTTTTCTGTTGTTTGATGATCGGTTGAAACACGAATATATCCGTAAACCATGGATAATACCTCTTTATAAAAAAAAGTAAATTCTCGCCCCACCCCCCCGGCTTATCAATGAATAAAATCTCACAAAAAAACACATACGTAAAAAATAAATATTATCTTGTTTTTTCTGCCATCACCTTATATGATAAAAAACAACATCACAGGGGGATTTTATGCCATCAAGAAAGCAATCAAACAATCAAGACATACGCCATATGGACACGCGAAAAATTTCACGATTTGGCAAAGTTATTTTATCTGTTATTGCGACAATATTGTTGGGGATTGTCGTCACACTTGTTTGGTTACGAATCGGCACCAATTCCGTTGGCATTTCTGAACTGACCGCAAATGTTACGCCCCCATCGCCGTCAACATTCACAGACGATAATACCATGATGTTTACAAACAACGGAAATGTGCCCGACGTTAACAATGCCCGTGAATTAAGTGCACCTGGGGATGTGGTTATTTCATATAATCTGGAATCTGGCCCGTACCAGCCGACATTCAAGATAAACTTAACTGACAAAGAATTATCGGAAAACATAAAAATCACCCCGGTTATTCGTGGTAAATGGCATTTACGTGGTGATTCAATGATTGTATTTACCCCCGAATCAAATTGGCCTGCGGATAAAAAATTCACAATAAAAATAAATCCGGATATTTTTAATGACGATGTGCGTCCCGACACTACAAACGTATCATTTACAACCCCGCCAATATCTGCAACGATTGACAGTTTTGACATATACGCCACTGAAAACGCACAGCGCATGGTAAATGGCGTTGCGGTAATATCATTTAATTATGAAATAGACACCACTGAATTCAGCAATCGCGTATCATTACGTCTGGACGATACAAAATTGGGCTTTAATGTCAAATTTGATAAATATCATCGCACTGCATTTATAATTTCAGATTCTGTGGCAATAACCGACGAACCGCAAAACATGCATTTGAAATTAAATCGCGTGTATGCCACAGATGGCGATTCATCAACAAAAAAAATAACTGGGGATGTAACCCTGGAATCCGCCGATAACATATTCAAAATATCTGAACTGGAAACAAATGTTGCCGACGACACCGATGGCAATGCACACCAGTTAATAATCCTGAACACCACTGTCCCCAGCGCACCTGATATTAATTGGATGGAATACATTGATGTTTATTTATTACCCCGTTTTATCAATGACACAGAAAAATCGGAAAATTCGGTACATCATTGGTTAAATGATGAAGTAACAGACCAGGTATTATCCAATTCTGACAAACTGAACATAAAACAAACAGACTTTGTTGCCCCGAACGGAATAAATCAATATACATTTGCGTACAAAGTATCTGACGGCGCCAACCGATATGTATATGTTACTGTGAAACCAGGCGCAAAATCGGCCAGTGGTTTTCAGATGCGCACCGGCATTTCCAAGGTAATGCGTGTACCATACCCCCAACAATCTGTCACAATTGCTGGTACAGGCGCACTGTTATCATTGTCTGGCGACCGCCGTCTGGGCATTGTTGCGCGTGGCGGTGTTGATACGGCGTACGTAAATTTGTACAAGATAAAATCAGGGGAAATAAATCATTTAATTTCGCAAACATACGATGTTTTTGCCCCATCAATGGAATTCAAGTCGTGGAATTTTGGTGTATATGATATGTCCACTGTATTCCAGAAAGAAATTCCGTTTGCTAATCCATCTATGATAGATACAGAATATGCATCGTTGGATTTGGGCGATTATTTGGACCGAACATATGGCGACAACACCGGAATTTTTGTAATACAAACCGGTACATCCGAAAACGCTGCTGAATTTAATGATAAACGCCTGATACTGCTGACTGATTTAGGCATTATTCGCAAGGTAAATAATGATACTTCATCCGACTTATTTGTTTCAAATATTTCCACCGGAACCCCGGCCACAGACATTGAAATCTATGTACTGGGGCGCAACGGCAATTCTGTGTGGTCTGGGCGCACTGATTCCGACGGTCACACCGAAATACCGCAATTACCATGGTCAGAATACAAAAACGCACGTGAACCTGTGGCGATTGTCGCACGTCGCGGTGATGATGTATCGTTTATACCATACAATGCATATGCCCAACGCACAGAATATTCTAAATATGACGTTGATGGTAACTATGTAACATCTGGCACACCACTGAACGCATATATATTTTCAGATCGTGGGATATATCGGCCGGGCGAAGAAGTAATAATTGCCGGAATTGTAAAGAATCAATCATTTAACAAATTATCTGGAATACCCGTACGAATGGAATTGCGCGATTCGCGTGGACGGATGATATCAGAACAAACTTTTTCATTAACCCCAGATGGCATGTTTGACATTCGGCATAAAATATCTGATGACGCCCAACTTGGCACATGGTACACATACCTGTATTTAATAAACGCAAACAATAAAAATACAGATATGTTGGGCATGACCAGTTTTGATGTCCAAGAATTTGTTCCTGACACGATGAAAATCAGCGCGACACTGTCCGGCAAATCTGAAAACGGATGGATTTCACCAAATAATATATCGGCAAACATATCACTGCGCAACTTATTCGGCACACCGGCATCCGACAGACGTGTATCTGTTCATGCGATACTGGCCCCGACACAATATAAATTTGACAAATATCCCGATTATAATTTTGCACAAAATTTTATATCTGACACAGGACTGTCAAACAATACCATAAACCGCGTTCAAACAATTTCGCACGATGTTCCTGATGTTACAACTGATGCGAATGGTAATGCATCTGTTAAATTTGACATAAATGACGCGACACAAAATGGAACATATATGTTAACACTGAATATACGTGGCTTTGAATCAAATTCCGGCAAAAGTGTGCAAACAAATATAACCGCCCGCGCATCTAATGCAAAATATTTGATTGGATATAAAACCGCAAACAACCTGGAATATATCCGTCGGAATTCAAATGTTAATATCAATTTAATCGCACTGGATCATACGGCAAATCCAATTGATGCAAATGGATTAACAATGCGCATCATGAAACATGAAAACATGACCAGTTTGGTCAAGGATTATAACAACAACTATAAATATCAAACCGTATCTGACAGCAAATTAATTTCACAATCAAATATAAACATATCGTCCGCCGGTTCAGATATCAATCTGGATACAAAAACACCCGGAACATATACATTACAGATACAAGATTCATCAGACACTATATTGGCCAACATTGAATATTTTGTTGCCAACGACGAAAATGCGTCAATGGAAACAGACACGGATGCAGATTTACAAATCAAACTGGATGCCGATGAATATGCCCCTGGTGATGACATAGCAATCAGTATAACTGCACCGTACACTGGCACTGGGTTAATCACAATTGAACGCGATCGCGTTTACGCGTACAAATGGTTTAACACAAATTCAACATCGTCGGTCCAGCATATCCGCCTGCCCCATGATTTCAGCGGCACAGGATACATAAACGTTTCTTTTGTTCGTGACATCACCAGTCGCGATATATTCACATCACCATATGCATACGCGGTTGCACCATTCGCCACGGATACATCTGGTAACGAAATCAACATCGCACTGGATGTACCCGAACAGATAAGTGATAATAACCTGGTTGTGCAATATACAACCGATGCGCCCGCCCGTATAATGATATTTGCCATAAACCAGGGAATTTTACAGGTTGCGAAATACAAAATCCCGAATCCATTGGCGCATTTCTTTCAAAAATCCGCGTTACAGGTCAATACATTCCAAATTCTATCGTTATTATTGCCTGAATATAATATATTGCGCGAATTCGCCCAAACTGGTGGCGGTGACTATGGCGGCACCGATGGCGGTATGGGCGCAATCTTAACCAACCCATTTGGTCGTGATAATGTACCATCTGTGGCATTTTATTCCGGGATTTTAGAAACAGATGCAAACATTCCCGGTACATACACATTTAACATTCCTGAAACATTTGATGGCACAATCAGTGTATTTGCCGTGGCATCAAATGAAACCGCGGTCGGTTCTGCAGATACGACGACATTGGTACAGTCACCGATAATGATATCTAATAACGTCCCCATGGCGGTTGCGCCAAACGATGAATTTAACATAAATTCTGTGATAACAAATATGTCTGGGGCCGAAAGACCGGATATGACTGTATCTGTCCAAACGAATAATAAACTGGAATTAACTGGCGCGACAACAGTGACCGAAAATATACCAAACGGCACAGAAAAATTATTTACATTCAACGCACGCGCATCAGATAAACTCGGCAACGCGACGATAACCGTCAATGCACAATTAAATTCGGAATCACTGTCACGCGCATCAACCGCCAACGTATCTGTGCGCCCAACAACAACATATGTAACAGATGTAAAATTTGGCGAAATAAATTCAAAGCATACCACAATTAATAAATCAGACATCAAATTATACCCTGATTTCGCGGCCAGTAATTTGTACATATCAAACGGCGCGCCCGCGATGATTGTTCCATTGGTAAAGTTCTTGGAAGAATACGAATATCCATGTTCAGAACAACTGGTATCCCGTGCAATACCGTACTTAACAATGCCAACCAATCCAATCATCGGCACAACATTTGATAAATCAACAGCGGTTTTGGAAGACGTAATAAACACACTGAAAAATCGTCAAAACGATGATGGTTCTTTTGCCATGTGGAACGGAAATTCACCATATACAAACAATATAAATCCAGACACGGCATATTTAACCGCATACATTGTCCACTTTCTGACACTGGCCAAAGATTCCGGATTTTATGTCCCAGACCAGATGTTTGGACGCGGTATTGATTTTCTGCGTACATATGCAGGCGCGCCCATCACTGATACAGCGGGCGCCGCCGCACATGCGTACGCAATATATGTGATATCATTAAATGACTATGTCACAACCAGTTACATTGATGTGTTCACCGAATACGCAAATGAAAATATAGACAAATGGTCCGAACAACTGATGGGGGCATATATCGCTGCATCATATAAATTATTACGCCAAGATACATTGGCCGATGATTTAATCAGCAAATATAAAACATCAAAAACAGATAAATTCACATACACATCTGCGTTCAATAATAATGTGGCCAATGACGCGATGTATTATTATGTTTTATCAAAGCATTTTGATACAAATCGCGCATACGAATCAGACACAATACAAAGTTATATTTCTGGCGGCAATTACAGTTCTTATACATCATCTGTAATAATATTGGCATTATCGGGGGCCATGGCCACGGACAACGGTGTACACGCATCTGATATAACCGTCACCATAAACGGCCAAGATGCAATATTGACACAATCCAACGGTATGCTTTATACCCACATTGAAAATAATCCTGAACAAATTGAAATTATTTGTGACACATGTTCACGTGATAATAAAATATTCTATACATTAATTAACCAGGGTTATCCATTAACAGCCAAACGCGAATCAAATGGTCTGGAAATCATACGCGAATATTACGATGTGAATGGTAATGAAATCACATCTGGTAAAATTGGCGATACAGTAACGGTCAAAATCTTTGCCCGTACGCGTGGCGGCACAGATTACGCAGACAACGTTGTAATAACAGACTTACTGCCTGGGGGATTTATTGCCGACACACAATCTGTATCTGGCGACATGAATTTTGCCGAAGTCCGCGAAGATCGCATACTGATTTACGCCGACTTGACACGTGACGACAGTATATTTACATATACTGCGCAATTGGGGGCATCTGGTAAATTTGCGATTCCTGCAATTAATGCCACGGCAATGAATAATCCGCAAATCAATGCAACTGGCGACACAGGGATATTTACAGTATCTGAATGACGACACAACGCAAACCAAATTCTTATACTGAATCCGCGACATCAAACCGACATCGCCATTGGTTCGTATATATATTCGTTTTCGCCATCTTTGCTATATATACAATTATCCAGGTATTTTTCACCCCGCCATTACTGCAAGACATCAGTTTTGGTCACGCATATTTTGATCGCAACGGGGAATTGTTACGCATAACATTGTCTGACGACGACAAATTCAGACTGTATACCCCCCTGGATAAAATCAGCCCACATATTCGTAATGCAACCATATTATATGAAGACAGATACTTTTATTACCACCCTGGCATTAACCCGATTGCCTTGGCCAAGGCAACATTAAACCATTTCACCCATTCCACGCGCCCGATTGGCGCATCCACAATCACGATGCAGGTTGCGCGCATAAAATACGATATGGACACGCGCAGTGTATCTGGGAAACTGCGTCAAATATTCACCGCGATTTATTTGGATATGTTTTATTCTAAACATGAAATTCTGGAAGCATATTTGAACCTGGCCCCATATGGCGGAAATATTGAGAGTATTGGCGCCGCATCACTGATATACTTTGACAAATTGCCGCAAAATTTGAATAAAATAGAATCCATAACCCTGTCAACAATTCCACAAAACCCAACCAAACGCGGATTAAATACAGATACCGGCCTGGATAATATTATGCATATGCGCACCGATTTGGTACGTCGCTGGATTCAAAAATATCCATCTGATGCGCAACTGGATACATTGGCCCAAATGCCACTGCGTGTCCGCAAAATAACAGATTTGCCATTTCACGCCCCACATTTTATTAACTATGAAATCACCAGACACAACAATCGTTGGGATAAAAATCAGAATACAAAATCAATTATTCATACAACACTGGATAACAATTTACAACAACGATTGGAACGTGCATTGTCGGATGAAATACGTCAACGCCACAGTCACGGTGTTACAAACGCGGCAGCAATACTGATAAATTATAAAACAATGGATGTACTGGCATACATTGGTTCGGCAAATTATTTTGATACAGACATATATGGTCAAAATGATGGTGTACGTTCAAAACGCAGTCCTGGTTCAACATTAAAACCGTTGATATATGCCGCCGCCACTGATATGGGATATATACATTCAATGACGTTGTTAAAAGATGCAAAAATCAATTTTGGTGTATACGCCCCCGAAAACGCCGACAGTGAATTTTATGGTCCTGTATTGGCGCGCGACGCATTAACCCATTCCAGAAACATACCGGCAATAAATTTATTACGAAAAATTGGCACAAAAAATTTTTATAAAATATTATCTGATTCTGGCGTATCTGGATTAAAGTCACCTGATTATTACGGTATATCAGTTGCGCTGGGCGGGGCTGAATTAACGATGCTGGAAATCGCTGACATATACGCAACGATGGCAAATTTGGGCACACGATACAACATACGATTTGAATCAGACGCCCCCATTGGCGATGGCACACAAATTCTGTCCCCAGAAGCATTTTTTATTGTTCTGGATATGCTGGCCCAGCAATCAGGCCCACAAAAACACATACCGTTTGCCCGCACCCAGCCAGATTCGTTGCGCCATTATTGGAAAACGGGCACATCGTCATCATTTCGTGATGCGTGGACCGCGGGAATATTCGGCGATTTTGTATTAATTGTATGGGTTGGTAACTTTGACGGTCAACCCAATAATGTGTTCAGTGGCGCAAAAACGGCCGCGCCGATATACTTTTCTTTGGCACGCAGCGTAATAAAATATTATTCTGACAACGGGATAAAAATTCATAATAATAATTTTTTACGCGATGATTTGAATATTTCTGAACTGGATATGTGTGATTCGGTTGGTGGATTGGCCAACCAGTATTGTCCACAAACAACCCGGGCATATTTTATACCCGGCAAATCACCAATTGAAACATCATCTGTATATCGCGCAATACCAATTGACCGCGAAACAGGTCTGCGCGCATGCGACAACAATCCCGAAACAACCGAAATGCGTGTCTTTGAATTTTGGGATGCTGAATACATTGATATGTTCCAGCGCGCCGGCATACGTCGCAACACCCCGCCCCCATTTATGCCCGGGTGTGATTTGAACAAAATCACATCACAGCAAAACGCACCTGTTATTTTATCACCAATTGATGGCACACGAACAGTCATCGTATCTGATAAAAATTTTGAACGCATTGCCGGTCATGCAATATCACCGACACCTGATGCAAAATTATTTTGGTTTATGGATGACAAGACAATCGGGACAACTGTATCTGGCGAAATATTGCACTTGGACGCAAAAATCGGCACCCATATAATACGCGTGATTGACGAAAACGGCAATGCCGCATCTGTCCGTTTTGATGTTGTTAAATAAATTCTATAACAAAAACTTGGTTATATAATTAAAAGATATTCCCATAATAAAATTGCTGCCATAATCGGTGGCACCACGAGCCTTGGCCAATCTGTATTGCACATACGGCCCCATTGTAAAATTGCCCCACAAATTTGTATCCAATCGCAACACAACACTTAAATCACGTTCTAAATCCGTCCCAACATATTCAGAATACGAAAAATATTCACGATAATATCCATCCGATGAAACTTTAACCCCCTGGCGAACATTGTATTCCAGACGCCAACTAAATTCCGCCCCCAGTTTACTGTTCTGGCTGCCTGCGTACGTAAAATCATATTCATGTATTCCGGCCAGATACAATCCTTTGATTATTGCATGATCAAACAGCGAAATACCGGCACTGGAACGAACAATATTTTGTCGTGGCGAATCGTCTTTATCCCGGAATTGTGTTTCATACGCGGCACGTACTGTTGGTCCAAACTTCAACCCCGACCAATCCCAGCATCCATATGATAAATCACTGGAAAATAAAATTTTATCTGCGTTTTCATCAGTCGTTGGTGGCGCATTATACGGCTTTAATGTTGTGCGTCCATATTCCATTTGCAACGTATTATCCCAACTGAACTTATTTTTTGTATATTCCAGTACGGTATCAAATACGCCCTTGATATAATCTTGACTGGTGGCATTCAATGCGGAAATCGGCGAATTGATATATTCTGCGGCATTCTGTACCCGTGTTTGCGACCAATCCAGTCCAATGCGCCGCACATTTAATATCCAATCATCATTTTTCGTATCTGTACCTGCATCATCAGCAATTGCCACAAGCGGGCACGACACGGCCAATAAAAACACCAGAATTTTTTTCACTTGTTACCAACTATTTTGATATAACCAATACGCCATTTTGATTTTCATACCGCCATCCATTTTCACGAACGGCGATTGTAAACTTTGCGCGTTGCGACGTTGGAATTTCAACCGTAATTTGATTCCCGTTAATAAATTTCGTTGTCATATTAATACCTTCGCGCCGTGCGATATCGCGTAATTCAATCCAACGGGCCATTTTATCAGTCATTATAATCTGGGTTACAAAAACATCCCCCGACACACCGTCCGTCAACCAATTCTGGACATAATTATCATTCATCCACTGACGCGCCGCATTTCTGTCAATTGTCATTGTAATATTGGCTGAATACGTTGTATCAGATTGTTGTTCGCCATCAACGCTGGATGCCGCAACCAGTCCTGTCAACGCCGCTGCATCAGAAATTTTTATGATGTCATTCAATTGTTCTGGATTTGCATATTGCCCCAATACTTCAGAAATAATTTGACGGCGTGCTTCGTCAAAAGCGATATCCTTGGCCGCGGCGGCGGTATCACTGGTAATATTAACCGACGCAGTTCCGGTTAAATCAGTGGCAAATGCGCCACCGAAAAATCCGATGACGCATACAATGCCGACAAAAAGATATTTCATAAAACGCATTACTTTTTATCTAATTAAAATCTTGCATCAATTCCGATGCGCACACCCATAGATTTATACACAGAATCTACTTCACCTGGCGCGACACAGACACCACCGGGACAATCTGCTTCCATCAGATCAATCGTATTTTGTATTGCCTGGGTTGTATTTTCGTCGGCCCCGACCATTAACTGTTCATAATAAGACCGATTCCAATACGTATTTGCGTCTGCCCCACTGACAGTATAGTAATCATATGTCAGTCCAAATGACAATGCAACAGAATTCGTCAATGCGGTTGACCAATTCGCCGCCAGTCCCAAATGCAATGCCCCGAACATACCGGCGGTATCTTCTACACTGGTTGGATGTTGCCAATCCAAGCGATACGGTTGATCACCGGTTGCGGTATACCCCGGGAACCCCAGTTCAACACGCGCATTCACAAAATTATTTTGATTTATATCATACCCCATATCCATTGCGATATACGGTCCAGACCATGAAACATCATAAGAATGGCTGATTCCAGGCTGCTTAAAATACAAGGTATTCGGCGTATTAATAGTGCCCGTTGCACCTGTCATACCAGTAAACGCACCATTTTCATTAAAATTCGGCGTCAATAACGTATCCGTTGTTCCATCATTAGAAAAAGTTATCGGCATACACAGATATTCGCCCGTCACCGCATCTGTATAGCAATATTGATAATTTGTACCACCGGATGCATCTTTGAATGTTGATAATGTTAATCCACTGTTATCTTCGGTCGTCAAGTGATATTGCAAATAGCGATATCCAATTGACGGTGTAAATTTCAGATTACCAATTTTGAACACATCGGTCAATCCAACACCAACATTGAACCCCAACATATTTCCACCCTGGCTGGTGCCGGCCGACAACGCATATCCCCACTGGTCACCCAAGATGGCTTCATCTTTATCACACACGCCATTTTTATTTATATCTTCACACAATCCATTTATAAAATACCCACCATGACTGATATCATCGTCAATCATACCGGATTCGCCAACCTGGATACCATATTGAAACCCGGCATCAATTTGCAATGCGACCTTGCCCAGATCAAACGAATATCCGGCCCCAATATCCAGCACCGTCCACCCCAGATTGTCATAGTGCAAATGACTGCCGGCGGATGTCATATCAAATTGCCACGCTGCCATTTGATATGCCACACCTGCATCCAACCAAAACCCAGACTTATCAGACGTTGCCGCACCTGTACCGGTTGTATTTGCCGCAACATTTTGACCTGTGGCACCACCGGCTGTACGATTTATTGTATTTGCATAAGTATTGTTATTATAACTGTTATACCGCGACGCTGTATACGATGGCGTATAGTAATTACCCGCATATGAGTTTTGCGGTGTCTGATACGTGCGATTATAATATGTTCCCGCCGCATTTGCGACCACCGGCATCAACACCAGCAAAGAACTGTTCAACATTAAACGTGAAAGTTTCATTTAATACCCCTACATTAACCAACTGTTACCGACATTATATCATAAAAATATTGAAAAAAAAACTGCATCTTGTAAGATTGACCAAGATTCCTAATGGTGCACATAATTTTATGCGGATATGGCGAAATGGTAAACGCGCAGCACTAAGGATGCTGTGGACAAAATCCTTGGGGGTTCAAGTCCCCCTATCCGCACCAAAATATATGTAAATTATTTCTTGAACCGTTTTTCCAAAATTTGCTAGTATCTATATATAAAAGATGAAAGGAATTAAACTATTTTTGTCTGTATGCCTTGGGATTCTGGCATTTCATGGTGCATACGCGGATGATGCGGATGATGCTGCACGCGCGGCGACGCGTCGTGGCACGGTCACAACGGTCAGTTCCAGTCGCACCACCCCCACCCAAACAACAAATGAATCCCAGCGCACAACATCATCAAACACGATTTCACGTACGACACATATATCTGCGGCCACAACATCTGGCGCAACGACGTCACGTACATCTGGGGCCAGCACACGTGGCGAAAATGTCGTTGTTCGTGACGTTGCCACGCGCGCCACATCTGCGGACGGCACCGGCAACGTAACGGCACGCACGGCAACAAATGTACTGCCACGCGCATCAACATCTGGGGCATCTGTGGTATCGTCTGCCACACGCAGTGCTGTGCGCAGTGCTGTATCCACACCACGCACCACATCTGGGACGCGTTCTGTATCAACAACTGGCCGTGGTGGTGGCACCACGGTATCACGCGCGGCAACCACTGGCCGCGTTGCACGTTCGGCGACAACACCATCTGCGGGGACTGGACTGCGTCAACCCCAGGGCACATCGGTGGCAAATCGCATTGCGCGCACTGGCACAATCACCGCCGAAGAAATAATGAGTCGCGATATCACCACATGTCGCCAGGTTTATTATGATTGTATGGATGAATTTTGTGCAAATAAAGACAGCCAATTAAAACGTTGCGCATGCTCGTCACGCATAAATGAATTTGATGAAATCAAGGCCCAGTTGGCTGAAATAGAAGAAATGTTGTTGGATTTTAATCAAAACTTATTAACCGTCAACATGGACAAAGAAGACGCCGAAGCATTAAGTGTCGCAACCGAAGGGGAATTGGCGTTCCAACAAGAAGATCGTTCTGATTCCAAGGCATTATTGGATGAAATCTCGGAACGTTTGAACGACACATTTGATAATACAACATTTGGTGAAAATTTGGCACCCGTGTCTTTGACATTGAATATTGACGCGGCATTTGATTCGGTGGATTCCATGATGGGATCATCAACAACGGCATTAAGCGGAACTGAATTATACAGTGCGGCATTACCCGTATGTCGCGAAATGGCACTGGAAGTATGCAGTCAAGATGAACTGGACATCGTGGAAAGCGGTTATCAAATGCTGATTGAACAAGATTGTAATACCGTAAAGAAAGCATATGAAACCCAGCAAGAACAGGCCCGCGAACGTATCCGCGAAGGCAGTGCATTGCTTGACATGTCACGCCTTAATATTTATCAACAGCGTAATTCAGATGATATCTTGACATGTCGCAAAAAGATGTTGGATATGCTGACCAATACAACTGTATGCGGCGAAGACATGGAAAAATGCTTGGATATAACCGGCCAATACATAGATCCATCTACGGGCCAGGCAATTTTAACAACCGAATTGGTCAACTTTGCGAATTTAATCGTCCGTCCAGACGGCGATAAAAAGTGGACCGACGCCCCTGAAAATCAAAAATTTGTATTATTCTTGAATTCAAAAAAGAAATACTTGGAAACCGCCACAGAAAATTGCCAAGACATATCTGGATACATTTGGGATGAATTCATAGAAGACGCATTGGCACAAATCAAATTGGCCCAAGATGCCAAAATGGAAGAAGTTCGCCAAAGTTGTACAACCCTGACCACACAATGTTTGTCTGATTCGGCTGATTCGTTGGAAGATTTTGATGCACGCGCCCTGTCTATATTTGGGGTTGAAGCCGACAAAACAGTCAAAGAAATGTGTTCCGAAGTTCAAAATGCATGTACGGCATTATTGGAATTGCCCGCCGGCGATACTGGTGATGACACCGGTACAGAAACGCCCGATTGGGGTACCGGTATGACAGAAATCGCACTGGACAAAACGTACGACACAATTATACAAACGTGCCGCGAAGTTGGACGTAACTGTATTGTACAATCGTGCCGTTCAATATCTGGTAATTTGGCCCTGTGTCAAGATATCAACAATTCTGCCAACAGAAAAAGAATTATTAACCGCACTGCATGCTGGCAAGATGTCCAAGAATGCATCGCCGATGCCGGCAATGACACGGTTAGCCAGGTTTTCAACAGACTGGAAGATCGCGGAATCGTCACCAATGGAACATTTTATGACCAAACATATGGTGCCGGACAATATCAGTTAACGAATACACAAAATGTCAATACATGCACCAGTGACGGTACAACAAACTGTCTGTATGATTTATGCGCCACTGAATGTGCCGATCCTGAATCATACGTATGCCATTTATGCCGGATAACGGAAAAAATTTGGGGCAATTGCGAAGCGGCACCAGATACCGACTTGTCCAGTCTGGACAGCACAGAGGCCGACAGTCGCCATAATCAAATCAAGGTTATCCCCAGCACGAATTCAGATAACGAAACATTGATGTCATGGTTCGCGAAAAATACCAACACTGATTCTGAATCAAAAAGTTGCTATGTTTCAAAATGCTTGCCGGGTTATTTCTATAACGAAGATATATCACGTTGCGTACCGGTCGGGTATTACAGTGGCGACGGCGAATATTGCCCCAGTGATGAATTTTGGCGTTTTTCTGTCGGCGATATTACAAACTGTTGCAAATTTGAAAACACCCCTAAAACATATCGTGATGCGTTTGGCAATTGTTGCAATAAAGAACCAACGAAAAATATCACCGGATTAGATTGGAATACAAACATATCATATTTTTCCAACAAAACTGCTACACGTATTACAGCAACATTACGCGCCAACGGATCATTTGAAGGTCAAAGTGTTCCACCCGCCGAGGGGTTGTGCCTGCCGGGGCCGATCACATTTGTTGCAACAATGCAAAATAACAATTCTGCTTATGGTGGTATTGGTGACAGACTGTTCTTGGTATGTGTTGGGGGTACAGTGGAATACCCAGAGACAGGCAAAACGGACGAATACCCATCCGGCAAAACAATACAATGTACAGAGGGAACTTTCATGTTTATTAACAAGACCAGCCGTGACTATTACATACCGTCATACGACGATGGCACCGGTAAATATCCAATGGCGCAGTGGTATATCCCTGCAAGAAATGCAGAAGAACCGACTACAAGACCTGGTAACCAATGGCCCGATGGGGTCACACCAACAAACTGGTCAATATCATTTTAATAAATAACCCGCCATGCGGGTTATTTTATACTAAAACAATTTTATCCCAGATATCACATTATTTATCACACGCAATTCTTCATCTGAAAACCGACCCAAAACCCAATCAGCGGGATTAATTGGCGACCCTGTATCGCGCGGATGCCCAATTCCGATACGAATACGCCGATATTCCGGCCCAACCGCCGCATCCACAGACTTTATGCCATTGTGTCCGGCACTGCCACCGCCAACTTTTTCACGCAAATCACCAATTTTTATATCCATATCATCATGAATCACAACCAGATTTTCCAACGGAATTTTATAGTACGCCATCAATGCCTGAACCGCGACGCCACTGTTATTCATAAACGTTTGGGGCAACGCAAACATAACTGTATACCCGTTCATTTTGCACTTGGCAACCATCGCATTATGTTCATTACGCCAACTGGCATCATCACCCACCAGACTATGTATTGCCATAAATCCGACATTATGACGCGTATTATCATATTGCGCCCCCGGATTTCCCAACCCAACAATTAATACAGGTTTATTTTCTTGCATATTTAACTCTCTTTTTTTTAATATATTATCATATAAAGGAGCCTTTTATGAAATTAAAATATTTATTGTCATTTATGGCAATATCTGCTGTCACGATTGGAACCGCTGATGCCGCGGCACTGTTTGACATTTATGCCGGCGCAACAATTGGTGCCGGCGCATCAACCGTTTTTGAAAAAAACGAAACAGATTCTCATTCTGCCCAATCATACGGTGCAGTGCTGGGGATGGATGTTCCATTTGTACGAATTGAACTGGAATACAATTTCATGAATCATGATTATTATAAATTGCACTTGGGAATGATAAACGCATACGCAAAAATGCCAACAACGCTTGTCCAACCATACTTGGGGCTGGGTGTGGGCAGTACGTTTGACGGTGAATTTGGCCCAACCGACACAAATATTAATATAAATGAATCCACCGCATACCAAGCAATGCTGGGGCTGACCTTTACCCCACCGGTGTTGCCATTCAAAATTGATATAGAAGGTCGGGCAATTTATATCCCAGACGTGTATGATATCGCCGACATAAATCCGGACATATTGCAATATGAATTGCGTGCCAAACTGCGTTATATATTTTAATAATCATGGGGGAATGGCGACATATGCTGACACTGATTGATGGTAATTCTTTATTATTCCGTGCATATTATGGCGTGCACAGCCGCCTGACCCGTTCAGACGGCACCCCAACTGGCGCGGCATATGGATTTTTTAATATGATATTACCATTGCTGTCATCGGCAAAACCGAATGATGCATTTGTTTGCGTATTTGATGCATCACGTCAATCTTTTCGCCAGGATATTTACAGTGAATACAAGGCAAACCGTCGTGAAACCCCACCCGATTTAATTGCCCAATCATATATGGTGCGCACCGGTGTTGCCGCAATGGGCATGCCAATGCTGTGTATTCCCGGGGTTGAAGCAGACGATGTAATCGCAACAATTGCACGCATGAATTGTACCGGTCACGACGCCACGCGCATCATCACCAGTGACAAAGATTTGATGCAGTTGGTATCTGATTGTGTTTTTTTATACGACGGAATGAAAGAACGCGAAATTCGCACCCCACAAGTTATTGAAAAATTCGGCGTATCACCATCCCAGGTAATTGATGTACAAAGCCTGATGGGCGATTCATCTGACAATGTACCTGGGGTCCCCGGCATCGGCCCAAAAAAAGCATCTGAATTAATAACCCAGTTTGGGAACCTGGATAATTTATACGAACACTTGGACGACGTACCAAACGAACGAATTCGCAACCTGCTGCGCGATAATCGCGAAATGGCGTATATATCCAAACAACTGGTTACATTAAAGACAGACGTTGATTTATCTGGATTGGAAATTAAACCGTTTATATTTAACACACCGGCGGCCACAGAATTTATGCGCAGCACACTGGAAAGTAATTCTTTGATAACAAAAATTCAAAAATTATTTCCGTACGATGCAAATGTGTCGCCGGCCAACACCGAACAATTCGTGTTTGAAAAATCCGAATGCGGAATTGAACCAGAATCCCAACCCCAACCGTCCCAGTTACATGAATTAACATACGAAACAATTACAACACCCGATGAACTGGACAAATTTTTATCAAACGTTAATGACATTATTGCAATTGATACAGAAACAACCGGGCTGGATTATTTAACTGCACAATTGGTGGGGATATCTTTGGCAACAAACGATTCGCATGGGGCATATATTCCGATTCGCCATATTGTCGGCGGCAACGATTTATTTGCGACTGAAAACTTGGCCCCAAATCAATTAGATATCAAAACTGTGTACGAAAAATTGTGGCCAATATTCACAAATAAAAAAGTTACCAAGATTGGCCACAACTTAAAATACGATTTGCATATATTCGCAAATACTGGATGGGATATCGGCAAAATCACACCTGTTGATGACACAATGCTGATATCATACATTTTGTACGGAACGTTGCACGGACATGGTCTAGATGAACTGGCACAAAAATATCTGGGGCACACAAATATACCATTTGCATCACTGTTTCCACCCAAAACGCGTGATGCCGACATGCGCTTTGACACATTGGCCATTACGACCGCCGCCCCATATGCCGCCGAAGACGCAACGATTTGCATGGCACTGTATAACAAAATGCGCCCGCAATTGAACAAAGATGAAAAACTGCGCAAATTATACGAAACATGCGATTTGCCATTAATGCCTGTTTTGGTCAAAATGGAACGTGCCGGGGTACTGGTAAACAAAAACGGCATGCAACAATTATCAAATATATTCCATAACCAATTAAAAAAACTGGAATCAGAAATATGGGATATGGCCGGCCACGAATTTAATATCGCCAGTCCGAAACAACTGGGCACTGTTTTATTTGATGAATTGCAATTACCTGCAAACCGGAAACGTTCAACTGATGCCGATACATTAAATGATTTATCTGACGCGCATCCAATCATAGAAAAAATTCTGGAATGGCGATCAATTGCGAAACTGGCCGGCACATACGCAGATGCATTGCCGCGCCAAATTGCATCTGATGGTCGCATACATACCACATATTTACAAACCAGTACCAACACCGGGCGCCTGTCCAGTCGTGACCCCAACCTGCAAAACATCCCAATCAAAACAGAACTGGGCGAAGAAATCCGAAAATGCTTTATCGCGCCGGAAAATCGCGTATTAATTTCTGCTGACTATTCGCAAATTCAACTGCGCCTGTTGGCAGATGTTGCAAACGTTCACACATTCAAAGAAACATTCAAATCTGGCGCCGACATTCATGAACAAACCGCGCGTCAGATATTTGGTATTGCGGCTGATGCCCCTGTTCCACGCGATTTACGCCGTGCGGCCAAAACGGTAAACTTTTCTATCATATATGGGATATCATCATTTGGACTGGCGGGTCAACTGGGGATATCACGTGCCGCAGCCCAAGAGATAATAAATTCATATATGGCTGGACTGCCAGAAATTCGGGCATATATTGATCGTATTAAACAATTTGCAATGGAAAACGCGTGCGTATACACCCCATGGGGCCGTCGCATAGAATTACCAGAAGTCAAAAATCCGCGCATGCGTGCATACGCAATGCGCGCGGCCGTTAATGCCCCAATCCAAGGATTTGAAGCCGACCTGATGCGGTGTGCAATGGTTAACATTGACCAAGATATAATCCAACCAAATTCTGACAAAATACAAATGATTATGCAGGTACACGATGAAATAATATTTGAATGCGATGAATCCGCGGCGCCAAAATTTGCACAACAAATTGAATCTGCCATGGAATCTGTTGCAACGTTATCTGTACCATTGGCCGCCGATTACGTGATTGGAAAATATTGGGGCAAATAAACTTGCCCCAATATTTTTTGATTTTAACTTATTGTGCCGTTACCCCGCCACTGACCGCCGGTGGTCCAACAACAACACTGCCTGTATACAAGCAATCCTGGACAAATTGATACGTTCCATCTTCTGCTTCTACATCTGTATTTGCCGGAATATAACACCCAGCGACAGTGCTGTTACTGCCGATGTTACTCTCAATCATGTCCGCGATCTGCCCGTCTGGCTGTGGGCATCTGGTACAACTGCCAGAAAAACTGTCGTCCCCGGCATCTACCAGCACTCCATAATACCCCGAACGGCAAGACCATTTTGTTTCTGCTGCACAATAATCAATACCCATAGACGTCTTTTTACATTCACGATACACACGTTTATATGCACCAGAACCAATCAACGACCCACCGGGAACAAAAGTCCATTGTGAATCTGTCGTACAATTTGCACATGGATCTGCGGGAATAAATCCTTTATTACACTGATACAAATTTAACACATTATCGCACCCATCCACAGTTATCGTTTCTTTTAACGCCCGGTTATAACTGCTGGGGCAAACATCACAGCTGACATATGTTGTTCCACCGAAACAAAACGTTGCCACCGAAGAACAATTTGTAATTCCGGGCGCTATTGTACCCGGACACGCACCATTTTTTATAACACAACTTGCATCAACACATGTGTCCAATATCATTTTACAATCACCAAACGTATATTCTGTTGGCACCAGTTCATCCCCTGGATGACACGCCGGACATTCAAAAGCATACGCCTGGCCCCCTGTAACACTGAACATAACACAGTCTTCACGCATATTGTTACCGACCAAACCAGAACCACCGTCTGGATAATAACATACAGACGTTCCACCTGACCACGGTGTTAAGTTAATATAGTTTGCCAGTTCACCACTTCCCCCCGAAGAACCAATAATATCGGCACAATTACCATGAATTCGGCACCCACCGTCGAGTGGCGAAGAATAAGAAAACGCACATTGTGGCCCAAATAGAATCATTATGCCTGCCGAAAACAAACCACCGTTT
>CALXWY010000002.1 GCA_944392535.1 uncultured Alphaproteobacteria bacterium | reverse complement strand
AAATCTATACCAGATTATTTTCTTGGGGTAGAAGTTGGGCTTGATTCAAATGGGCGCAAGAACCGCAGTGGCACATCGATGGAAAATTTGATGGAATATTTTATAAAAGATATTTGTGACCGTAATGGCTATGAATATATTGCACAGGCGACAGCAGATAAAATTTATAAAAAATGGGGTAAAAATATTACTGTGAATAAATCATCCAAGCGTGTTGATTTTGCTGTAAATACCCCTAATAAACTATATTTAATAGAAACAAATTTCTATGGTGGTGGCGGTTCAAAATTAAAATCAACCGCAGGCGAATATGCGGATATTTATCATCAGTGGACAAAAGACGGACACCAGTTTATATGGATAACGGATGGTTTAGGCTGGCAGAAAACTCAGCGACCGTTAAGCGATACTTTTGATACAACAGATTATATCCTTAACATCGACATGGTGCAAAAAGGCGTGTTGGAAAACCTGTTAAAATAAACGAAGAGAATCCAATGGTAGAAATTCATAAAAAATCATCAAATAAATTTCAACGTCTAATAAATTCCAATGCAGAGAAAATAAAAAAATCACCTTATGGAAAAGAAAACTATGCAAGTTCGTTTGAGAATGAAGATTATATAAAGTCATTATCTGTATCTGTAACGACTATCATGGAATATTATAAATTAGATTCTGATACAGCTGTTTCGGCTTTAACAGACGGACCAAACGACCAAAATATTGATTTGTTATATTTTGATGAAGAGCTTATAGAGTCTGATAACAAAGGAGGAAATAAATTTTTAGATGTGGTTATAATACAATCTAAATACGCAAAAGCTCCTGGGGCAACAGGTGTTTTTAGTGAAGCGGATGTAAGACTATGTCTAGACAGTGTTTTAAAACTTCAAAATAATCGTTTGAAATATAATGATGATAGTTTGTTGGGTAAAAAATTAACAGAGCTTCACGATATTCAAGTGCGTAATGATTACCCAAGTTTAAGAGTGCAGGTATATTTTGCTACAAATGGTGTTATAGCAGATAGCATTAAGCAAATGGATTGTATAAAAGAAGCAGAAAAAGCTGGGGTAGAAATATTATTTATCGATGCCACAAGTTTTGGTGCTGTAATGGAACCACCCCAATACGCAACATTAAAATTACTTTCGGACAAATGCTTAGAAAAATGCCAGACTTCAGAAAATATATCTGGTTTTATTACCGAGACTTCGCTAGATAATTTGATAGATTTTTATCAACAATATAATGAAAATGCCTTATTAGATTCTAACGTAAGGTATTTGTTGCTAAAAAGCAAAATAAATGATGGAATTGCTGAAACAGCTATAAATAATCCAGAATTATTTTGGTTTTGTAATAACGGTATATCTATTGTTTCCGACAGTTGTACTGTAAATAGTACAGGAACTGACGTGTTTAATTTAACCTTAGAACGCCCAAGTATTATAAATGGAGGGCAAACTACCGCTATCTTATCTAAATTAAAGAAAGAAGGTCGTTTGACAACTGATTTGCTTGCAAGATCAAGGGTGTTAATAAGGGCGTATGTAACAAAAGACGCGGATATAGCGTCTAAGATTGCTTATACGACCAATTCTCAAAATCCAATAAACGTAGTAAATCTAAAGTCTAATAACAAATATCAAAAAGCGGTTGCAGATTTCTTTGATAGGAAAGGGATTGCTTTGATAACAAAACCAGGTCAAGATTTACAAGATTATTCCGGTTCGATAACGAATGAAAATTTATTACAGGTCTACGCAGCCTTGTATAAAGATGACCCCGCAAAAGCAAAAAATTCTAAGATTTCTGTATTTAATAAGTATTTTGATATCGTTTTTTGTGAAAAAGAACTAAAAGAAGGAATAGATAAAAAATTGTATAGGAGTTATTTTGTATGGGATTTTTTTAAAAACGTTTCTAATGCAACAGAACCTATCTTGAAGCACGGGTTATATTCGCTGATATATGCCATGGGCCAGTTGGATAAAAACATATTAAATGCAAATAGACCCGATAGTGATACACAAGTATCTCTAGAAAATTGTTTTAAAAAAGCTAAATCTATAATAGATAAGATAGTTGAAACCAAACGGGAGGAACTTAAAGACCGTTTTTCTTATAATAATTTGTTTAAAAGTAATGAAATAAAAGATTTAATAGATATAGCCATAGAGAGCGAAAAACAGGATTTAGCCTAAGTAAATATTCTGATATAAGATTGGTTGTTTAATGCGCAGATATGAATAATATTTAGTATATACTTAAAATAACATAAATAAAAAACGGGAACTTAAAAATGAAAAAATATTTAAATTTTTCGCCGATTATTGTAACAGTTGTAATTGGTTATATTTTGTTTGCTGGAATATTTGTATGGGGAGTCGTTAGATATAGTAAAAATATAGAACGTTTATTTCGACAAAGTATGTCCGATAGTATAACTTTGATACAATCGTTAGAAGTGCAAAAACTACCATCTAGTGAAAAATATCAAATTGTTTTAAGTGAAGATGCACTACAGAATATTCGTGTTGAGCAAAATCACAATTTCGAACATTTTATGCAACAATACTATGAAGTTCAAAGCAATTGGTTAAATATGTGGCTTACGTTTTTGGCTATATTTTTGGGATTGATGGCTATATTTATTCCAATAATTTGTTTGAAGTTTTATGAAAAACAAGAAGAAAAGCTAGAAAATGTTACTAAACAAGCGGTTGAAGAAACGAAACAAATGAAAGCTGTTAGGGAAGATGTTCAAAACTATGTAGAACAAAATAAAAGAGAAATAGAAAAACAGTTAAATTTAATGAGCAAGGATGTAAAAGAGGTAAAACAGTTGACTTATCAGTCAAAAATTAATGAATTTTTAACTAGGGCATATGTAAAACTCCAAAATAAAGAATATGATAATGTTTTGACAATTTGTGATGAAATTTTATCTATGGATGATAGGAATTTTTTAGCTCTAACTCTTAAGGGGCTTACATATGGATTGCAAAAAAAATACGAGTTATCCATAAAACATATGAGTCAAGCTCTAATGATACAGCCAGATGATAATTATGCATTACGTGCCAGAGGCGTATCTTATATAAATTTAAATCAATTTGATAAAGCGATCGTAGATTTTTCAAAAAGTCTCATTCAAGAACCGAATGACATAGATACGTTGATGAAAAGAGGCTTTGCTTATCTTAAAACAGAACAATATGATAAGGCCATAAAAGATTACGTCAAAGTGGTTGGTTTAAAGCCGGATACAAAATATGCTTTATACAACTTGACCGAAGCCTACTTATTCAATCGGTCTTTAACAAATGCAATTGCAACCATAAAGAAATACGCATTATTGAAACAGCCCTATATGATAGAAGATGATCTTTCTGTATGGAAAAGACTGGTAGAAAACTCCGGTGCAAAAAAAGTCTTACAAAGAGAAATGTTATCTATAATTGATTCCCTAGAAATAAAAACTAGAGATAGTCTTGAGATAGAATAAATACGATTTTATAGGCTTGACGGTGGACGAAAAATATTAGTTGTTGTTTATGTTTTTAGGCGTAAAGCGAATTTTAAGTCCTAGTGCATCTATGCTCCATTTACCCAGTTCGGTCAGCTTGTTGTCCGCAATGCGGTATAATCGCTTTTGTGCGTCACTTAAATGGCTTAAAATTATGACGGGCACATCGGCCATATTCAAGGCTTGTGCGGCGGCCAGTCGTCCATGGCCGGCGATGATTTCAAAATTCTCGTCAACCAGGATTGGATTTATAAATCCAAATTCCCGGATGGAATCCGCGATCTTCCGCAGCTGCCGCCGATTGTGCTGTTTCGGGTTATTGGCATATCCATGTAATTGGGATATGGGTGTTTGGGTTATTGTTAGTTCTTTCATCGTTTTTTATCCATTTTTCATTAGGAGCAGGCAAACCCACTCTTAATAATATACAGTATTCGAAGGTTTACGCGCGGGCTGCCGCCCGATTTTGTAGGCCTTCTTATTTATATAGCAACGTGAAAGTTTACCCATTTTGATCGAGACGAAATGGACTAGTTGTCTTATTGTATGGGCAAGATTTAGGGTATGGGGATGATGCCAATTTAAAATAAAGAATGCCGCGTAAGCGGCATTCTTTATTTTAAATAGTTGGATAGTTGGCTTTCCCATTCTGTTGTATGAATAATACGGGCTGTGGCCAAATTTTGATCAAGAATTTCTTTTTTTGTGAGTTTTGAAATTTCTTGCCAATCTTTGCCAAAGATGTAAGTTGCGTTTCCGTATTTTACACTTTCAAAAATAACACATTCGTCAAAGACATAGGCGATGTAACCTTCAAATCCTGCAGTACCAATCCATGTTTCGTTTGGTGTAAAATTAAAAATTTGTTTTTGGCGTTTCTTTATAGAGTCGGAACTTTTTCGACTTGTGGTTGAGATTTCATCGATATATTTGGCGATGCTGTTAAAAGGTTGTTTACCAGGAGGGAGCAGTTGCCAGTTTACTCGATTGATTTTTTCAATCGGCATTCCATTTACATCGCATATTTCACATTGCCCGAAATATTCAAGAAATAAATTAATGGCATGCTTGAGGGCAAATGTATCATTCGTGTTGATTTTGTTTGAAAACAAAACATTATTACAAAATGTTATTTCCATGCTTGGTGGTTCAATAAAAGTTCTTGGATAACAATCTTTATAAATATCGTTTGTTCCATAATGCACATTTCCGCCCCAGTCGGTAAGTTCCCATTCCATTGTTCGTATAAAACGTGGTTCTTTGGGTTGGTCTTTGTGTATATTCCATCGTCCTAATGAATTAAATTCAGAAACAGATCCAATGATTTTGGGTAATATGCAGTCATTGTTTTGGGGCAGAGTTTTAAATCCGATTTTTTTCAAATCATCCTGATTAATAACGTGATACGATATTGTGCAGGCATTGATTTTTTGATTTCTAAGCAGTCGTTGAAACTTGTCAATATTTCTTATGCGTTTTTGGTTTATTTTGATTGCCATATACTACTCCTATAGTTGGCGGTTGTTTTTTTAAGAAAAACTTGCCAACCTGGGAACGGTTGTGGTATAATGACAACGTATAGATCATTATAAAACAAGTTTTTCTTGTTTTTTTGTTCGAAATCCAGGTGTTCGCGCGCCTGGTTTTTTCGTTTCTTAGGCGAGACCTTCGAAACAAATGTAATTATATCACAAGTTATATCATAAGTCAAGTGTGGTTTTATAAAAATATAAAAAAACACAAAATAATCCACGGTTGATTAAAAAAATATATTTAATTTCGTTCTTTGAAATTTATTTTTTTTTAAATTTGACTTGTTGATAAAAAATGTTTATGGTAAAATACGAGAGTGTAGGGAGAGGAAATATATGAAGAATAAAATAATTGAGTTGTTGCAAAAAGGACAAGATATGTCCCTGTCCAATATACAGCTTGCGCTTAACGTTAAAAATAAACCGGCAGTATCTTATCATTTGCGTGGTTTGTTAGACAAGGGCATCGTTCAAAAAACCGAAAACAAAACATACAAATTAACAGAAGTTGCTGGGTTGGCTGCTGAAAAAATGGAATCCATAATTATCCCTTGTATAACAGCCAAAGCAGGACCAAGTGACAATGTAATATCAGAATCTGTTACGGAAATAGAAATGGATTCCACAAAGATTCCGTATAAACCAAATAATTTGGTAATTGTAAAAGTATCGGGAACATCGATGATGCCTACATTTAAAGATGGCGATTTATTACTGTTTCGAAAAAGTCAGGATCGGCCAAGAAATAATGAAATTGTGTTATGGCGAGTTGATGACGGTGCAAAAATAAAAAGAATCAAATGGGCAATAGATGATACTGGGGAACCTTATGGTTTATTATTGTCGGATAATATTCAAGACGAAGAAAATAAGCCGATTAAAATCACAGATGATAACTCTAGTTTTATAGGGATATTTGTATCTAAAATTAACGAATAATTAGATGAGAAATAAATATACCCTGATACTGGCCATTGTGTCCAAAATGCTCAAAATAAATTCCCTGTTAGTTAATTAGGGAATTTTTTGTTTTATTGGTGTGAAAATACCGAAATATTGCGGGTTATAGAGTATGAATATGGTGTCAATGATGTGCCAAAACTGCAAAAAATCCCTGATATTCCCTGTTTTTGTATGTAAAATACCGTGTTATTTTACAACACCGCCACAAAATCACCCGCCCTTGTGGCGGGTTATTTTATGGCGTGCGAGTGTGGACGAAGCACCAGCAACGCAGTTGCAGGGTTCGGGGCGTCAGTTGGCGAAAACAAGTTGGAACAACGCCGTTTAAGCCTTACGTAGCGAAAGGGGCCCGTTTGCCTTTAAGCAAATGGGAATTTACAATCCCTCCCCATCCGCCAGTATTCTGGTGTTTTTTATAAATGTCGATAAAGCCCGCAGAACTGCGGATTTTTTGTGTCGGTTTCGGTGTATGACAAAACGGGAGACTTTCTTACTCCAAATATTCGCCATTCTATACAATGCCCATTTTGCCTGAGTCAATGCTTTGGCAAATGCAAAACAATCACCCCATTTCGAGGTGATAGTTGATTTGGTATAGATTGAATGTATTAGACCGCGGACATCGGTATTAGTTCATCAAAGCTTATAAATTTTTCTAGTTTAGCAATATAGACTTTCTCTGCACCTTTTGAGTTGTCTATCATAATTGTATCAGTATTGCCATCGTATATATCTGTACTTCCATTGATTTCTGCAAATTGGGTAGAAAAATGTAAATCTTCTTTTATAACAAAGCAGTATCGGTTTAAATTTTCGTCATGCAATCCATTTGTTGAAAAAGGATATTTTTTAAACGTTGTTTTATTGTATTTTGTTTTTAGAGAATGTGCGTATGCCTTTTCTGCATCAAGAGTTGTTTTTATGTAAAAATCATGACGCTGTTGCTCTGACATCATTGATATTTTCACAATACGCTCCACTTCCTTTCTTGACATCCCTGGCATTAAAGCATTAAGGTGTTCAATTTTTGAAACTTTAAATGGGAATAAATATATTTCTTCACCTATACTAGAACTATTGTCTATTACTTTTTCATCCGTAAGGATTACCGATTTTTTATGATGCGATGACTGTGATGATGCTATCCTGTTCCAAGTGTTTTGATCTACGGACTCTCCAACATACAACAGTTCATAGTTACAAAAATCTTTATAGTTATCAAATCCATGCAAGAATATAGCTCGTTTAGATTTTAGCTGGCATATTGCTTCTGGGGTGTAGCATACCATTTTTTCAAACTTAGGAGTTTCTACAGATATCCATATTTTATCTGGAAAGTATTCAAATTTTATTTGACACTTTTTACCTACAGAACAGCAGTAATTATGCTGTTCTGTATCAAGATATAGTCTTGCACATAAGGTCGGGTTTATTTTCCCAGAGCAGGATTTGCCATTTTGGCTAATACTAAATGATATCCATCCATCTATTGGTGCTTTTGCATCACACTGAAAAAGAGCCTTAGGCTTTTTTCCAATCATATATAGGTTACTGTTTGATATGGCTTTTTTAATAAAATCCATATTGTTCTGTTCTGCCCATCTAATGTCACAAAGACAAATTGGGGGATAAGTTAAATTTAATATTGTTGTTTGAGCTATCATATAATTCCTTTTTCTTTTGTTGGTATTTTTATATCTTCTACTGATGAATTCAATATTTAATTACCATAGAATGCTATTTCTTGTTTGCCGAAGTTGGTGGTGTGTTTTTCTGCAGCTTTGAACAGTTTTTGCCGATTTACGTGCGATGGGCCTCTCTTTATAATATTTCGCCGATTATTCCGGGTGACATGTGGTACTTGTGCACAGTGCAATCTGCCCAATATTCATTACTGTGGATTTGTTGAAATGGTGGCAACTTAACGTGATAGAAACGTTCATCACAAAAGCGGGCGATATTGAACACCATTTATGTGTGTGAGGTGTCAAAGTCTTCATCAGTGTCGGAAGCGTATGCGATTTTGGCACAGGAAACGGTCGAGAGTTTAATCAATGCTGGATTGTTAAATGAAATCAGCAAGACCAGATAATTCAAAGATTTGCATTAAGATGAAAGGCTGGATTCTAAATACTTTGCTGATTTGGCAATATCTGAATACCAAATATTATAATCAGGCATTTGTGCCTGTAAAATTTACAAAGAATTTTTTTCATTGCGCCAGGGGTGATTGTTTATGAACGGTTACCGGACGCGGAGCAATTCGGGGTATTCATACGGCATACATAGAATACTAGTTATTTGGAAAGCAGGTGCGTTATTTATCATCCTGCATAATTTTCCGGTTTCAATACCAAAGGTATTATTTGGGTGTGTTATTGGATGGTCAGATTTAAGAAGCCATACTAAATTCGGAACGCTGTTGTTATTTGCATTATTGTCTTTGTGATGAACAACCCAAGTTTCAGCACCAGTCTTTTTTTTCAAATATTTATTCAAAGAGTTTTTGTGTCTATTTTTATTTTCTTTAATTTCTTTTCGGTTATAGATAAAGCACTCGTTTTTGAAAGTTTCGGCAACAATGCGATGAACTGGCAAAAGTTTGTTGTTTATAACAACTTCCAACAAACAGTCAGAGTTTAGTTTTGTTGGTAGGGCATATTTTGAATATTCTTCGGCTGTCAGATTGCTGTTTGAATCTATGTTTATTCCTGGAGCATAAAGAATTGTTCCACTGATGCCAACATAAACATCAGGCAGTTTTTTTTCTTGAAAAATTGCTTCACGCCAATGTTCAGTTGTTCCCTTGAACTGAAATTCATTTTGCAAACTTTTAAAAGTATCTGTGTTTAGTGCCATATAAAACCACCTTGGATGTATTTAAAAACTGGACCTTTAAGATTATATTTATAGTCATACTTTTATTCCGAAACATAAGTATCAAATATTCAATAGCCAATCAAGCGCATTTACGGCTTTTATGCCATTATAGTCATTTCTGAAAGGTGTATCCATCGTTATCAAGAATTTTGGAGTGTGAGCAAAAAAATCATTTTTCAAGAAGTTTTTATGGTTGTATTCCAAAAACTTTATAAAATTGCATATTTTTTAGAATACAGACCGAAAAATATTTTTATACGTACGAAAATAAAATTAACAGCACTCAGTTTTTTACTTGTTTTTGGTTAGCTGTGCCTATAATATTACTCACTATATAAAAAAGGAATAAAATGAAAATTATACAGGCTTTATTTTTATTAGGTCTTACGAGTTGTGCAACTATTGTAGATGGCGGTCCAGATACAATAAACTTGATGACTAGCGACGGTTCCCAAGTGCAAGCAAGAATAAATTCGCAAATGGGGACTCAACAGGTTACATTGCCCACATTTATAACTGTACCAAAATCTTGCTCAGATATATCCGTTCAGATTATTGAAAGTGACACAAACCAGCAATCTTTTGCTGTTGCTTCATCTAGCGTTAATCCATGGATTTTCGGTAATATTATATTTGGCGGCTTAATTGGCTTAGCAGTTGATGCTGCAGCGGGTAATATGTGTACATATGAAAAAACATTAATAGTTCCTGTTTATACAAAATAAAAAATGAGCGTATAGCTCATTTTTTATTTCCCTGTTATTCGCTGATAATTCCCTGATATAGTCCAAAAAATTCCCTGTTATTTTTGTAGGGAATTTTTATGCGGGGCAGGGCAAAAGCCTCGAAAATCTGCTGGCGTGTTCTAATCTGGGTTGTGTAAAATTGCCTAAAAAATACCGTCTTTTGCAGAAATTCCCTGTTTTTCCCTGTTTTTTTATGATTTTGGCTGTTTTGATTGTGTCTTGGGCACAGGTCTTTCATAAGCCAAAGGTAAAAGTTTTCTTGCACCGCCAGGAAATAAAAATCACGCCCCAACGGGGCGTTTTTTATAAATGCACAATGTCGGTGTCGGGAAATTGCGATGCGATATATTCAGCGGCCAAGCGGCGGTGACATTGCAGTGCGGATTTTTCAGTGCATAACAGGCAAATGCGGTCAAAGGTGGCAGGTTCTGTCCCAACGGCCGGCCGGCGCACGGCCAGTAATTCACGATACATTTTTTCATAATCAGCCCAAGTGATGCGGCCGTTTTTATATCCATCCAATATTTCTGTGGTTGGGGCAAATTCGGGGTGATATTCGTAACGCGTGCCCAATACTGTGGCCAAATTTTCACCACTGTAAAACGGAACGTACGCGCTGGCGCGCCACAGGCGTATGTCCCAAACCGCGCGCACACGCACGGCGTTTAGCACATCCATAAACGCGTCTGGGCTTTTACCACTAAAACCGATTGTGAATATCTTTGACATATTGTCATAATTATTCCGGGAAATATACCCATAATCAACTATCAATTGTTATCATTGCGCACGTATAGTGGGATGAATGTGGTAAATTTATTGCCTGATATGGTGAGGAAGAATCCCTGTTTTGGGAAAATCAAACTCCCTGTTATTTTTGTGGGATTTTTTGCAAAAGTGTCGGAACTGTGGTGTGGCGGGCGAAAATAGAGACCACAAAAAGATAAAAATTCACTGCAAATACCTGTATTTATCATATCTAATACCGTCAAATCTTATCACCCTGCCAGAAAATAATCGCGCACATGGGTGTGATTTTTATTGCGTTTGAGAATAGAGATTTATCCCCCCCCCACACACAAAGTATTCCAAATGCTGCCAAAAGTGGTCGTCGGTATATCGGTTGCGCCGCTTGTTATTTTTCAGTGCTTGTGATACAATGCGGGCAACAGGGGGTATTTTATGTCTGTTAATTTGTTAAATGACAAAGAACTTAATAATTACCTGATTAATCTTGTTTGGGGTGAACGCGGCATGCCGATTATTTTGGACGGTCAATCCCAAGAAAACATGAAAGACGCAAATTATATAGAGCAAAATAAAGATACCATCGTTCGTTCTATCTTGACGCAGTATATTAAGCACAGAATCAGGGCTTATTTAACAGAAAGTGAAGAGCGTCCATTTTTAACACCTGTATCAAAGCGTGCGGATTTACCTGATTGGGCGACCGGGGCGTTGGACGCGGGCCAGAAAGTATATTTGTTTGATGCCGCCAAGATGACGGATCAAATGCGTCATGATTTAACAACAATAAGGGATTTTTTATATTCTGCGGCGGAAAGTTATGTTGACAAGACCGTCATCGCGATAAAAGAAAATATACAAAAAGATAAAAAGAAATTACCCAAGGTGCGTTTAGATTATCTGAAGACCAGCAATGAATACAGCACGTTTGAAAAAACGTTGGTCCAGGCGGAAAAGTGGCACGAACGTATGGCTGAATTGGCCGCCAAGAAAGAAAAAAATGAACAGATGTATAAAGCGTCGCTTGCCGGAACGCAGTTTATTATGGATTTGCCGAACGGTATGCGTGCATATCAATTAATAACGCCCCAGGCATTGGATTTTGAAAGCGAATATATGGGGCATTGTGTTGGCCGTGGCGGATATGATAAAGATGTAACAAACGGCAGTGTAAAAATATATTCAATCAGGGACAGCAACGGTGAACCACATGCGACGCTTGAAGTTCGTGGTCAAAATGTATTTCAATGCAAAGGCAAGGGGAATAGGACACCGATACAAAGATATATCCCAGCGGTTCAACATTTTATAGGGGCACAAAAACTGGAAATCAAACACGATATGAAAAACATCGGATTGATAAAACAGGATGGAAAATATTATTCAATATACGATTTGCCAAACGGTTTTGTTGTGCGTGGTGATTTGGACTTGTCTGGCATGGATTTGTCTGACATAAATTTGAATATAAAAGTCACGGGAAATTTAGATCTTACCGGGGCAAAGAACATGAATTTGCACCCGAAATTGGATTTTAGCGGTACAAGGGCTGTTGATTTAAGTTATACTGATTTATCGGGTGCGCGCGAAATAAAATGTCCAACTGAAAAGATTGACTTAGGCGGATGTAAAAATTTACCACCAGTATTGGATTTTAGTCATACAAAAGAGGTTACTTTAAGTTTTACAAATTTATCTGACGTTCGCGAAATAAAATGGCCAACTGAAAAGATTGACTTAAGCGGATCTAAAATTTTACTACCGGTATTGGATTTTTGCGGCACAAAAGAAGTTGTGCTAAGTAATACAGATTTATCGGGCGTGCGCGAAATAAAAGGTCCAACCAAAAAGATTAACCTAAGTTTTTGTAAAAATTTACCACCAGTATTAGATTTTAATCGTACGAAAGAAGTTATGCTAAGTAATACAGATTTATCGGGCGTGCGCGAAATAAAAAGGTCAGATAAAAATACATGGCCCGAACACCTTCAAAAATCTTATGATTTATGGCGTGCAAGAATGCTTGTAAAAAACAGGTCGCAAGAAATCGCCCAGCAAAACGTTCCCGGCCGTGATACATCCAATGAACGTTAGGTTTTATCTGTTCTGCGTATGGTGCGTTTTTTAATATAGATGCCGTAATCTTATTAGATATACCCTTAATAATGGCTTCAAATATCTTCGTGCTCTGTTTTGATGTCATTATTTGCTTGCAAATGATATATTTTGGCTGTTTTAGTTTGAGTCACTTGTTTTTTGGTACGGTTAACACGAATTTATATTTTATATATAAAATCAATAAAAGTATGTACGGTGTACAGATATGCTTTTAATCAAACACACATGCTTTGCCCAGCATATCTTTGACAGATTCTGCGTGATGTTTGCGTGATTCTGCATCTGCGCCATTTTGCACTGCATTCGCCAAAATTCGGATAACTTCGTGCTTGTCTGCATAATTTGCAGGTGGATTATTGTTGATAATTGTATAAACAACATCCAGTACCCTGTGTGCGGTTGTAACGTATGTTCCGTTTGGAATAAAACTTATATCTCGCAAATTGCAATCACCGTAAAACACGATTACGGAAAACATAGGCAGTTTTCCAAATTGCTCAGACTGTTTGCGCAGTTCCTTGATATGACCAGCGTTTTGCTGTACAGGATTATAAAATCGGTATTTATCGCGACCGTATGCTAAAACTTGTGTCCATTGATTTTGGTTTCCTTTGCCAAAAATCCAACCGCCGTAATCCTTTACTTCAAACACGATTAGTCCGACTTTGGTTGCCAATATTAAATCTATTTGGGTATATCGGCCATTATACTTTTTCAAATACAAGTCATGAAATAATGCGCCAGAATTAAAACCATTTTTTAATAATTCCAGAATTAAATCGCGTTCCGACCATGTTCCACGATTCATTTGGGTTACGCTTTCTATTAACTGCCTATTATGCTTTGTGTGTTCTTCCCATTCCCATTTTTGATTGCGCTGTCCCATACGTAATATCAGCAGTGCAGCGAACACAATAACTGCACCGATAAATATTATAAGACCAGTTTTCATATCAAATATCATACGTTTGAAAACAATTCAATCAACTTCAAATATACACAATGTCGGTATAAATCTTTGATGTTTTGCGGGGCATGTCTAGCTGTTGTGTTGGGTTTGTATTACATCAATTACATTTTGTGGGACGGGCACGTTTATTGTATTGATAAATTCGCGTGCCATATCGTAAACAGCCTGTTTGTTTTTGGCATAATTTGATGACAAATAAAATAATTTTATAAATATGTCCCAAAACAGGTCGCTGTTATTATCATATAAATTATGTTCTTGCATATATTCATATAACTTTATCGCGATTTTCAGGTGATCTATGGCGAAATCCGCGGTTTTATCAAATGTTTGTGCCATCGTAGACATTTTATGACGAATATACGTGTATAATTTATTTTTTATAAAGTAAATGTTTTTTGCACACATAAAATATACAGTACAAAAATATGCATCTTCATATCTTAATCCGCATGGGAAAGAGATGTTATTTGCGGTTAAAATTTCACGCTTGAAAATTTTATTACATGGCGACAGGTCGCATTTATCAAATATTTTACGGGACACCGGTGTCAGTCCGCGAAAGTGAATTTTATAATACGACCTGTCACTGCGTTTCATTTCACGGTTGGCTTCGTATTTAATACGAATGCCACACATTGCCATATCTGCGCCAGGTTCAGAAATTGCGCGAAACATTTTTTTACACATGTTGCGGGTATAAAAGTCATCAGCATCACAAAACATTATATTATCAGCGGTGGCGTGTGCCAGTCCGATATTACGCGCCGCGGACTGGCCACTGTTTTGTGGCGTGGTCAACACGTGAAATCTGGGGTCGTGGGCGGCAAAATCTTGTGCAATGTTTATTGATTTATCAGTACTGCAATCGTCAACACAAATAATTTCAATATTACGCAATGTTTGACGTTGCAGCATCCGTAAACACCGATACAAATACGGTTCGGCATTATATATCGGTATAATTATAGATACTTTTGGTCTCATCATTTTTTTATACCCTGTTCACATTTTTTATAATACGGATTCATAGGATCCCAACTAACATTAGTTTTTATAACCTGGGCAGGATTCCCTGCAATAATTGTAAATTCTTCTTTAAATGATTTTGTTACAACACTGCTTGCACCTATGATAGTATTCGACGGAATACTAACATTTTTTAAGATACGAACACCTTGAGCAATCCAACAATTATCACCAATTAGTATTGGTTTTGTTAAAGCATTTAATAAAGATCCCGTATTTTTGTCTATAACAGAATGGCCATCGGTTGGCCATATATCTATATTTGTAGACATTATTGTATTTTTACCTATAGAAACCGTTGCTTCTTCTTCAAACAAATATATTCTAGCACCATTACAATCACTATTATCTCCAAAATAAAACTTTTGATTATTACACCACGAAGAAAATATTGTAACATTGTGCATAAAATTTATATGACCTAACTCATATATATTATTATTAGCAGATATTATGAATCTAGTATTTTCAAATGCTTTTTTACACCCCTTTATTTCTATTGTATTATTATTACCATTTATAGAAATGCCCAAGCCTACTATTTTAAGGAATCTGGGCAATTTCCGTTCATAAAATAAGATTTGATTGTTTTTTCCTTTTATTTTATAAAAACCAAATCTACACTTTCTTAAAAAATGTCTTAAATCGCGATTTGGTATAAAACAACATATAAAGCGTATTAAAAATTTATTCATAGCTTCAAGCCTTTAAATCAGGTACTCTTTTTTTATTTAAATGTATAAAACTGAACAGATACCATTTCTTGTATCCGCCGCGCACACGTGTTTTGTATATCGGGCGAATTATGTCAAAGAAATGCTTTCTGGCGCGTGCAATTTTTGAATCTGGATATATGCGACACAGCAATTTATTCCATGCCTTGTCATCAAAATATAATTTTTCAATTACTTTATCGGCGATATATTTTTTATATTCTTTGGACAGTTGCGCCAAGAAACGGCGTTGTTCATCACCATCCAGACGTTCTGCGTTCCATAAATATCCGCCCAGTTTTACATGCGCAATCAGTCTGTTAACATCCGCATTCATGATATTGTGTTCACGAACATATTGTTCAACCGAATTCCATTCGTCTGTGATACAAAAGACTTTGCCTTTGGATTTCACAGACGCATTTTCGTTGTCGCATCTGTAATGCAAATATGCCGCGTCCAGTAACATAACCCGATCCGCCATTAACCATACTTTGAAATTAAAACCAGTGTCTTGATAACTGGCGCCAGGTGATTCCAAGAATCTGATATTATTTTTATTCAAAAAATCACGTCTGTAAATGGCGGCCCATATGCATGGCCGGCTGAAAAATATAGACGCTTTTTCACGCGGACAAAACGGCGTGTTACAATCCCATTCGGGTAAAATGCTGCATTTTTCGTTTTTTTCACCGTTATATGTGGTATATTCAAAAAAGTTTGTTTTTACAATATCAAGATTATATTTTTCTGCCACTGAAACCAGATTTTCATACATATCAGAATCAATCCAATCATCTGATTCAACAATCCCGATATATTTGCCACGCGCCATATCCAGCCCGCGATTCATAGATTTTCCATAGCCTTCATTTTCCTTGTCAATAATTTTGATTCTGTCATCTTGGGCGGCATATTTTTTGATTATATCCAGTGTGTTGTCTGTGGAACCATCGTTTATACAAATGATTTCCATATCACGAAAAGTTTGACCAACAATACTGGCCAGACATTGATCCAAAAATTTTTCAACATTATAACAGGGAACCAGTACAGACAACATGGGTGATTTTTGTTGTGTCATTTATTATCCTTTGACAATATATTTTATTTTAATGCAGAAGACTGATTTTGTTGAATTATGCAAAAAAAAATTATAAAAGTCAATCCAGATAAAAATCAAAAAACGCCGCTGGTGTTTCCCACGGCGTTTTTATTATTTTGTACCGTTGTTTGGTATTAAAAAGAATACCGCGCACCCAGTTTTACTTCATGTGCATACACAAATTCACCAGACACATTTGCAGAATTAAACCGATATCCGATATCCAACGCCCATGTTTCGGTAAAATTGTACACGGCACCCAGTCCAATCTGCCATTCAAATTCGGTCAGTGTATCATCAGCAACAACCATGCTGCCCTGGGGGATTTGGCTTAACATGTTACTGCCACCGCCAATCTGGGGTAATTTAGATGTATCAATATTAATGTCAATAGATACTTCTTGGACATATTGACCAATACCGATACCGGCACCAACATATGGTGTCCAACGTGTATTGCTTAAATCAAAGTCATAATACAAATTAGCCATATATGAATTATGGCGCACCGCGGTTGATGTTTTCAGTGTTGTTGGAACAGACATTCCTGGGATAGGCCGGCCTGTTACGGCGCTGATTAAGTCACCGCTGAATAATTCATATCCGTCTTCGGATGCACTGCGTATTGCGAATTCTAGTTCGCCACGGAAATTACCCATTTTTAACCCAGCGGTAAATTCCCCGGCAAACGCCATGTTAAAGTTCATGTTGTCGCCACCGTTAATGATAACAGCGCTGCCCATCGCGTCACCGAATATGGTACCCATTTCGGCCAAATTACCGCCCGTACCACCGCCTGGAATTAACGAACCCAACTTGCTGGGGTCAAATCCGACACGTTTTGCCGATGTTCCGGCCTTGTCCGCCAAGAAACTGATTCCGATATACGGGGTTATTTCCGCCGCGAACGCCGACGGCGCGAACATTGCGGCAATCACAAACAGTGCAATTTTGTTTCTCATTGTTTCTCCTAACAAAAATATGAATTAATACCCATAAACGCTATCCCATATGAAAAAATAAGTCAACAAGAAATATGCTTTGACGCATTTTTTTACAATAAATTATTTTATAAAATATCGTGTTCATGGACATCTGTATTATGGTTGTTATACATCCAGCAACCAGGTTCGTGTGAATTAATTACGCCTGTGGATTGCAGGTATGCATAAATTGTTGTTGTCCCCACAAAGCGCATTCCGCGTCGTCGTAAATCATCTGATATCTTGTCCGACAGTCCAGATTTCGTTTTTCCAAATTCATATATTGTGCGCCCACACGTCCAATGCCACAGATATTTATCAAATGTTCCATATTCTGTTACGATTTCAGAAAATACCCGTGCATTATTTATTGTTGCGGCAATTTTTCGTACGTTACGAATAATTCCGGTATCCTGTGCCAGTTCTGACAGTTTATTATCATCATACGTGCATATTGCAGCGATATCAAAATTATCAAACGCCCGACGAAATGCGTCGCGTTTATTCAGAATGCATTCCCATGACAATCCAGCCTGGAATGTTTCCAGCATTAACATTTCAAACAGTTTTGCATCGTCATGTGTTGGGTTTCCCCATTCTGTATCGTGATATCTGATATATCGTTCGTTTTTGGGATTGACCCAGTGACAGCGACATTTTCCATCCGGGTATACGCAATCTTGTTTCATATTGCACCTTCGTGTTGTAACAGTTGTTTTTTTATTTCTGGGCCACCGGCGTATCCGACCAGATTATGATTTACCCCGATAACGCGATGGCACGGAATTATGATTGATATCGGATTTCGTCCAATTGCGCCACCGACCGCACGTGGCGCATTGCCAATTTTGGCGGCAATTTGACCGTATGTTACTGTTTGTCCATATGGAATATTGCACAGTTCGCGCCAAACACGTTTTTGAAAATCTGTTCCATGGGGTGCGATGTCCAGTTCGGAAATATCTGGGCGCGCCCCGGAAAAATACTTATCCAACCATAATATCGTTTGGGCAAATATTGGAACATTTTTAATTTGTGCATCATCAGGGATTCCGGCGCGAAAATATTTTTGCCCGGCGAACCACAACCCGCATAATGTGTTCCCGTTTGCCGCCAGTGTAACATGCCCAATTGGGGTGTTGTATTCAGATATAAATACAGATGAATTATTCATACTGGAATGTTATGTTCTGTATATAAAAAAATCAAATACTTATTTTTTATTGATATTAAATTGCATCCAGGCTATAATACACGCGTGTATGGTTGTATAATGTACACATGCCTAATCTAAACCATCGTTTATAATGGCGGTTTTTATTTTTGTAAAAATCCCAGAATTCTGCATTTTTTATATCCAGTTTTTTGCCGAATCCAAACGGTGGTTTGCTTTCAGCAATGATGTTATTTCCATTTTACGCCAATGCTATTTCGGTGATGCCGGTGGGGTGTTCGTTGTGTACCGGGATGGAAACAAATGTTGGTAATAATTCCGGAACTGGGTGTGCGTCAACACAATATGTTTGTAATAACCAGTTAAGATATCTGGATTGCACTTCGTGTAAAAGTGGTTATATGCGCGTGGAACACGTGTTGTCAGATACGTGCAGTTATTGGTCATGTCAATATGGTTGTGCCGCCGGCGAATATTATACTGTATCTGGATGTTATGATTGTCCATATCCCGGGACAAGTGCATCTGGCACCAGCAGTATAACCGGGTGTTACATCCCCGCCAATCAATTAACCAGCAGTGACAGCACCGGCAGTTGGACATGCACATCCGCCGCGTATTACCAGGAATGACGTGTTTTTACTGTTTCCACGCCCCGTGTCCCCGCCACTCCCACGGCGGGGGCACTCTTTTTTTTTAGCGTATATGTGGCATATCGCGCATCATATTAATTTTATCACTTAATCTTTTATTATATTCCATGGTGATTTCTAGTCTTTGGTGTATTGCGCGAATTTCTGAATCTTTTTCTGATATTATTTTATCTCTGCATGCAATTTCTGAATTCAATTTTGATATTTGTTGTGACTGCTTTTTCATTGCTTCTGCGGCCTGGTTGATATCTGATTGCATTTGGCGGTTTTCATGATATAAACGCGCATTGCATTCTTTCAAGAATTCAATTTGCCCCAATAGTGTTTTTTCGTCATGCATCATTTTATACCTCATTTATGTATAGTTAATCGGGATATAATATAGTACAAAATAAATGATTGTCAATATAATATTGCGCCACACAAAATCGCTATCTTATGATATAATTGCGTATGTATTCTTCCAGTACGGCATTTTTGTCCTGGTCAAATTTCTTTTGTTGTTTATCTTTACTGCCAATCCACGAATGCGTGACGCCTGAATTGCAAATATCCCAATATGCCATTAATTCTTTGAACTTATCGTTATGGTTTTCATCCCATGATGCGATTTCATCACGCGCGGTATGAATTAAATCGTTGTATGTTTTCAGTGTGTCACGTGCATCAATCAATTCTTGGTATTTTATTTGTTCGGCATTCAGTGTATTTGATGCGTTTTGATAATTTGCCTGGGCTGTTTGTATATTTGTTACAATATTTTGTAATGCCGGATCCGTAATCATGCCGATAATATGTGGGTCAATGGCCAATGAACTGTCATTTTGCAGTTTTTGCCAGATATCGTTCGCAATCAGGATATTAACGTTGCCCGTGGCATATGGATTAGTGTTTACGTATGCCGCCAAATCATCAATTCGGTTATTCAAAACTTGTTGTGCGGCGTCGCGTGCGCCACTGTATGCGGTGACATTCCGCTGAACCGCGTTGGGATTACCATGATGCGCGACCAGTGTACGGAAATCTGTGCGGGCCTGGTCCCGCATCGGGGTGTATAGGTTTCTCACCGTATCACGCAGATTGTTTAACTTATTTTGTTCGCCGGTCATCTGGTCGTTATATGCATCAGCCATCTTGTTCAACCGGCCATTGAATTTTGTCCCAGCGCGATTTATCACATTGCCTGCGATGGTTATGGTATACCCGAATAATTGTAATGCTTTTTTGATGCCTTTGTCCATGGCGGCGGTAATAAATCTGACGCCTTCGGTTTTATTCCAAGACAACCCAGTATCAGAAAATATCGTTAAATCAGATTTATTTAATGCATCCATAATTTTGCTGGACGTGTATGTGTATCGCAACACAGATAACAATTCCAGTGTTGTTTTTGCTTCATCAATTTTATTTTCGCGAACGGCCTTGATAATAACATTTTGCACCAACAGATTCAAAGAACGACCATTTTGCAGTGCCTTGGCAAATGCCTTGCCTGATTTCATGGTGTTTTTCATTTCTGTCATTGTTTTGACGAACCAATCAAACTGTCCCGGGGCTTTTTTGAATTTCTTTTTCAGTGCATCAGAAATGTCGCCCGCGCTGTCCAGGATTTTCTGTAAACCATCGGTTGGCTTTATTCCTTTTTTATCAATTTCTTTGAAAATCGCCTTGGCAAATGGCGAAAAGAACATGCGGTCGCCACTTAACTTAACATACTTTTCCAGATAATTTGAATATGTATCAGACCACCATTCCGACACACGTTGTGGCAATGTCAGCCGATCATCGCGTTGGGGTGAAATGTATCCGGGACTGTCCGGACTGTTATAATCCAGACGGCCTTTGGCCTCGTTCAACAGGCGTGAAATTTTTGTTGGATCAGATGCAGAAAATGCATCAAACGCCTTGGTATTGGTATACAGTTCTTTCAGTAAATCTGAATACACCAATTTGAAATGGGTCATTTTGGCCGGATTAATTGTCCCACCACCAAATCCATCAGAAATTGCCGCGAAATCCAGTTGACGATTTATTAACGAATACACAACCGAATTTGCTGGAATGCGTGTATCATACGCCAACGCTTCGGCGATATCGGTCATACGTTGGCGGAATTTTGGATCTTTGTTATATTTTTTTGAATTTAATCCGTCAATTAAATCGTCCCATGAAAAATCGTCTGAAAAGTAATTCCGCAACATAGGCTTTAATTTATCTGCATATGTTGTCAGCAATGTTTTCAGTTCATCAATTTTATTTTCTGCGGCGATGTTGGCCGTAGTGTATGAAAACAGTTGTCCGTCGTTTCCGAAATATTTATTCAGGAACTTTGTTGCCTTGTCATCATATTTGAATTTGTTACGGTTGGCATCCATCGCCTGGAACGCATTTTGAAACGCGTTAAAGAATTTTTCCCATTCTGCGGAATCCAGTTCCCATTCCCCAGATTCTGGATCCGGTAATCCCTTTGGTACATACAACCCGGCGGCATTTTTAACCAAATTACCCGATGAATCTTTTTCCAGCAATGTGTCACGCCATTCCTTCATATTGCCGGCCATATCATCAGATTTGACAAAACCACAATAATGAACGAATTGTTCAATCGGCATTTCACGGAAAATCATCCGTTTGAAATACTCTAATAAAAATTCATTTGTTTTTTTTGCCATGACACCCAACAGGGCAATTATAGTATTTTTTTGACAAAATTTCAATATTTTCGGTATAATGTTCTGGAATCCAAGGATGGGAAATTAATCATGAATAAAGATTCATCATTGCGGCGCTTTTTGCGCAATATCTATGGGTATTGTTTTTTTAACAAGTTAATATTATTAACGCCTGTATACGCCGTGTTTATGCAGTCGCACGGTTTGACAGATATACAACTGTCATTAATGTTTATACTTTGTGCCGCCGGAACGTTTTTAATGCAGATTCCGGTGACGTGGGTTACAAACAAACTGGGGTCCAAGCGTGCGATAATTTTCGGCATGTGCTTAAAGGCGATTGCATTTACATTGTTTTACGTTTGCCCGACATTTATTGGATTTTCAATTGGTATGTTGCTGTGGGGCGTGGAAATTGCGTTTTACAATGTCGCGTTTGAAGGTCTGTTGTATGATGAATTACGTGCGCGCCGGCACCAGCGTATGTATGCGCGTGTTCTGGGGGTGCGATATAATGTCCAGGCGGTTGGGACCGCACTGTCTGCGTTTGGGTCACTATTAATGTTTGCCGGATACGGATGGATAACATTTGCGTCACTGGTGGCATTGGCCGTGGCGGCAATATGCATTATGCGAATAAAAGTATGCGCCAGTATTAACAAGGCCAAAACAGTTAAAAAAACAAATTTTATAAAATTGTTCAAAACAGGTGCTAAAATTTGTGCGCGCACACCGTGTATATTATTGATGTTGCTGATCAGTTTATTTGTGGCAAATATTGCATACCTGGATGATTATCTAAGCCCGATTGGTGTTGAAATTGGTTTGCCGGTGGAATTTGTCGGATTGATACAATTTTTTGTTCTGGGGTGTGCAGTGTTGGGGCAAACATTTGCATATCGTTTTTCACGTGTGCGTGATTGGATTTTGTATGCTGCGATATGCGTGGCGGGTGCGATGTTTATTGTGTTTGCCACAGATTATTCCGTTCGTGGTTTGTGGTCGTTGGGGATATCATATATATTATTCAGTGCGATAAATGTATTGCTGTATTCCCGGTTCCAAGATTTCTTGCCGCCGCGCTATCGTTCGGTAATTTTATCACTGTACAGCATTGGCGATAATTTGGTGTATATTGGAACATGTTTCATCATTGGACTGGGCAGTACATTGGGCAGTTGGCGTTACAGTTTAATAGTTTTAGGCATATTGTTAATCATGGTTGGATTGTGGGCATTAATGTTTGTTCGTGACAAGTGTGCTATATCATCAACACCGGGTGCGACATCCGTAAAAGATGTGCGCCCAATCAGTCGTGCCCAGGCATAGGTTCCTGTACCATGTGCGCACAGGTTGTGTCAAAATATACGCGTGACAATAAATCTGCGTGAATTTTTATTAAAAACGATTCCGTATCTGATGTCTATTGCAGGTGGCGTGACATTATATATCGTAACCGCAGACAATATTAAAAACCCTAATTTAACAGATTTAATAAATAATATTGCGGCATCACTGTTATCTATACCATTGGTATTTTTGCTGTACGATTATACGAATTACCGTGTATCACGCCAATTAAAAAAGACCCTGGCCGACAGCACGACCGATAAAATAAATATATTATTGCTAGAATTAACAATTATCATCCGGCGAATGCTGGGGCTGCGCAGTCCACTGACATTTGCGTCATTGAACACGATGGTTAATATCAGCAAAACAAAAATCACCCAGTCTATGAAGATTACACCAGAATTATTGACTGACCTGCGTCGGTGTCACGATGAACTGGATGCGCTGGTGTACCACAGTGCAAATACATCGGTACTGTCGGCGCCCCAGATACAGTCATTAACCAATCTGGAACACACGATATCATTGTTGATAAACGAACATAAATATCGTCGTAACCGGCAAATTGCTGCAAAATATATTGAAAATATAATTAATCATATAACTGAATGGGTGGATTCTGATGCATTTGCATCAATGCAGTTTCAGCAATTATTGGGCACAGCAGAAACAAAAAGCATGCAATAAAAAAAGAATATTTTTTCCATTGACGCATGTGCTTAAATTTCTATATACTGCGGACCGAATGGGGGTTCAGATGCTGGATTTAATGCATATGTATCGTGACAGAATTATTAAACAGCCTGCGGATAATCCGATATTACACCAGATTTATTCCATTGATGGAATGCCGGAATTGATACAACAATGCTATCCAAACTTTGGTGCGTTTGTTGATTGTGATTTTCAGTCGCGGCATGATGGTGTGCCGTGTATCAAGATAATTTTGCCGAACGTGCCATTTCCTGTGGATTTTATGAATGCAAATGGAATTTCAGATACATGTTTATGGCAAGTGAAATTGGAAACCCGGCAACCGATCCAGAATGTTCGTATTGGTGACACAAAAACCAAGACTAATCCGATTGTGTTACGTATTATTACGCCATCTGTTGCGGATAATGTATCGTCTGGCATTTCTGTATTGTTGGAACGTGCGACCAGAATTGGTAACAATTGTCATTTTGGGGCACTGGATGCGCGTGGTGTTCAACAGATTGGCGATACTTTTTCGGCCCAGCGATTGGTTGCGCCACAATTAACGACGGTTGGCAATGATTTTAATGTGTCTGATTTGGATGCGCCAATGCTGAATCATCCGAAAAATATTGCGGCATTGGATGACAAGATTCATGCGCACGACGCCCGAATTGCATCCATGATGCAACAAATCCAAGACCTGGAAAAATCTGTGGCGGATATAAAACGTGCGCGGGAAAAATTGGTACGTCAACGTGCGATGTATCAATCCCAGTCGCGCTAGGTTTTCATGTTGGAAATTTTAATACATATATTGTCTGAATCATTGGGTCATCCATGTGCGCTGGCACCCACGATATTTTACGCTTGATAAACACGTGTAATGTTTATACCATTGCATTTGAAAGGAATCCAGCATGAGAAATATTTTATATTTATTACCTGTGTTGTTGATTGCGGCGTGCAGTGATGGCAACATCGGGGGCAGTTTGTCGTACGACCCGTACAAGGAACGCCCTGATTATTACCCGCAAATCCAGGATACGCCATATAAAGACACTGTGTCCGATGAAAACGCTGAAATTACCGGTATGATTACCAAGAACGATGACCAGGTAAAAAAATATATCACGGCGCGGTTAAAGAAATTCAGTTCGGATAATATATCCACGAATGATTATATGGATATTGCCCAGATGGCGGTTCAATTAACAAATGCCACTGACAAGCAAATTTCTGAATTTTTTGAACAAGACGCAGATGTATTGCACGCGGCAATGTTTGTTATAAACCAGGAACTTGGTAATTGCTTTAATGGGGCCAGCGCATCGTCCACTGTGGCATGTTTTACAAATTGGCGTGACGGATTACAATACGCGGTTAATGTTGCTGAAATATTAGAAAATGCGGATGTGTTGGATATAACCGATGCCAAAATGACCGATATAAACGGTAAACAGTTAACATTTGGTGTTGATGCGTTGGGCGATATTATATCGGTTACAATATCTGATGGTTCTGATGACGGCACAACGTACGAAACATTACATAATTCTGATGGGTACGTAACTGGTTCGTATCAGTTTTGGCACAGCGATACCGATACCGGTCGCATGTCAAAGTTAACATATAATTCCATCGGTAAAGACATGGGGTTACAGTATTCTGACTTTGGTTTTTATAACATTGTGCACCAGACATTATCCGACACTGTCTATGTTGATGACCCTGATAATGCATATGTGATTTTCACTGGCGGATATGAATCCAAGAATATTGCCACTGTGACCACTGACGTTAATTTTTCTGGTCGTGCGATTGGATCGGTTAAATCTGGCAAGGATGGCGGCGGTCGGTTAACATTGGATGGTTTGGCAACATTGACATTTGATACAGATGCCAAAGAAACAAACCTGTTTGCCGAATTTAATAATTGGTATGATGTTAATGTAACACAAAATGCGGACGGTACAAATATGAAATTTACCCAGTATAAACCAAATGGGGCATATGATATGCGGTTAACCACGCAACCAGATGAAACGGGAAATTTGGTAATTTCGGATGGTAAAATGAACGTTCAATATTATGGACCATATGGTAACGCCGGCACCCCGACCGAGGCGATTGGTACCGTTACATTTGACGAAGGTGCGGATGGCGTTAAAATGGATATGGCGTTTGGTGTTCATTAACATTGAAACAGATAATATTGATTTTGATTATTGCGATTCTGCCCGGCATAGTTCGGGCAGAAATTTCATCAGTAAAAAAATCTGATGGTACCACGGAAATTACGATGTCTGCGCTGGACGCGGTAAAGATGGCTGGCGATATGGTTGATTCGGGCAATCTGGATACGGCGGAACAAATATTAACAAAAATACCGAATTTGGGTGGTGGGCCACTGGAACTGGAACGTTGGTTTTTACTGGGGCGAATTGCGGCATTTCGTGGTGATTTTGATTCTGCAATAAGTATATATCGTACAATTCTGGACGCGCATCCAGACTTGGCGCGGGTCCGCTTTGAATTGGCGGTATGTTATATGAAGACAGAACAGTGGTATCGGGCAGACTATCAATTACGTTTGGCAATGGCGGGTGACGATTTGCCAGAAAATGTTCGCCAGATGATGAACTTTTACCGATTTGTCATTCGCCAGAATAAAAATTGGAATGTTTGGTTTAATTTTGGTGCGGCGCCTGACAACAACGTAAATAATGCGGCGGGCGGAACAGAATGTGTTGAAATGTTTGGGCGGTGGTGCCGTGATTTACCGGTGCCGGAATCTGCGTTTGGGTATAATTTTCAACTGGGTGGAAATTACGAATTTCGTTTAACCAACAGTTGGCGTTGGAAATCAGATGCCGGCATGTATTTTAATATTTATAACAAGCATAACTATGATGATCTGTATTTGTATGCCAGCACAGGTCCACGTTATATATGGTCCGATGGCGATATATGGTTGGCGGGTGTGGCGTCCCGCCGTTGGTATGGATGGGATGCATATAATTGGTCGGCGGGTGTGCGATTAAACACAAACTATGATTTTACACGCAAATTATCAGGCGGGTTATCGTTATTGTACACCAGTAACCAGTATGATTATTATGCCGCATATCTGGATGGCAACACATATTCTGCATCTGTGCATATGTTTTATTCAATAACATCAAACGTATATACTGTACTGCGTGGTGCGGTGGCATATGAAGATACCGTTCGTCCAGAATACTCGTATTTTCAACCCAGTATCAGTATTGGCATTGGTACGGAATTGCCATATGGATTTAATATTTATGCTGAACCAATGTTTTATTGGCAATTTTATGGTGATGAACAGTTTACGATTCAAAACGAACAGCCGACATACATGACAGAACGTGATTTTACCCAGCGTTATTCGGTATCTGTTTCAAATAATAAATTTGATTTTCTGGGTTTTGTTCCGGCATTGGTGCTCAGTTATACTCGTCGTGATTCTAATATATGGCAACGTGAATATGATCGTTGGTCGGTGGAATTGACGTTGCAACAGCGGTTTTAACACTATTTTTTGTACAGATACAAATCGTCAAAAAAATCACTTGTAAAAAGGTGAAAAAATCCATATCCCTGCAAGGGACGCAGAACGGTTATTTTAGCAATATTTCTAAAAATCCCGAAAATCTGCGACATTGTGTCCCTCCGATATTGTCGTAACTAAACGTTCACTTTTTTTTCTCTTTATTACTACTGTTGTGCATTGTGCCTGATGGTTATGGTGCGGGTTATACATGCTCTGCGTCGGCCAAGAAATATACATCGTGCAAATCTGGGTATTACTTAAATGGTACTGGTGCCGGTAACAGTTGTTCAACATGCAGCAGTCTGGGTTATACATCATCTGCGAATGGTAATTCCAACGGTGCGGGCGCATGCTATAGATCATGTACCAAATCCTGTACGCGACAGACATGTCCGTCAAATGCGACCTGTACCCATGGCAGTTCATCAACCAGTGGTACCCAATATTATGGTGGTTCGTGCAGTTCGGCATTATCCACGCCATCGTTAAACATTGGTACTGGTGGTGGTGTATGCTATGGCATATTGGAAAGTGGTGCAGGAACACTGAATATACAATATGACGGCAAAACGTATCACGCGGTGGATTAATGTGGTATCCCAGAACAAAAAAACACGCCCCGATTGGGGCGTATGACATGAATCTTTGGTGCGATTGTTTTATCGCTTAACGTTCATGATGTGATGATCTGTCAATAAATATCCAGATAACCCACACCAATGCCGCAATACCGATAAGGCTGTATACGATACTGCTGGCGATTGTGGCCGGCCCAAATATGAACGCAACCAGGTCAAAACCAAACAGCCCGACCAGCCCCCAGTTCAGGGCACCGATAACGGTTAATGGTATTAATACGTATGTTGTCAGTCCTCTCATCTCTCTTCTCCTTTTCCAAGATTGACATTTGTCTCTTTTCCAAGACAATATAAATTATACCTGGTTTTATTACCGGTTGCAATTGTAATAACGGGATTAGGAAAAGGTTCCTGGGGCTGAAAATCCGCGGGATTTATGTGTATATACGCATGTGCGTTGCCGCAAATATTATTGGTGTATTATTTTATTAATTATGTAATTTGCCATCATTAAACCGAATGTCCCAGTAACAGTAACCAGTGACCCAAACGTACGTCCCGGCATTGTTCCGGCCATGGGCGGTACGGTTGAATACACAACATCAAATTCAGGTATATTTTCTGTGCGTACAATTTTGCGAATGCGTGCCGCCAACGGACACACAGATGTTTTTGATATCGGGGCGATTTTAATATTGGACATATCGCACCGGCGTGCGGCACCCATACTGGATATAAACGGAATGCCGAAACGATTACACCATTTATATAATGCGATTTTTGAATCCACAGAATCAATTGCGTCAATTACAAAATCGGGTCTTTGCGGAATATCGGTTCCATTATCCCAAAATAAATTTAATGTTGTCACATCCGCTTTTGGGTTAATGTCGCGAATTCGCGCGGCGGCAGCGTCAACCTTTGCCATGCCGATGGTTGATCCCAGTGCAAACAATTGCCGATTTATATTTGATTCTTCTATGACATCAAAATCCACCAGTATCATGTGTCCGACACCGGTGCGCGCCAATGCTTCGGCGGAAAAAGACCCAACCGCGCCACAACCAACAATCATTACGGTCGCATCGGCCAGTTTTTTTACCGCGTCATTTCCCAATAATAAACGTGTTCGGTTCAGTCGGTCCATTTTTTAATGCCTGGTGAGTGTTACTGTATATTATATCTGCCATTTGTGCAACATCTGTGGATTTTACTTCTGATATCGTGTTTACGACATCCAGCACGCGCAGCGGATTTTCACAGTCGCTTTCGGCCAAAATTCTGTTGTTTGGGGTGGCGCATAATGCCGCGCGCATTCCACGTCGCCGCGAATCATGTATCATTGGTGAATATGAAAAATACGCATTATATTCATTTATTAATCGGTCAATCACATTCGCAGGGCCGGAAAAAGAATGCATAACAATTGCCGGTGGCATCATTCCGTGGCGATGTCGGAATATGTGTAACATCTTGTCTATGGCATGAACGCAATGAATATGCACAACGCGTCCCATAATATGTGCGATATCCATTTGGGCCATGAATACTTTTTGCTGGGCATCTATATTCGGACGCGAATTATCCAGTCCGATTTCACCAATCATTAATTCTGGATGCTGGGCCAAGATTTCAATCATTCGGGTGTGCCAATTCGGTGTTAAATTATCAATGTGCCACGGATGTATACCAATGCATCCATATACCGATGCGCACATTTTTCCAAGATTTAATACAGAATCCCAATCGTCTGGATTGGTCGCATTGCACACAAACCCAACAATGTTTTGTGCAACCGCACTGGATATTACGTCTGTGACATTTTGTGATGTGTTGTTTTGCAAATGACAATGTGCATCAATATATCGCGTCATGATGTTATGCTTTGGCGTTTTCCGACCCTGGTACAGCATTTCTATTATTTGTCGTCGTGGTATAAAAATCAATGGCATTTTTTACACAGTGGCCAAAAAACAGAAAAAATCCATTTTTTCTTGATTTTTTATTTTTTATATGGCAAAATTTGCCCCGAACCTTGGAAAAAGAACCCATTGGGTTCTTTGTTCCGGTTCAGTTTTGGGGACATAGCTCAGTTGGTAGAGCAAATGACTTTTAATCATTGGGTCCAGGGTTCGAGTCCCTGTGTCCCCACCACGATAAACCCGCGGATTTCCGCGGGATTTTTGTTTTTGTGTGCCGATATTTATCTGGATTTTTTGCGTATCCACCGCGATATTTTTACATTAATGTCATTGTGTTCTGGTGGCCAGTTCGCATCATTTACATTTAATACATCAGACTGAACATAATCCTGACGAAAATCCGTCGGAAAATATGTATATTTTTCCGGATTATGTTGTACATCTGTTGCCAATGCGTCTGAATAAATTTCAGATACATACAACACATCTGAAATTTTTTTATCAATTACATATTTATAAATACTGGCACCGCCACAGACAAATATTGTTTTATATGGGTATATTATGCGGCTGATTTTGATTGCGTTTTCTATTGAGTTTGTTTTTATATATTTTGTTCCATTATCTGTCGGCATTGGTTGGAATTTTGGGAATTTGCGACTGCATACAATATTTCCCCGACTGCACAATGGGTAATGTGGCAAGTTATAAAAAGTTGTTGTCCCAAAAATACACGGATGGTTCATAGTTGCTTTTTTGAAAAAATAAAAATCTTTATCAGAATGCCACGGCAATTTATTATCTGTGCCGATAATGTCGTATGGACCAATTGCAAAGATTGCAACAATATGTTCAGAATCATTAAACATCACTTGTTATGCTATTAAATTTATCAGATAAATCAACCAGATAATTTTTCAGAAATTAATCGTATAACTTAATCCCATGAAATTTTGGCCGGCGTTTAATTCGGTCAGTGTGCCATTAGAAAAGTGACGAACATACAGTTCAATGGCACTGTTTTGCAAGAATTTCAGTCCGATGAAAAACTTTTGTCCGAATGTAAATTTTGAACTGATTCTGTCTGTGGTCTGTGATTTTATATATGCGCCCAGTGTTGCCCCGATATAAAAACGCTGGGTATGAAAAATAATCGCGTCTTCGGAAATCCCCAGTATGATATCTTGGCTGTATTTCTGGGCGTCGCCAAAACCACGTGCCGTAATTAATTCTATGTTTTGGCGTGCATCCAGTCCGAAAAATGTGTTTGCCTGGCTGTATTGAATTTCAAGCATATACAGATTTTCAAACTGGTGACGCAGTGATACACCGCCATGTACCGATATTTGATGTTTTGCATCACCAAATAATATGTTTGTGTTGTTGTCTGATGCAACGGCAGTTTTGGCAACAATTGTTAATGCGATAACAGATGTTAATATTATTAAAACAGAATTCCAAGTTTTCATAATTATTCACCATTGATTAAAATGTCATATGAAACCGCACAGACACAGAATCTGGGCTGGCGGCGACTTGTACACCGTCATACTTGCTGACGAAAATCCATGTAAATAAACTGCTGATTGCGGCCCCGGCCAACACGTCGTGAAAATAGTGTCGGTCGGCTGCAATCCGGGAATAACCGGTAAATGCCGCCATCAAGTAAGGTATAATTGCGCGTTTTATGCCGTATCGTTTGTGTATAAATGTTGCGCCGGAAAATGCCGCTGCGGTATGTCCGCTGGGGAAAGAATTTGTATCACTGCCGTCGGGGCGGCGTTCATCTATGACCAGTTTCAACCCTTGGACAGATGCTTCCATCGCCAAGAATGAATGTGCGAATTCTTTGACCCCAACCCAGTCTTTTTCATTAACCGCCATACCGAACGCATACGCCGGTACGATAACTTGAAATGCGTCACCAATTTCTTCTATGCCGGGTCGGGCATGTGCGCCGAACCCTGTACTGGCAATCGCAATGACAGCAATGGCGCCCACAACCAATTTTGTCATTGTAATATCCTTTTTGATAACAAAAAACACCTACTGAAAGCAGGTGTCGGGAAGTTAATCAGTCCGATATTACAAAGACCTCGTTGCTTTTCCGCAGAAACGGTATTGTATAACAACGACTTCCCGACAAAAATGTCGGGACTGTACAGTGTCAATAATGCAAACGTGCATCAGTAATATCGGGTGATTAAGCCCATTATCTACTAACAGTTTGTCGGCCCAGTATTGCTACACAGGCATAACAATAATACAAGTATTTATGTACATTCGTCAATGATATTAATCATAATTCTGAAAAACAGCGCCCCGTCCACCACAAAAATCGGCGTGTTCATGGGTGTAAACAGTTTTGACTGCTGGGGGGCGGGGGATGTTTTCTCTCTCCACAGTTCAGTATATCGCACAACAGACTGGCGGGACAATATGTAAAAAATCCTTGGGGTGGGGGACATAACGCACAGCCGCCGTTGCACGTTTTGTGCACAGTGGGGGCAGGGTATACGCCCCCTGATTTCAACTGGACTTGTTTTATATGCTGTGATATCTTACCCACATGGCGGAATGATACCCGCAACGTCGGAGATAAAAATGTATTCAAATGACAAGAATTCACAATATATGATTGCCATGCTGAAAGCATATGGAATACGGTACGTTGTTGCAAGTCCCGGTGGGCAAAATATCGCATTTAATGCCGGCGTAATTTCAGATTCTTTTTTTCGGTGTTATTCTGTCATAGATGAACGCAGTGCCGCATATCTGGCCACTGGTATCGCCGAAGAAACCGGTGAACCGGTGGTGATTACATGTACTGGTTCCACCAGCAGTCGGAATTATCTGCCCGCAATGACCGAAGCGTTTTACCGAAAATTACCAATAATCGCCATTACTGGGACACATGTTTCAAACAAATATAACCAAGAACCACAATTCGTTGACAGAACGGTTACGCAAAATGATGTCAAGGTTATCAGTGTTGATATACCTGTAATCAAAGATGATTCAGATAAATTCAAGGCACTGTCACTGATGCATGCGGCATTAACATCTGTGCGTCGGGGACCGGTGCATATAAATTTGCCAAATGTTTGGGCAGATGCACTGAATATATCAACACAATGCTTGCCTGATGATGTGCATGCGGTTGATGTTATAACCGGTGATACGTTAAATGTTAATGATATTGCCAAACAAATGGCGGGCAAGAACATCGGCATTTTTATCGGCAGTCACAAAAAATTTTCTGAACGTGAACTGGATGCGATTTCTGGATTTGCCCAGCGGTTTAATGCGCCTGTATTTTGCGACCATTCATCACGGTACAACGGCAAGAATAAAATACTGACGGCGCAAATTGCCGATATGCTGGATTTACCCCAGTGTCCAGACATTATGATTGACATTGGCAATGTTTCGGCGGAATATTCATCGGGCCGACTGTTTTGGGGAACAAAGATTTGGCGTATTTCGCCGGATGGTAATTATTGTGGTCGCTTTCATGCGCCTGTGTTCAAGTTGTTTGATATGTCCGAGATATTTTTCTTTGAACACATGATGGCCGCAAATATAAAGACATTGCTATATTATGGCCAATTAAAAACATTACTGGACGGCATAAAATATCCAGATTTGCCACTGTCTAATGCATTGATTTCCCAGAAAATGGCCGAATTCATGCCACATGGTTCGGCGATACACCTGACATCTAATTGTCGCAGAAATATGAACTTTTTCAATCTGGACAACAGCATTGATACATTTTTGAATGTTGGTGTTTGTGGTATTGATGGCAGTGTTTCAACAATGGTTGGACATTCGCTGATGAATCCAGACAGATTATATTTTGTCCAATTGGGGGATTTGGCATTTTTCTATGACATGAATATATTGGGCAATCGCCATATTGGTAAAAATCTGCGTATATTGGTTATCAATAATAATGGTGGCCAAGAATTCCGATTATACCCAGAATTTCGTGATAAACGCGAAATGATTGATAATATCATTGCGGCATCTGGCCATAATCGTGGCGGGGCATGTGGATGGGCCAAATCATGCGGATTTGTTTATATGTCGGCGTCAGATAAATCAGAATTTCTGGATAAAATCCGGACATTCTGTACCGGTGAATTTGATGCACCTGTGTTATTTGAAGTATTTACCACAGATGCGGATGAAAAACGTGGTCTGGAAATGATGCGGACGTTTAATAAAACAACTGTACCAGGTACCGAAAAAAAGAAAACAAAATTGAACATGGTAAAGAAATTATTCAAAAGGGGACAATAATGCAAAATGATAAATATGCGGCACACGTTTATGTAAACCGCGAAGTCTTGTCTGATAAAAACATAATTCGTTTTTCGGCGCGTGTTGTTTTTCCTGATGGTGCAGAAATTGTAAAATATCTGGATGCGCCAAATTCGTATACTTACCAGATGGATTTTTCACGATATATGCATGCATTAAAATCAGACAGTATAAAGGCAAAAAATAATGGATAATGAAAAACTGAAAACATGGTTGGTTGTTGGTGCGTCCAGTGGTTTTGGTCATGAAATTTGTCGTCAATTATTGGCGAAAAACAAGAATGTCATTGCCGTGGCGCGCCGCGTCCCTGATTTTACAGATAATCGGGCGCTGTGTTTGTCTGTTGATGCGACCCAGCCCCAGACAATACGTGCCGCAATTAAAACGGCAATTGATAAGTTTGGGCACATAGATGCATTGGTAAATTGCTGTGGACTGGGGCAATGGCAGACTTTTGAATCCACCACAGATGACGAATTCAGAAAATTAATGGATGTTTCTTTTTGGGGATATGTAAATACAATACGTGAAGTATTGCCCCTGTTTCGTGTCCAGGGACACGGATTAATCGTAAATATTTCTTCGCAATCGGGAATGTGCCCACGAATTTATGGCACGGCGTATTGTTCGGCAAAATATGCCATAGAAGGATTAACCGGGGCACTGTGGTGCGAAACACAAAAATTCTGTAAAGTTATTGCTGTGGAATTTGGGGTGTTCCCAACCGGAATGGCATCAAAAGATATGATGCGTGAAAACACATTCCCAGAATATGAAAACCTGCCCCCAATTCCATATAAAATAAAACGACACTATAAAAATGATATTGCGTTGGCGGTATCTTACCTGATTAATGTGGCGCAACAACAGAATCCGCCCCGTCGGATAATCTTGGGGCGTGATGCATACGACCGAATTAAACAAGAAGCCCGGGCAACATTGGCGGTATTAAAAAAGTCAAAGCCATTTTTTAATGTATCAAAAAAATCTTGATAAATTACTGTTTGGACATACCGGATACCATCCATCTGTAATATACGTCGTCTGTCCACGCCTGTCCTGCTGTCGTGTGCATCGCGATTACGGACAATGTTTGGGACGTTGATGGATTTTTTGTGGCATTCGGGTACCGCTTTGCAACCGACAGATTAATTGCGCCTTTTATTTGTTCTTGGGTAATTTGGACATTGTAATTTGCGTCTGACATTTCTATGGGTAATGTAATCAGGGTATGTACGGTATCTTGGTCTGCGGGAACACTGCAAAACATACGGCCGCCTTGTTCCACCCACCCAGATTTATATTTCCGATACCATGTGTAACTATTCGCGTCCGTTGGATTTTGCGATGCCACGACATAATCCAATACGTCGTCTTGGAATTCCTGTAAATCTGTAATATTTGAATTCGCCGTGGTTAACGATGTGTTTAACGATGTGATGGTGTTATTCAAATTTGTAATATTTGTGATAATGGACCCTATATCACCAATGTCATTCATTTGTTGCCGGAATGTATTTATTTCAGAAATCACATTTGATGTTTCCGATAAAACGGCGTCAAATTTATTTAATAATACATTTGTTGAATCCTTGTCGGTAAATTCAGAATACTTGTCATGAAAATCCATCAGTTCGTTTTTCATGTCTTTTAATACTTCCAACATAAAATTCATGTCTTGGTTCAGTGCCATCGTGCTTAACGGCATTGTCGGTTGGTAATCCACCGTGCGCGTTAATTCCAGTTTTCTGGAAATTGTGATAACGTCACCAAGATTTGGCGCAATGGCGAAATGTACCCGACCCCCAGTAAATGGAAAGTCTGGATTTATTGCATCGCTGTAACAAAATACATCATATCCTGTGGCGTCTGCGGAATTGTGCTTTACAACAACATCATTTTTTGAAAAAAATGGGAAAGTAAAATGAAAATCAGTAACGTGCCCATCTGCGACAAAATCAAATTTATTCATAAAATCTCCTTTGAATCAAATGAAAAACCCGACCATAAAACATGGTCGGGCATATAAAAATATAAATAATTATTATGGTGCTTGGATGCTACACATTATATCACAAATTGACAATTAAATCAATAAATACTTGGCCAAAATCACCTGAAATTTATTTGATACCGCTATCGTCAGCAATAACGTCCAACCACGCTGCGCGCACTGTAAAACATAGATGCGATTCAACCCCAGGTTGAATGCTATAACATGCACAATTTGTGTGCCATAGTCTATAATTATATAGTCATAACATAAAAATGCGGCACAGCCCTGTAAAACGTGAATCCGATTCAGCTATAGGTTGACTAATAAAATATTCACAATTACTATACCGGCATCTATAACCAGGACATAACAATGCAAAGAACATGGCGCATAGGCTGTAAAACATGGTTACTATTCACCCACAGGTTGAACGGCATCATATCAACAATCAGCACACTGTTGCATGTAATAATATTAAAACTCCTTATAGACACTGTAAATCTTGGACGCAATTCAATTGTGGGTTGTTTTTGTCGTGGATGCAATTGTTTTGGGGATGTGCGAACGCATTCAAACCGGAATACAACCCATAGTTGAATTGCGCCTGGGATTTTTAACGTTTATAACGCGCTGAACGCTGCCCGCCCGCGGGGGACAAAAATTACAATATGTAAGAATGCGTAAATATGTCGCAAATTACGGCAAGGCACCTGATTCTTTGAAACAGCAACCGCCCGCCGTCGTACTGCCGGCCAGACATTCACGGCATGTACAGAAAATACTTTGATTGGCTTAATTCGCCCGCGGGTCGTTGCGGCTCAGTATCACTGACGCATTTATGCCCGTGATATTTTATCCTTTTACACGTTCGCGCATACGATTGCGCCAAAAATCATGAACAAGTTGCTTTTGTCTAAAATATTCTTGTCGCGCCTTAACAAATCTACTATTATCAGGTCCACGTACACAAGTGCGTTCATGTTCACAAGGAACATCAAAACTAAACCCAGGACAATAGTATTCTGCCCCGGTCGTAGAACGTTTAATACATCCCCACCAACTGTAGAAAGCCGGATCATCAAATGGGAACGTTATCTCTTCGCACCGGTATTCCAGTATGTCGTCTAAATTTTTTAACTTTTTACGCTGGTCGGCATATTCTTGTTTGTCCTGGACGCGTGTTTTACGGTCTGTTTTGAAATAATATCTTAATCGCAAAAACATATTACACCTTTTGTATCAGTTTTTTTGTAATCCTAGAAAAAAAAAACAGATTGTCAATAATTTTGTTAAGGATTGGCAACATGGCGCGTCACTGAATAACAAATCAGAATAAAAATAAAATATTAACATCCCTAGTAAAAAAATCAAAACGCCGCGCCCAAGACAGACACGAGTTGTGATATGGCTTGCATTTAAGGTGTTATAAGCATCAAAAATCTAAGTCCAAATTCAACCGTGGGTTGTATTTTAGTCTAAATTCGCATAATGATGTTATATTTACAACAAAATACAACCTATGGTTGAACGTGGCCCATATTTTTTCGGTGCATACAAAAATACAGCATGTGTGAAAAATATTTAAGTGTGTTTTATCATCCGCATAAAATGGACTTTGTATTCAACCGTGGGTTGATTTGTGTAATGTTTTCAATTGCTGCCTCTCGGCAGTGGCCAGATAGTAATTATGTGTAAATACGACGCATGTGCCGTAAAATATGCCTGAAGTTCAACTGTGGATTGAATGTTACAATATTTGCGATTGGTGCATCAGTGTTTATACTCGGATGACATCCATACAAAATTTGCTGCATATATTATAAAACCTGGGCAACATTCAACTACTGGTTGAATGTTTCCATATTGATAATTATTATTGGCTTGGCCACAACGATAACGCAGCACCTTATAGGCACTATAAATCTGGGATGCAATTCAACCCTGGGTTGAATATTAATATGCTCGTAATTATTCTGACAGCGTGCACAACCATACGTACACAAATATAAAAATGTGGCGCATAGGCCGTAAAACATGGGCGCAATTCAACCATTGATTGAATTGTATTCCAAATTTGCGTGGTCATAACAAAGGTACATGATAAATAAAAAATCAATTCGCATGTCTCGGTGCCACTGTGCGCGACATATGAACCGAGCACTTGTGTCCTTTTGAAATATGATATAACAGTTATCAAATGAGCATCATATTCAACCCAGAATTGAACTTAGTCCTGCTTTTATAACACTTTGTCGGAATTTGGTGTTCTGAATACAGTTTGTTGTTCGTATCATAATAACACGTTATTTATGGCGCCTTTACGTATGGGCCGACACAAACAGGCAGATGTTTGAAACTTTCCACAATATTCATGCATATATGTATTGGCGCGCCAGATATTTGACGCCATATTCAACCAGCGATTGAATTTGTTTTATACGTCCGGTATTCTTATTCGGCACATTCCTGGATTCGGTGTCGGAAATTCAAGAGAAAAATTATATGTTTTGCGCGGCACAAAATCAGCCTGCATACAATCCATGGTCGTGTTTTACAGATGTGTTTCATTGCCCGCCATTCAACCCACGGTTGAATTGTATCCGTGCTTTACAATGTATACAGCACGTTTTGTATTATTGCTATTTGCTTGCCACTGTTATGATAATTGCAAACGTCGCGGTGTTCAATCTGTGATTGAATTACGCCCCGATTTTATGGTATTTTTGCCGTTTTAAGGCACTGATGTAAATATGTTTGCATATGCCGTTACTATAATTGTGAATATGGCAATATACAACTCATGGTTGAATCGCGCCCATGTTTTATAGTGCGTACAGCATGTTTTGTATTGTTGCTGATGACCATTCATCAGTTGTGAATAGCGCAACATTCAACCCATAGTTGAATTGCGTCCCAGATTTATAACGTCTGCAACGTGTTTTGTGTTATTATAATCCGATTATAAATGCCAATTTACGAATTACATACATCGCAAAATTCAACTTATAGTTGAACCGTGCCTAGGTTTTATAGTCTATACACCGTGTTTTGTATTGTTGCTGATGGTTGTTCGTTAGTTGTGAATATCTTAATATTCAACCTATGGTTGAATTATGTTCACATTTTGCGGTGCACGTAGCATATTTTACATATTATTACAGATAACGACTTACCGGATACAAACATCGTTTTGTTCAACCTTAGGTTGAATTACGCCCCGATTTTATGGTATTTTTGCCGTTTTAAGGCACTGATGTAAATATGTTTGCATATGCCGTTACAATAATTGTTAACATGACGATATACACTCTATGGTTGAATCTCACCCATGTTTTATGGCGCGCGCGTCAGGTTTCTGTATTGTTGCGCCCTAGTTACAGATACCGGTGTAGTAATTGTAAACATCCTATAAATCAACCCAGGTTGAATTACATCCTAGATTTGTGGTGTCTGCAACGTGTTTTGATATTCTTGCATGCGATGGCGTGTCAATAGTAAACATTATAGTATTCAACCTGTGGTTGAATTATGTCTACATTTTACAACAGGTACAACACATTTTACATCATTATGCATATGGTTGTGCACGCTGTTAGAATAATTACTAACATATTAACGTTCAGCCTATGGTTGAATTATGCCAAGTCAATTGGATTAAAATACAAAAATGGAAATTATTTATCCCGCAGTCAAATACACAACATTTTACACAATCCATTTTATTATGGATATATGCGGGTCAAAGGGAAACTGTATCCACACATATACGAACCATTAATAACCAAAGATTTATTTAATCGCTGTAATAAAATCAGCATAAAACGGCACGGCCAAACCCAGGCCAAGGCCAAAAAGAAATTCTTGTTATCTGGCATAGTTCGTTGTGCTCATTGTGGCAATTTGTTCAGCCCATATTTATCCAAGGGCAAATACCCGTTTTTACAGCCACCAACCAATAAACCCTGTGTTCATCATAATATCTCTGTCCGATTGGTGATGGATATTTTATATGACATATTCAAATCTTTACACTTGGGTGATGAACTGCCGGATGTAATCAGATTAATTAACGATAAAAAACAGATGGAATTATTAAATCGGGATAAAATATTGTTGGAATTAAATGAAATGGAATTAAAAATAACGGACAAGAAAAATAGATTATTGGATCTGTATCTGTCCCGCGGAATAGAGGAAGGTGAATACAAACGGGTGACCACAGAGTTGGACGATGAACTGACCGCGATCACCAACCGGCGATTGAATTTGGATAGCACTATCAGTACATTTTATGATAATTTGGCCCGTATGATAAAAATCGCAGATTCCTGCTATTTTTTAATAAAAAGTTCGAGGTTTTCTCAAAAACGGCAAATAATAAAACTGTTGACCTCGAACTGTTTAGTTGATGAAAAAAATGTAGTAATAACAATAAAAAAGCCCTTTGCTCAAATGCTTGAAACAAAGGGTTGTCTATCTTGGCTCGGGCAACTGGACTCGAACCAGTGACATACGGATTAACAGGCGTCACGAAAAATGGTGTTAAAAAATCCGCTGTAATAGGCAGAAATCTGCGGGTTTCAGAAGATTGAAAAATAGGTTGTTTTGAAAATCCTGTGTAAGATTATGTAAGATTTCTTTTAGTCTAAAACCATTTTAACCCATGAAAAATACAAAGATTTCTTACTTTTCAGATATCACAACAGAAATAGGTAAACGGACTATTTTTTGCATAGATATCGCACAGATATCACAGACAGCACCACCAGAAATCTGGATTTACGAAAGTAAGAAATTTTGAGAATTTGTGGTATCGCAAAAACAACCCAAACGCATTACGGTCATTATGTCTAACCAAAACAAAAGGAATGAATGATGACCGAAGACAAATTATTAACCACAAAAGAATTGGCAACACTGTTGGGTTGTTCCGAATACACAATAGTGCAATACAGAGTACATGCAAATGGACCCAAGTTTGTCCGACTGGGCCGGCTGATTAGATACCGACCAGAAGACGTACGAGCATGGCTGATGTCAAATATTTATGATGCAAAGTGATTCTTTCACTGGATATTAAATTTTTTATCGGCATTGTTGTTGGCTGACAAGAGGTTACTAAATGGCAGACACATGGAAATGTAGCAAACGTGAGTTCAAAGATTACTGGATAAACACATTGTCCAGTGACGTGAACTTGCAAATTGCAGACGGTTTAATACCAGGGCTGTACCTGCGCTATTCCAGACGGACAAGTCAGATAAGTTTCTTCCTGGGCTGCACCCCAAAGACAATTGGCAAGCGAGTGAACTTATTCATGGGCAAGCTAACAGACTATGACAGTGTGGCCACCATAAGGGAAAAAGCGAAAGCCTGGCGCAACTTAATTCTGTGCGGTCAAAATCCAATAGATAACCAGTTGGCAGAAACAAGGAAACAACTTGTAGAAGAAAGCAAACGGTTCAAATGTGCCGAACTATTTCCACAGTATATGGATAAGTATGCAACGATGTACAAGAAACCAAGAACCCAGACAACCAACTGGGCTCAGTACAGACTGTACCTGTCCCCCATATTTGGCAACAAGTACATGCATGAAATTGAAGAACAGCACGTGCTGGATGCATATGCTAGCTGGGTAAAGAAAACTTCGTTCAGCACTGCAAACAAAGCATTGTCACTGATGTCCAATTTCTGGAACTGGTGCGAAACCTATAAATACGTGCCACGCAAATCGAATCCATGTATATGTGTAAAGAAAGGATCCAATCCAAAGTTCGTGCCACAGATTCTTGATGCAGCAGGATACAAAGCCCTGTTTGCATCGTTAGACAGAGGACCAAAACACAGCAAAGGCCACGCAAGATCATTCAACGCAATCCGGGTACTTGCACTGACCGGCTGTCGATGCAGCGAAATAAAGGACCTGCTGATTTCAGATGTGGCCCTGAACGAAAAAAGACTGCACCTGCATGACAGTAAGACCGGTGCCAGGGATGTGATGCTGTGTGATGCGGTAATTCCCATACTGAAAAAGGCAGTTGCTGAGGCGAGAGTGCTGGGCAGCAAGTACGTGTTTCCAAGTCCAACAAACAAGCACAAGAGCATAAACGACATTCATCGTGCATTTCAATGGGCCTTGAGTGATGCAAAACTGCCACACATGCGCATACACGACCTGCGGCATTCGTACATCACCCTGGGTGCCAACACCGGCCAGAACATGATGGCAATGCGTGATGCTGCCGGACACAGCCGCCTGTCAACAACCGAGGGATATTCACACTTGTCTGATTCAGAAACATTTACAGCGGTGAACAATATTGCGGCCAAAATCTTCGAATAAAAGTTTCAAAATCTGCAGAAATCAGCGGTTTTTGTTGTTCTTATTCGCTGGACTTATGGGGTTGTTTGGGTATGTTGTGTATAGAAACAAAGAGGTAAAAACTATGACAAAACAACAGAAAATAAACAAAGAATGGGGCTTCTGGGGAACCATAAAACAGGCAGCCAAAACAGACGAACAGATAACCAACCTGTTCAATATAACACTGTGCAGACTGAGAGAGTTATACCCCGATAAAGGCGATGACTTCTTCGTGGAATTCCTGAATTCAAGAGCCGGACGACACTTCGCTGACTACCTGCTGGACAATCCTGGCAGATTCCACTTCGGGGTGGTTGCGATGAAAATAGCAATGCTGAACAAGGTGTCGATGAAACAGTGGTTAACATGCTACTGGCTGGGCGCACCAGGACAAGTAGGAACGGTAAACAGGCCACTGCTGTATAGAGCAGCCTTGCGATCAATGATGCAATTCCCGGACATCTATGAAAAGATGCGTGACATGGTGGGATGCAATCTGGAAAAGCCGGTATGGGAAACACCAGAACAGTGGATAGATTCAGAAAACGTAACAGCCGAAGAACTGAAAACCCTTTGGTTAGAAATTCAAGATAAGGTGGCATAAATGATAACACTTAACGATTTACAAAAACTGAATGGACGACAGAACGATATAGCCGATGCGAAATACCCCACCGGCATCATCGTGGACCTGCAATCCCCCAATGGCAACGTCTATGCCCTAATAGGCTTATGCAACAGCATCATGCGACAACTTGCGCTGGATGAAGAAGAAAAGAAACAGTTCAAGGACGAACTGGACGACAAGAACTACCGGGACCGTCTGCAAGTTATGGAAAAATGGTTTGGGCTGGTATTCATAAACAAGCCCGAGTAAGGAACACAACAGATGACAGAACAACTGATCAAATACCCCACACACATGACAATAGACCTGTCCGGCGAGCATGGCAACATATTCTACCTGATCGGTCTTTGCCACGACTTGCTGGAACAATACGGCAAGCCGGACGAGTGGCAACAGTTCAACGATGAACTGCTGTGCAAGGATTATTACCAACAGTTGCGAGTTATGGTCAAATGGTTCGGGTTTATGTACATAAATATGCCATAAAATGTCAGATTTCTGCATATTTGCGGTTTCTTTCACTAGACTTGTAGGTTTGTTCCGGTATGTTGTGTGTCGTAAAGAAAACAGAACCAAGAGTAATACAAAATGGCAAAACAGAATAAAAGAAACGTGTACTACGAGTTGTTGAAACATGAAATCTACTGCAGTGACAATGCAATTGAAACAATCTGCAAAGAAATCGGCGACAGCTTCGTGGTTGAAAGCACTGCCCTGTGCTGGCTGGAACAAGGCCAGACAGAAAAGACAATCATAAAGACGTTACGCAAACTGGGCTTCGACATACCAAAAGAAATAGTCGGATCAGACCAGGTGTACGGCAACTAAAAGGACAAGACCATGACAGCGAAAATAGATATTCAACCACAAGTAGCATGCACCTTGTTTACAATCTGTAAAGACGTGCTTCGTGGGTGCCGTCCAATCGTATTAAGATACCAGGATGCACCAACCACCGAAGACGAACAAGCTGATTTCCGGGACTGCATCAAATCATGTTGTAAATCATACGGTTTAAGCTTCCCCGGTATAAGCAAAGACTTCAGCAGAATAACCGGCCGGAAAAATATAGATAACGTAGACTACAGGGTAGAAATTGAAATCAAAGGCAACAAAAATACCTTCTTCAGGATTGGGACAATAGATTAGACAGGCTTTCCTAGGCTTATATTCCCGTTGCAACTAGAAATAAAAGTTCTATTATGGATACGTAAAGGAAAGAAAGGAGTCCAATTTTGGGCCCCTTTCTATTTTTTTGCAAAAAACCAAACGAGGCAAAATGACAAAACTTAAATTCCCGTTGGAGAGTCTTGATGTTGAAGAACTGCAGGCTCGATGGCAATGCGGTTTGAACGTCATAAAGTTGCTAGCAGCACAACGGAAATTGTGTTTCTATGTTTTGCCTGTTGCCCTGGAAATAGCACTTGAAACAAGCGCAATCCCCAAAGAACAATATGATGACGCGCTGGAAAACCTGGTTCATAAACAGGTGGATCATCGTGATGTGTACAAAGTTTTAACTAACATGGGCGGCACTATAGCCGCCCGCAATCTTATTGTGGACGGTAAAGCAATCAGCCTGGGGATGGACGACCTGATCGTCCAATTGTCAGACGTTATCGCATTTGAAAACCAATGCGAAATGGCGACAAACAGTACGTTCGAACTGTTGTCTGATGACTTTACATGCATATTGTTCATGGGACGTGAATATAAATTTGGACCACAGCAAGCCAAGGTTATAGAAAACCTGTGGCATGCATACCAGGCCGGCAACCCATGGGTCTATGGCAAGCATATCCTGGTCACGATTGGCAGTGGCAGCGACCGCATCCAAAGCATATTCAAACGGCACCACAACTGGCGGGATCTAGTGTTATCAGACGGCAACGGCAAATATAGATTGAATTTGGATAATTGCCCAAGGGAACGATTAACTACGTAAAATATCTGAGAGAGAACGTGGAATCTTTCTGGTTTTACCGATTTTCTCAATTACCCCTTGGACAGTCCTGGTCTGCTTATCATAGGAAAGCATGTATTCGTGCTTAGGGTCATCAGTCACCAAAGTTACACAGACAGTACGGCGTTCAGGATCAGCTGCCGCCGCTTTATCAATTTGCTCTTTAACATACTCTCTTGTGTACTTCATACGCAAATCATAAACAAATTTGAACTACATTTTCAACACTTTTGTCCCACACAAGTCCCACGACCGTCCCACATCAGTCCCACAGCATACATAATTCTGGCACTTTTTTGGGCGCAATATGACCACTGTTGCCATACCGACAAAAACGATTTTGCTGTCTACAGTCAAACCATAGCTAAACCAACCAAAAACGGAGTTATCTATGGCTCAAGATATGTTAAGCACAGAAGAACGCATGACAGAACAGCAGCTGATCGAATACTGGGGAATTAGCATACACACCTTGCGCAAGTGGCGAACCACCGGTAGAGGTCCCATGTATATCAAGATCGGTGGCAAGGCTATTTATCCAATGCCCGCAATTCATGAGTATGAACGGTCACGTCTGTTTCGTGGCAGTGGTAAACGAGTTTTTATCAAGTGAGGCAGGCATGAAGACCAATGTTTCAATATGCCCCACATGCGGACACAGAATAACCGAATACAAACACAGCATAAACAAGACCCTGGTGTCATGTTTGCACCGTTTAAACGCAGTTGGTGGCCGAGCCAGATTGGACACAATGGGACTAAACAATACACAATTTGCCAATTTCCAAAAGTTACGTTATTTCGGCTTTGCTGTCCCGACCCAGACAAACAATGAATGGCAAATAACCGAACAAGGCGTGTGGTTCTTACAAGGACGCATACAAGTACACCAATTCGTAATAACCAAGAATGCAAATGTGATAAGAGAAAGCAGCCAGCTGGTTTATATCAACCAGATCAAAGAATGCGTGCAATATAAAATCCAATGGCAAGATCAGGCACGACAACCGAACCTGTTTGACTAACTCGAAAGGAATACACATGAAAATACTTATAGACCCGAATTTATCAGTGTTTATCAAAGACCTGACAGACAAGCAATGTGCAGATTTGCTGCGGTGCATATTTGAATACCCGGAACGTGATTGTGATCTGGGAATATGGCAATTCATCAAAAGACAGATTGAAGAAGATGTCAGAAAGTACCAAGAGAAATGTGATCGCATGCTGGCAAACAGGAAAAAATCAACAATGATATCAGAACAGATATCTGGAGTAGATGTAGTAGTAGCCAAAAGAACCAAACACAATAAAAACACAATGAAAGGTAGTGTAAGTAGTAATGCAGCCAAACCTGTTGAAAACTTTGTTGAAAAGCCGTTGGAATTCTATATTGACGAAAATTTCTCATTTGATGTGGTGACCATTGCAAAGAAACAATTTGCAGAATTTACAGCATGCTATCCAATGTCTGTGATCATGCGTGCAGAAGAAACATTGAAACTTAAACGCAAGGGACAATGGCTGCCAATAGACCAAATTGTTTCGTGGATTGTTCAAGAAAACGACTTTTACAACCAACGGAAAGGATCTTAACATGAATTGCAAAAGCATAAAATGGACAGAAGAACTGGTCCAAGAATGGGTTGAGAATGCTGCACGTGTCGACAGAGTATTACCACCAGTATACAACAAACACATATCCGGACAACGTTGGGATATACGACGTGAGTGGTATGAACTGCTATGGGACACAGAACAAGAACAACCTGAACCAAGATTTCAGCCCACCAATCAACAGATATCAATGTGGGAAGAAGTGATGTTGCGCTGGTTCCCTTTGATAGCAGACAACCAAAACAAAAAAATATTATGGCTGAGAGCATGCGGCCGGCCCTGGACCAAAATTGCAAAAAAGGTCCATTTGACCAGACAGACAGTTGCCAAAAGACACCAGGCAACGATAGAAGACCTGACCAGAAAAGTTTGCATTTATTATACTAAAATTTCTTAAAAAATGGCATTACATATATTTAGAACAAACACAACCAAACAAGATACAAAATCACAGCAAAAATCAGACTTTACACATTGCCAAAGAAATGGCAATATTTTGTATATAATTGAATCACTTTATGTCAACCGCCGGATGGGCGGTATTTTTTATGCAATGGCGGTAATAAACCTATCTTTCGACAACGGCAAAAACCACACCTTGATAGCAATTGGCGAACAGAATGTGCGTTTCATTACCGCCAAAAGCTTGACCCAAACATCACAGAGAATTCAATCAAGGGTCAAACAACATTTGCATGAAACGTTTGTGTTGCGGAAACCGAACTTTGAAAAGTCCATCAAAGTGCGGCCGGCAACAAAGCAAAATTTGCAGTCTGAAACATACACCATGGCAGGATTTGCAACCTTGCAACAAACAGGCGGACATCGTGTTGCCAAGAACGGCCGGCTGGCAGTGCCACAGTATAACGACCTGCAACAACTGAAAGCCAATCGCCGGACAGATGTTCCAGGGGCATTTGTGATGAAATTAAGAAACGGCAGTCGTGTTATTGCACACCGGAACAACACGCAGATACAAATCCTGTACCACATCAAGGATTTCGCACGCATTCCAAAGCGGTTGCAGATGCTTGAGCTGGGGACACAGATAGCCACAACAGAGTTCAAACCCATTTTTGATGAGAATTTGCGGCATATAGCCCTATAAAAAATAGGTTCTGTTGGGAATTTTTTTCGATCGAGGGTAACGGCGAGCAAGCCAGGTCGCTAGACACTGGTTTTTGAAAAATGGTTCGCAGGTTCGCACTGCCTGTCCGGTTAAATCGTAAAAACAATGAGTTATTTGTAAAAAATAGGTTCGCACCCTAAGAGCAAAAAAAGGAAAGGATATGAATATAAACTTCAAAGATTTGATTCTGGGGGTTGAGTATGTGGAAATTGACAAGGTCAAGCCATTTGAACGCAACCCACGCACCCACAGCAAAGAACAGATCCAACAAATTGCAACATCCATGATGAAATTTGGCTGGGTCAATCCGATTTTGGTTGATGAGAATTTTGAAATCATCGCCGGACATGGCCGACTGCTGGCCGGAAAAGAATTGGGTTATACCAAGGTCCCGGTGGCCCGTCTGGAACATTTAACAGAGCAAGAAAAAATGGCTTTGTTGATTGCGGACAACAAGATATCCGATAATGCGGGCTGGGATGAAGAAATGCTGCAAGACCTGTTGGAACAACTGCATGACAGCAATTTTGATCTGACAGCATTGGGTTTTTCAAACAAGGAAATTGAGAAATACAAAGCTGAATTTGAAACCGAACAGCAAATGGCAGAAATCGAAGACCTGGTGCCAGAGGTTGAAGAAACCAAAATCGTGAACCAGCAAGGCGACCTGTGGGAACTGGGTGAACACAGATTGCTGTGTGGCGATGCGACAGACCCGGAATGCTATAAGGCACTGATGGACGGCGAAAAGGCAAACATGACGTTCACAGATCCACCATACAACGTGGACTATGACGGCAGTTTCCGCCAAAAGAACGACAAAGAAAAGCACACCAAGATCCAGAACGACAATCTGGGCAGTGCTTTCCAAGGGTTCTTGACAACGGCCCTGACAAACATCCTGAACAACACAGACGGATCCGCATATGTCTGTATGGGTGGCAGTGAACTGCACACACTGTACAAGGCATTTACAGATGCCGGTGGCAAATGGGAGGCATACATCGTCTGGGTCAAGAATTCGTTCGCATTATCACGTGCAAGATACCAGCACCAGCACGAATGGCTGGTCTTTGGCAATACGGAATCCGTTTACAAATCGCAGCACGAACAAATAATGCTGGGCAAAAAGAACGGAATCACCACACCATGGTATGGTGGTCGCAACCAATCTGATGTTTGGAATTTTGACAAGACCACAAACAACGATTTGCACCCGACCATGAAACCTGTCGCACTGATTGAACGTGCAATAAACAATTCCACCAAAACAATGGACATCGTATTGGATGCGTTTGGTGGGTCTGGATCAACACTTATTGCCGCAGAAAAGACGAACCGTCGTTGCCGAATGATTGAACTGGATGAAAAGTATGTGGACATAATAATTAAACGTTGGGAATCATTTACGGGTAGACAAGCAATACACGTAGCAACCGGCAAGACATATGCAGAACTGGCGGCAGAACGCAAATGATTAAACCATGGCAGACAAGTTATTATCGATCCGAGCATATGCCGACCAGAGAGGCGTGTCTGACATGGCTGTCCGCAAGGCAATCAAAGCCGGACGAATTGGAGTAACCGAAGATGGAATGATAAACAAGCAGTATGCAGACCGACAATGGGATGCGAATACAAATCCTGCACAGTCGCCGACAATTCCGGACGAAAACAAGGCTGCTGTTTCGTTTCAGAAAAGTCGTGCGCAAAAGGAACTGTATGATGCGTTGTTGAAAAAACTGGAGTACGAGAAACAAGCCGGTGCAATGATTCCTCTGAAACAAACGGAAACAGATGCATTTAACGCAGCCAGGTTTGCCAGGGACATGTTGTTGAAAATTCCAGACCGAGTGGCGAATGTGCTGATCGGCAAGACTGACATGGTAGAAATCAAACAAATTCTACGCAACGAAATCTTGGAAAGTTTGGAACATTTAACGGACTTCCTCAATGGACCTGAATTATGAGAGTTTTATCGTGCATGCGTTTGCGCTGGGATTTAAGCCCGACCCTGACCTGAGTGTCAGCCAATGGGCCGACAAGAACCGCTTTCTGTCCAGTGTCGCATCCAGCGAACCAGGCAGATGGCAAACCGCACGCACACCATATCTGGCTGAAATCATGGACTGCCTATCACCGCACAGCCGGTGTGAAAAAGTGGTCATGATGAAAGGCGCACAGATTGGTGGTACGGAATGTGGAAACAACTGGATGGGGTACTGCATCTGTAACGCACCAGGCCCGATGTTGATCGTGAACCCGACAACAGAAATGGCAAAACGCAATTCAAAGATGCGAATAGATCCGGCAATAGAAAGTTGTCCGGCATTAAAAGAACGTATTTGCAGTCCAAGAGCAAAAGACAGCGGAAACACAATACTGTTAAAGGAATTCCCGGGTGGGATCCTAATACTAACAGGTGCAAATTCGCCGTCAGGGCTGCGTTCTATGCCGATACGATATCTGTTTCTGGACGAGGTAGACGGCTTTCCGGACGAGGCAGGAACCGAGGGTGACCCGGTGGCTCTGGCTGTGCAACGAACAGCGACGTTCAGCAACCGCAAGATTTTCATGGTGTCCACCCCCACCATAAAGGATGCCAGCCGAATTGAGCAGGCATTCATGGAGGGGGACCAAAGGTACTATCACGTGCCTTGCCCCGAGTGTGGACACATGCAGCCTTTGCGCTGGGCAAATCTGAAATTTGACCCAAAGAATCTGACTGAGGCCTGCTATGAATGCGAGAAGTGCAAAGCACACTGGCACGACTGGCAAAAGGACCAGATTCTGACCAAAGGTAAATGGATTGCCACGCATCCGGAACACACGAACGTGGCATCGTTCCACTTGTCCTCCCTGTATTCTCCGCATGGTTGGACAAGCTGGACCGAAATCGCACGTGAATTCTTGCTGGCCAAGGACGACCCGTCCCGACTGCAAGTGTGGACGAACACCAAACTGGCAGAAACATGGCAAGACATGGCCGGCGAACAAGTGGATCCGACAGAATTGATGACCAGACGTGAACGTTGGGGATTGGATCTGCCGGCTGGCGTTGTGCTGCTGACCTGCGGTGTTGATGTTCAGGACAACCGTCTTGAACTGGAAATCGTTGGTTGGGGACGTGGCGAGGAATCGTGGTCAATTGACTATCGGGTGCTTTATGGCGACCCAAGCACACCAGAGCTGTGGGCGCAACTGGACGAAATCCTGTCACGCACATATCCGCACAGCAAGGACGTGCCTGATTTGCACATATCTGCAACCTGCATCGACAGTGGAGGTCACTATACGGACTACGTGATCAATTACTGCTACGACAGGCGGTTGCATGGTGTCTGGGCAATCAAGGGTGCCGGCGGTGCTGGCAAACCGATATGGCCGGCCACAGCGAGTAAGAGCTTCAAGACACAAAAGCCGGTTTATGTAATTGGTGTGAACGATGCCAAGGACATCTTGATGCGCAGGCTTCACCTGACGGATTCAAGTGGCCCGGGCATTTGGCACTTTCCACACGACCGAGAAATCGAGTGGTTTGAGCAAGTGACCAATGAAATCGCACGCAAGAAACTGAGCCAAGGTCGCCTGATCCGAGAATGGCGACCACGCAAAGACGGTGTGCGAACCGAGGGGCTGGACTGCCGAGTGTATGCATATGCAGCACTGCGTGGGCTGGTCCGCAATTATCGTCTGAACCTGGACTTGGGTGCAGACAAACTGGCCGAGGCACGAATGAAACCCAAAAAGAAACCACAGCCCCAGACCGAAGAACTCACACAGGCTCTTCCCCAGGGACGTAAAGTAAGATCAAGAGGGATTGTATGACAACAGTGATTAAGACTTATGAAGAACAGTTGATAGAGGTTCAGCAAGCGATATCGGACATTCTGACCGGTGCGCAAGAGGCTTCGTACAACGGACAAAGGGTCAAGAAAGCAGAACTGGCGGTGTTGCAGCAACGTGAAGAATACCTGCAACAGAAAATAGCAACCAAGAAACGTGGTGGCATCAAAGTGCGAGGGGCAACCCCGGTGTAGTCAATTATAATCATTGAATTTTTTTACATAACGTGATATAGGTAAGGAAAATGATCCAGTCAGAATATGAATCTTTAATACACCAATTAGAAATTGCCAACAACCATATGGCCACGTGGGTACAATTGCAGGAAACAACCTGGTGGGAACAATTATTGGCCCCCACAACAATTGTTGCCATAATTGTTGCTGTGCTAGCGGGTGTACAGTGGCGTACTGCAGAAAAGCAGCGGAAACAAGAAATCTTTCAAAAAAGATGGGAATTGTACACCCGTATTTTTGATCTGTATTATCAGCGTCAGACAATGGGCATACCTATCACGAACGAGCAAATTTTGCCATATGCCAATGAGGCAAACTTTTTGTTTGGAAAAGAAATTGCCGAACACATAATGGGCATAGTCACACATGATGGTACAGGTCTGGATTATGACTGGTTAAACAAGCCATTTGAAAAATTTATGAGGATCAGATAAATGCCGGAGTACAGTGATTATGAAATTAAGGTAGATTACGAACCAGGTCGTGACGATTTGGCAAACAGTTTAATTGCACTGGGTAAACTGGTTGAGGGACACAAGCATGTGGCTGACTTGTTACTCAGTGCATCGGGCGAAGAAAACGGTGTTACCACTTCAATTGAAATGCAAAACATTGAACGTGGTTCCATAAAGGTTTTGTTCAAAAAGATATTTAAAGGAAAAGACGGTGCCAACATACAGGATGACAATCTGGGAAAATTTATTGGTGGTGCGACAAAAAAACTTACAAAATTTGTGAACGAAAACAATGAATTGAAAGGCGAAAACTTTGACGGTATTCGTGCGCAACTTGTTGAGGCATACAATGATGCAGGATGCCAAAACCCACTATCAATTGAAACCATCAACAATGGCCAAATTGCCCAGTGTCTAAAATCACTTGAAGTTCCTAAGGGAATGCTGAATGAACACCAGACAGTGAGAGCAACCTTCTTGGGACAAAGCTACGAAATGAACAAAAAATTCAGTGTGGACGAGTCAAAAATTGAACGGGAGTACATTACCAAAGAAACAAATTGCAATACGGAAATATCAATACAAGTAAAAAAACCAGATTACCTAGGTTCCAGCAAATGGAGTGTCGTTTACAATGAACGTTCAGTGGATGCAAAAATTTCTGATGAGCAGTGGTTAAATAAATTCCAAAATGGCGAAATGTCACCAGAAGAATTTCCTAGCCCACAGGACACAATGACCGTTTTAGCGGACATAACTGTAGAAAAGAAAGCAGATAAAGAACTAAACGTTGAATTGGACATTAAAAAAGTACTGCATGTTCACAAGCACGTGCGGACAGATGCAAAATTATTTTAACAAAAATTAAAACAAGGATAGACACACTTCGGTGTGTCTTTTTTTATGACATGAAAAAATTTGAATTACCAAAACAGACAATCGTGGACAAGGCGATTTCGTGGGTTGCACCACAGGCCGGACTCAGACGGTGGCAGGCACGCACACATATGGCGATGCTGGGTGGCTATACCGGTGCCAGAACGGACCGCCGACAGACACAGACCTGGAACCCGATTGGCGGTTCTGCAGACAGTGTTGCACTTGATGATTTGCCGGTATTGCGTGATCGTTCCAGGGATTTATTGCGCAACGCACCGTTGGCGGTCGGGGCTGTGAACACAGTAATCACGAACGTCATCGGCACAGGTTTGAAACCACAGTCGCACATTGACCGCAACGTCCTGCGCCAGTATCTGAAAACTGACGAGGCAATGGAGGCATGGGAATCCAAAGCTGAACGGTTGTTCCGGATGTGGGCCGACAGTCGGGACAGCGACATCACACGTGGACAGACCTTTGCAGAAATGCAATCGCTGGTTCTGCGTTCTTGCCTGGAGTCCGGCGATGTGTTCGTATTACGCAAATACAAGGAACGTGCCAACAATCCATTTGGCACCTGTTTGCAAATCATAGAGGCCGACCGGGTCGCAAAACCAGACAACACCGAAGACAACATTGTTGCCGGGGTTGAATTGGACAAGGACGGCGCACCGGTCGCATACCACGTTGCGAACAGAAACCCAGATGACCATGGCAAAGGCGAACTGATTTACACCAAGGTCCCGGCATTTGACAAGGCCGGGTACAGACAGGTCCTGCATGTATTCACCAGAAACCGCCCAGACCTGACACGAGGCATACCATATCTGACCCCGGTTATAGAGAGTCTGAAACAACTGGACAGATACACCGAGGCAGAAATCATGGCCGCAGTGATTTCATCCATGTTCACGATTTTCGTAAAAACGGAAAGCGAACAAGGCATGGCACCAATGGTTCCAATGGGTGTGAACGAACAGCAAAGTGCCAGCCGAAACAGCGACTATCGGATGTCCCCCGGTGCAATTCTGGATCTGCAACCGAACGAGGCAATTGAAATCGCCGACCCAAAGCGACCGAACCAAGCCTTTGACGGTTTTGTGCAATCAATCCTGCGACAAATCGGTGTTGCGCTGGAACTGCCGTTTGAAATCCTGATCAAGCATTTCACAGCCAGTTATTCCGCAGCACAAGCCGCCCTGGTTGAGGCATGGAAAACGTTCAGCACCAGACGGACATGGCTGGCCAGCCAACTGTGTCAACCGATATATGAAATGGTCATATCAGAGGCCGTTGCCAAAGGACTGCTGGATGCGCCTGGGTTCTTTTCTGACCCGATTGTTAGATCAGCATACCTGGGGGCCGAATGGATTGGACCGCCACGTGGACAGATTGACCAGTTAAAAGAAATACGTGCAGCGGAACACCGGGTCAGACTGGGTGTGTCCACCCTTGAAGAAGAAACCGCACAGATCACCGGCGGATCATGGGAAATCAAACACGTTCAACGTGCCAAAGAACAACGGATGCGTAACGAGGCAGGATTGGTTGACAATGCAACAACTATAAAGGAGGCAGAAGATCAAGAGGAATAGTTTTTGAGACAAAAACACCTTGATTAAACAAAAATATCTACAAAACGGACAATTAACCCACTTTAATTCAGACACAAATTAGTGTTTGAATTAAAATGAGTCCTTGACTATATACCAAAAATGACGTAAAATCTATTTGAAATTACATACAAATTAGTATAAAAATTAAAATAGGATGTAAATATGCAAATAAAAAGGGATAGATATCTTAATAAGCTGATAGCACAGCAAAATAACGGAATGATAAAGATTATCAGCGGTATCAGACGTTGTGGCAAATCATACTTATTGGAAGTACTCTTTACAAGCCATTTATTGGCAAATGGGGTTAATTCAGATCATATTATCAACATTCGGCTGGACGAACTGGATGATGCAAAATACCGTGATCCATTTGTTTGCAACGACTTTGTCAAAAGTAAAATCCAGGATAAGGAACAATACTACCTTATGATTGACGAGGTTCAATTGATGGATAGATTTGTAGAGGTGTTGAATGGCTTCTTGCGGATTCCAAACCTTGACGTTTATGTGACCGGCAGTAATTCGAAATTCTTGTCTTCGGATATCGTTACCGAATTTCGTGGTCGTGGCAGTGAAATCAGGGTTTATCCGCTAAGTTTTGCAGAATTTTATTCTGCCGTTGGGGGCGATTGGAATCTGGCATGGAACCAGTATTATATGTATGGCGGCATGCCCCAGGTTCTAAATTTCAAATCAGATATTGAGAAAAGACAATACCTGAAAAACCTGGTAAAAGAAACCTATCTAAAAGATATTATTGAACGAAACAAAATTAAAAACGTAAGTGAACTGGAAGAATTATTAAATATACTTGCCTCAAACATAGGTGGATTAACAAACACAAAAAAACTGGCGGATACATTTAATAGTATCAAGCACTTGGGAATATCTATACCAACAGTCAAACAGTATATAGACTACTTTATGGATGCGTTTATTATATCCAAGGCTATGCGTTATGATATAAAAGGCCGTAAATACATTAACACACCGGTAAAATACTACTTTGCTGATATGGGACTGCGTAATGCACAACTTGACTTCCGGCAGCAAGAGGAAAACCATATAATGGAAAATGTTTTGTATAACGAACTGAATATATGCGGTTATCAAGTGGACGTTGGCAATGTAACAGTATCGCAGAAAGTAAAGGACAACACATATACAAAAGCGAATTTGGAGGTGGATTTCGTTGCAAACATGGGGGACAAACGCTGCTATGTTCAATCCGCATTGAATGTGAATACCGCTGAAAAACTGGTGCAAGAAGAACGTTCTTTGATCGGCATAAACGATTCTTTTAGAAAAATCATTGTGGTACGAGATGACATAATAAGTTATCAAACAAATAATGGCACAACCATTATGAGTTTAAAAGATTTCTTATTAAATTCTGACAGCATACTGGTTTAACCAAATAAGAACAGATAACCCCACCCCACTATTTCGGTGGGGTATTTTTTTACAAAAGGAAAAGATGAAAATGAAAACCAAGAATAAACTGCAGGCAATTGCCAAGCACTGGGCAATTGAACCGGATGCATTACAGTCAATCAGTGCAGCATTCAGAGAGTTCCAATCGGGACTCTCTTTGTTTTCTCAGAAACCACTGGACCGAACATACATGGCGACCATTCGTGACGGTGTTGCAGTGATACCGATCCAGGGTGTGATAACCGCACACGCAGACATATTCACAATGCTGATGGGCGGAACACCGTTGGATTTGCTGGCACGTGATATTCAAACAGCCATGGACGATGACAGTGTCCACGCAATATTGCTGGATGTGGACAGCCCTGGCGGTGTTGCCAACGGCCCCAGCGAGGTAGCGGCAATCATAAATCGGGCGGCACAAAAGAAACCTGTCTGGGCATATGTTGGTCGCAACTGTTGTTCGGCTGCATATTGGCTGGCATCGGCAGCGAACCGCATTGTGGCACACAAGACCGCTATGTTGGGCAGTATTGGTGTTGTAACCACATTGTCAGTCCAAGAAGAACCTGATTCAGACGGCTATAAACAGATAGAAATCGTGTCCAGTAATGCAAAGAACAAGCGACCGGACCCACGAACGTCTGACGGATTGAACACCATTCGTGCCGAACTGGACAGCATAGAAACCCAATTCATCCAAGATGTCGCACAGTACCGCAACAAAACCACAGACATTGTCGCAACCGACTTTGGCGCAGGTGGCGTTTTGATTGGCGATGCCGCCGTCAAGGTCGGTATGGCAGACGAACTGGGTGAATACGAAAGCACACTGTGCGAATTGATAAACCAAACAAACCAAGGAGTAGAACAAATGGACAAGCAACCGCAAGCCATTACCCCCGAACAGATAGCAACATATCGAGCCGAGGGTGCAGCAGCCGAACGTGCCAGAATCTTGGCATTAGAAGATGTGGCAATTGCCGGTCATGAAGACCTGTTGGCAAAAGCCAAAGCAGATCCGGACATGACGGCAGAGAAACTGGCATTGGAAATTGTAAAGGCAGAAAAAGCCAAAGGCAGTGATTATTTGGCAGGCATAAAGAAAGCCGAACAAGACATGCCAACGGTCGCCCCCAGTGCCACAGTCAACACTGTTCCACAGGGTGCAACACCCGAAGAACGTGCCGAATATGAATGGGCCAACAAATCAGAAATCCGTAAAGAATTCGCAGGCGATAAAGATGCATTTGTTGCGTACTTTGTAGCCCAAGAAAACGGACAAATAAAAATCCAAACCAAGGGGGAATAAGACATGGCAAAACTTACCGAAGACACAGTACGTGTATTTGAAACCCAGTATGATAACAACACAGTGCCAGTTTCGGCCGGGGCAAAGATTTTCCTGGGTGCCGTTGTTGGCTGTGCCAGCACCGGATACGGACACGAATTCACAGCCGGCGACATTGTTGTTGGCTTTGCACAAGACTCGGTCGACAACACCAACGGTTCTGACGGCGATATAAAAGTCAATGTGAAAGCCGTTGGCAAAATCGTTCTGGAACTGGACGGCATCACACAGGCAAGCATCGGTTCAGGTGTATATATCACCGAAGACAACACTTTCAGTCTGACCGAAGAAAATGCGGCCGGATACCTGGGCAAAATCATACGTCTTGAAGATGAAACACACGCAGTCGTGGCATTTGACTATTTACATTTGCCAGAACTGACATTGGCAACAACAAACACAACGGAGGGCTAAGATGAACAAATTATCAAGTCGTGCAATCATCGGCGAATTTTACAAGCGACTGAATGAAAACAGTGGCATGGAATGGATAACCGCCATTTCAAACTATTTCACATCGGACCAGGACAGCGAAGAATACGCATGGATCGGACAAAGCCCTGTTATGCGTGAATGGGTCGGCGGCCGTCATGCCAAAGGCTTTACAACAAATGGTTTGACCATTGAAAACAAACACTTTGAGGCGACCATTGACATCCCAGTAAAGCACTTGCGTCGTGACAAGACAGGCCAGATCAAGGCTCGTATCGGCGAATTGGCAACTCGTACCAACTCTCACTGGGCAGTGCTGTTAACCAAGCTGATTGAGGACGGCAAAAACAAACCATGTTATGACAAAAAGCCGTTTTTCAACGAACATCACAAAGTCGGCAAGAATGCCGAACAATCAAACATGATTGACTTTGACCTGGCGACTGCAGGCATCAATGGCGAGGTTGGCACACCTACAAACCCGACAGAGGCAGCATTGCGTGAGGCAATCCTAGCTGGAGTTCAGCAGATCATCGGGTTCAAAGACGACCAAGGCGAACCGACCAATGAAAACGCAAACAAATTCTTGGTAATGGTGCCATTGAACCTGTGGTTTATCGCCAAGGCTGCGCTGGCTGTACCATTAACAACCGGTGGTGCCAGCAACCCAGTAAAGGTGTTGGCGGACATTGATATCGCAGTGGCGGCGAACCCCCGTCTGACAGAACAACACATCTATGTGTTCCGGGCAGACGGCGATGTTAAGGCATTTATCCGCCAAGAAGAAACCAAGGTTCAAGTAAAAGCCAAGGCCGAGGGGTCCGAATACGAATTCGACCATGATGCACACCAGTACGGTGTCGATACTTGGCGCAACGTGGGCTACGGCTATTGGCAGCATGCTTGCCGAGTCACACTAACCAAAACAGGTGCATAAGCAATGCCATTTGAGTTTGATGATTTTATCAACAAGCCATGTATGGCAATCTTTGGGCGGGGAACAATCTACCGCCCAAAGAACCCACGATTTGAACCGTTTGAAATCCCCGGCGACTTTCACCACGATCACGCAAACATAGATCTGCAAACCGCCGGTGCCGACATAAGCAGTACAGAAACAGTGCTGTTTGTTCGGCTGATAGATTTTCCGACACAATACCCAAAACCACTGCAAGGCGACTATGTGACTGTGTTTGATACAGAATACCAGATAATTGACATCAGACACCACATCCCCGGCAGCAGAAAACTTATACTGCATGAAACATGACACACCCACGTACAAACATCAGACAGGCGGTTGCACAACAACTGCAAGACAATATCCAGAACGTAACGATATTCAAAGGTCGTGCAATACCAATCTTTGACCAGGACATACCGGCAATACTGGTTTATACAGACCATGAAACCATCAAAGAAGAACGTTGGGACACAGACGGCTGTGGCGAACTGACACGAGAATTGGACCTGTTTGTTGAGGCAATTGACATCGGTAAAGATGAACTGGATGACAAGCTGGACGAACTGGCACAACAAATTGAACAGGCATTGGACGGCTGGACAGTGCCAGACAAGAAAAACGCAGTATTGCGGTTTGCTGAAACCAACACATCGCACGACATTATGGGCGACAAAATATATGGGGCTGTCCAACTGCGATACACACTAACCTATATGACAGAAACACATCATAACCATGATTGAGCAAGGCAAACAAATCAGTGACCTGATACGCAAGGTCAACAACCTGATACGGATTGGCAAGGTTGTGTCGGTGGATTATACCAAGGCCAAGGCACAGGTTCAGATCGGCACTATAACAACGGACTATCTGCCATGGTTGACACCCAGCACGTCCGCCTGGATCCCATTAAAGAACGGCGAACAAGTCGTGGTTTTGTCCCCCAACGGCGACCTGCGACTAGGCATGATATTACCGGCACTTTATCAAAACGCAATGCCGGCACCTGGGACAGATGAAAACAAGATAATTCTGAACAGCGACATAGACCAGACAGGCGATGTGAACAACAACGGCAACATAACCAGCACCGGCAACGTGGATGCATCGGGCAATATGACAGTGTCAGGTAACCTGAAAGCGAACGGAAAAATCACCGCATCAGGCGAAATAACCGGTAACGGCAAAGCACTGTCCACCCACACGCACCAGTTCATGTATAACGGTGGCGAGGTGCCAAGTTCAGCCGTCACCCAACCGCCTTCGTAGTTGCATAATATTCTGATATTGGCTACAATTTGCAAAAACAAAGGACTAGTCATGTCAAATGATGGAATTGGATACGAAAAATTTGTACAGAACGTTATGCAGGCAATATTAAATGCTGAGGGTGGTCAACAAAACATAGAGGTAGAACACAATGTAAGACTGAAAGGAAATTCAGGGGCGAAAAGACAATTCGATGTTTATTGGGAATACAAACAAGCAGGCATCGTTCATAAAACCGTTATCGAGTGCAAGGATTATTCAAGAAAAATCAGCATCGACAAAATTGATGCGTTGAAAGGAAAGCTTGACGATTTCCCAGGAATTACTGGTCTTATAGCAACGCATAAAGGATATGAATCAGGCGCAAAGACATATGCACAAAATCGTGGGATTCATGCACTTATCATAAGACCCTTAAACGAAAAAACAGACTTTAAGACAAAGGATGGGGAACCATTGATTCGCCGAGTGGAAATAAATATGGTATGTATGCCAGGGCTTCAGATAAAATCATTGGAATGCTTGTTGGACAAAGAATATGTCAAAGAACACAATTTAGACAATTTGGTTGGTCATCGAAGACTCTATGACCCCCAAAACATAATGCTTGAAGATGGGAAAACAAAACGCACCGTTACGATGGTGTCAGAGCTGATGAACATGATGATTACGGACGATGTGTCAAAAACGGCAAAAGAATATGAAGTAACAAGAGAGTTTGAGGACACATTCGTCATATATGAGGACGGCACAAGATGTAAATTAAAGGCGATCCACTTGACGTACACCAGACCGGCCCCAATCACAAACAAAATAACATTCGACATGGCAGACTATATAAAGGCTGTCGTGGAGTATTTGGAAACCGGCGAAAAGAAGATGGTATTCACAGACGGAAAAACAACGAATATAGAGTAAAACAAACCATGATAGGAATGAACAAAGCCAACGGTTGTCCGTTGGCTAATTTTTTGCATTTACAGCAGTCAATTGCGGACATCTTGACCACACCGATTGGGTCCCGGCCGATGCGACGTGATTATGGTTCCAGGCTATTTCAACGAATTGATGCACCACTGACCGGCGACTTGGTGGCAGAAATCTATTCGGACGTGGTTGAGGCACTGTTTAACTACGAACCAAGGGTCAAAGTAACCACCGTCACAGTCGCAGCAGTCGCACCCGGACGGCTGGTTCTGGATTTAGAGGCACAATACCTGGCAACAGGCGAACAAATAACAATCAGAGGAATAACAATACAATGAACACCGCAAACCAAGACGATATTCAAAGCCTGTTGACACCGACACATATCGACATGTCGCAACTGCCTGCACCAAAGGTTGTAGAAGAATTGTCCTTTGAGCAGATATTTCAAGAAATGTTGGCAGATTTCAGATCACGTTGTCCGGACTATGATGCGTTGTTAGAGTCCGACCCGGCAATCGTGATATTGGAATGTGCCGCATATCGTGAACTGTTATTGCGACAACGCATCAACGAATGTGCCAAGGCGAACATGCTGGCATACGCAACAGGCAGCGACCTGGATAACCTGGCCGCATTCTATGGACTGGAACGACTTGAAAACGAACCGGACAGCAGATTGCGATACAGAACGCAACTGTCGCTGGAGGCACTGACAACCGCCGGATCAGAAAAGGCATACCTGTTTCATACGTTGTCGGCCGACACACGCATTAAATCAGCCAGTGTCCAATCGCCCAGCCCCGGCACGATACTGATATCGTTGTTGTCGTCCGAAGAAGACGGCACCGCCAGCCAGGAACTGATAGACATTGTTTCAGAATATGTAAGTGCAGAAGACAGACGACCACTGACGGACCAGGTAGAGGTTCAGAGTGCAACATTGGTTGAATACACGATAAATGCCAGGGTTCACATATATGTTGGCCCCAGCATGTCAGTAACAGAACAAGAATGCCAAAACGCATTGAACGCATACATAGAAAAGCACAAGACAATTGGGAACTTGATTGCCCGGTCCGGCATATTTGATGCACTGCATACCGAGGGAGTTCAGAAAGTTGAACTGATATCGCCACAGAACGATGTCGTTACGACCAAAGAACAAGCACCCATTTGCACCAACATAAACATAGAATTTGTGACAACAAATGAAGACTAACACGATTTTACCGCCCAATGCGTCACAGCTACAAAGGGATATAGAGGCCGTCAGTAATGAACGGCTTCTTTCTTTGAATGTGAACCTGGTGCGCTGGATGAACAACGTTGACCAGTGTCCGGCCGATGTGTTGCCCTGGCTGGCGTGGGCGGTGTCGGTGGACGTGTGGAATAACGACTGGCCCGATGCAACCAAACGTGCAGTTATTCGGGACAGCATCCAAGTTCACAAGCAGAAAGGAACGATTGGTGCATTACGTCGTGCTTTGGCCAGTTTTGTGTTCGCAGAAATACGAATACAGGAATGGTTTGAATACGGTGGCGAACCGTTCACGTTCCGGGTCTATGCAGTCCTGCACGAAGACGGCATGTCCTTGGCAGATGCAGATTTGATTTATACGTCAATCATGCATACCAAGAATCTGCGTTCACATCTGGACTTTTTCAGACCAGAACTAGAAACAGCCAACAACCGCCCGACATATGGGGTGGCTTTCGGTCATCTTGAAACAACAACTATTTACCCCGGGGACTAAAATGTCTGAGTTTTATTCAATTATAACAAGTGTGGGACTGGCAAAGCTGGCAGCACTGCCGGCTGGCGAATCCATGACATTAACGCATATGGCATTTGGGAACAGCACACTGGCACCCAGTGTGGACCAAACCGAACTGCACAGCGAACAATATCGGTGCGAATTGACCAAGGTTGCGGTTGTTGAAAACGATCCGGAGTGTCTGGCAGCCGAGGCAATAATCACAGCAGACATTGGCGGATTTTGGATACGTGAAATCGGGATTATAGACAGTGACGGCGACCTGATTGCAGTCGGCAAATACCCATCAACATACAAACCAACAGCGACAGACGGCTCGGTCAAAGAACTGGGGGTGCGCATGATTTTGCGTGTCACCAATGCCACCAACGTGATTGTTACATACAACAATGGAATTATGGACGGTGCGGCCAACACAGACCTGAGCAACCTGACGTATGAGGGACAGAACAAACTGGACAACAAAGCCAACATTGATTTAAGCAATCTGTCCGCCACAGGTCAGCAAAAGTTTGATGCAAAAGCTGACCTGGAATCGCCAAGTTTTACAGGAACACCGACCGCACCGACACCAGTTGCAGGCACAAACACAGGACAACTGGCAACCACCGCATACGTGGTGCAGGCGGTTGCAACAGCGATTTCGGATGCTTTGACTGCGTTGGTCAATTCTGCCCCAGAGGCACTGGACACATTGAACGAGTTGGCAGAGGCATTGGGCAACGACCCGAGTTTTGCAGCAACTGTGGCAAACCAAATAGGATTAAAAGCCGATATTGCATCACCTGCGTTCACCGGAATACCAACGGCACCAACCGCAGCATACGGAACAAACACGACACAGATCGCAACGACCGAATATGTCTGCACAGTCGTCACAACAGCGATATTGGACAATATCACAAGCCTGATTGACAGCGCACCAGAGGGATTGGACTCATTGGGAAAGCTGGCCACAGCAATCAACAATGATCCGGACTTTAATAACCAATTTAATCAATGCCAAGGCCTCCAAGAGTGGCGACACAATAACGGTTGCGAACACTGACCCAACAACAGGATTCGTAGCCAGAAACATACGTGCGCAGACCAACGACCCGGGTGCTGGAACATCACTGACAAACGGACAAATCATTCTTGTTTACGAATAAGGAACAGACATGGCAAAGAGTGTTTATATCGGGGTTCAGAACACCGCAAAGCACGTTGGTGCAATCTATATCGGTGTGGCCGGAACCGTACGTAAAGTGGTCAAAGGCTATGTAGGTGTATATGGCATGGCAATGGAGTTTTTCAGCAGCGACCCAGTGCTTATCTTTGAAACCAGCACCCCAGGTACATATTCACAACCGTTAGCGGCAGGCAAATATGAAATCACACTGATTGGTGGCGGTGGTGGGGCGGCCGGCGCACGCAGTACGGCAGTGAACAACCACCACTACGCACAAGGTGGTGTCGGCGGAACACTGCAAGTTATCGCAAAACTAAATGCCGCCGCAACCGTATCCATCGTTGTTGGGGCTGGCGGCAGTACGGCCAACGGAACATTTGCAAGTGCAGGAACGACCGTCACAGGTACAGCCGGAGGATTATCAAAGATAACAGGCTTTGGCGATTTAACCGCACAAGCCGGCGGTGGCACCGGTGCAACCATACGTTCGTCATCCACATCCGCATGCAGCAGAACAGTCGGAAAAATTGGAACAAACACCATATCGGGCAGTTGCTTGGTTGAAACACTGATAGACAACCCGACCGCTATTACCAGTTTGCAATCCACATCAACAGGAACAAGCAGAACCGCAACCGGTCGTGAAAACACCAACTGGCCCGAAGACCCAAAACGAGGTCAAGGTGGCGACAGTGGCTGGCGGTCAACATCGTTCTTAACGATGCATGGATCATCAGGTTTTGTGCGAATTAGAAAACTTTAAGGGAGGACAAAATGACAGTGAAACAAAAGAACTTCTTCTCGTGGACCCGGGACAAGCAGAAAACATTTGCTGATGCAATCATCCAGGATTTAGATTCCAAAATGTCTAAATATGGTGGCGAGATGTTGGGGCAATTAGTGTGCAACATACCGCCAAATGACGAGCATCCAGAGGGAACTATTTATCCCATACAAATGAAAGGGAAATACAAATCCTCAAGCACCTCCAATTATCATTGGCAGTTGGGTATGGCGACCATAGGTCCAATCTTTTATCTCTGCTATCAAGGGCGACACCTTTTCGGTTTTTCGCCTGCATTGGGATTTTTTTGGGAGGCGGACAGCAATTTAACAATCGGATATAAACAGCGTCCTTGGGCAAATGTTTTCACGAAAAAAATAAGCAACGGCGAGGCAAATATAGAAATCCCAAGCAAAGCTGGAACTATGGCTTTGGTCAGTGATATTGAAGACGTATTGCGCAAATACAATCTGATTCCAAACGAAGAAACAACAACCCAAGAAGAAAAGGAGTAAACATGCCAGAAAACTTTATGCATGGTATAGAGGTTATAGAGTTGGACAGCGGTTCCAGACCGGTGTCGACTGTAACTTCATCTGTAATCGGACTGGTGGGTACGGCACCCAAAGGTCCAGTAAACAAGCCGACACTGATTGTCGGGTCAAGAACAGAGGCAATCAAGATATTTGGCGAACCACAAGACGGATACACAATACCGTCTGCGCTGGAGGCAATATTTGACCAGACCGGTGCAGTCGTTGTGGTTGTCAATGTGGCAGACCCGGAAAACGAAAGCCATCAGAACGAAGAAAATGAACTGGATCCGACAAAGATAACCGAGGCAGATATCGTTGGTGGAACAAATGCTGACGGTTCATATCGTGGTGTCCAATGTTTGTTAGCCGCACAATCAGAATGCGCAGTTCAACCACGAATTTTGATTGCCCCTGGGTTCACACATCAGACCACCGGCAATACACCAAATGCTGTAATGACGGCATTATTAGGTGTAGCCGACAGACTGCGTGCAATTACCGTTGCGGATTGCCCCAATTCTACAAAAGAATCAGCGGTCGCATACAAGACAAATGTGACATCTGCACGTGCGTATTGCGTATATCCATGGGTCAAGGTCAGCCGGAACAACCAGATCATAGAAGAACCGGCAAGTGCAAGAATTGCAGGTGTTATTGCCAGATCTGACAATGATCGTGGCTTTTGGTGGAGTCCGTCCAACCTGGAAATCAAAGGCATTGTCGGATTGGCAAAGCCGATTGATTTCACCCTGGGCGATACGGCATGTGTGGCGAACTATCTGAACGAACACAACATCGCAACAATTATCCAGCAAGACGGATTCAGATTGTGGGGCAACCGCACAGCCAGTGCCGAAGAAAAATGGTGTTTCTTGTCCGTTCGTAGAACCGCAGACATGATCAACGATAGTCTGTTGCGTGCGCACCTGTGGGCAGTGGACCGCAACATTACCAAAACATACTGCGATGACGTGTCTGAAAGTGTGAACAACTATCTGCGGTATTTGAAAAATATCGGTGCTGTCTTGGGCGGCGAATGCTGGGCAGACAAGAGCCTGAATTCACCGGCCGACATACAGCAAGGCAAAGTCGCTTTTGACTTTATTTTCACACCGCCATACCCGGCAGAACACGTAACGTTCCGTTCCAGACTGGTAAGTGATTACCTTGAAGAAATATTTGAATAAAAGGAAATAACATGAGCAAAATATTAAAGAATTTTAATTTGTTCGTTGACGGTCGTGGCTATGCCGGACGTGCCGAAGAAGTAACACCGCCAAAGCTGACAATCAAAACCGAAGAAATCAGAGCTGGGGGAATGGATGCCCCCATTTCAGTTGACCTAGGCATGGAAAAATTAGAGTGCCAATTCAGCCTGATTGAATACGACCCGGAACTGCTGAAACAGTTCGGACTGATATCCGGTAATGCGGTGCAATTAACCTTGCGTGGTGCGTTGGTTGATGACAACTCAACAACACCGATGGTCATCAGTGTACGTGGCATGTTTACTGAGGTTGACATGGGCAAATTCAAGGCCGGCGACAAGGCGACCATGCAATGCAGTGTTGCGTGCCGTTATTACAGCCTGGAAATCGGTGGAAACAAAATCATAGAGGTCGACATCGACAACATGACCCGAGTAATCAACGGAACAGACCAGATGTCCGAAATACGTGAAGCCATAGGATTATAACATGAACACAATTAAACTGACACACCCCATCACTGTTGATGGGGTTTCTTATACAGAACTGAACATAAGGCGCAGCAAGGTAAAGGACCGTCTGGCGGTATCCAGTATGCAAGGGTCGAACGAGCAAAAGGAAATACATTTATTTGCAAACCTTTGCAACGTGTCCCCGGACGTAATCAAAGAACTGGATGAAATGGATTACATAAAAATCCAAAAGGCTTATATGGCTTTTTTCGACTTAACGGCGACATCAGACGAGAAATAGTCGTGCTGTCAGTCATCACACACTGGCCTCTGCACGACATCATGGAACTAAGTGAAGAAGAGTTTTTCAACTTTCACAGAACGGCAATAGCAGTGCAAAAAGAAATGGTGGCTTAAAATGGGTGTACAAACCGCAGTTTCAGTAATCATAGGGGCAGAACTAGGTGGCACTTTTAAGGGTGCTTTTGGTTCTGCCCAGAAACAACTGACAACATTGGGCAGTGCAATCAAAAGCCTGAACACAGCCAGTGACAACATCAGTGCGTTCAAACAACTGCGCAGTGAAACACTGTCTTCGCATCAGGCATGGAAAACAGCCGAGGACCAGGTTGCAAAACTGGCACAGCAAATCAGTGCGACAGAAAAGCCGTCCAAGCAACTGAACAACGAATTCAGGAATGCGAAAAAGGATGCGTTGCTGGCAAAAACAGCATACACGCAGAACCGCAACAGTCTGCGTGAACTGTCGGCAACCCTGAAAACCGCAGGTGTTGATACCAGTAAACTGACAGCCGAACAAAATCGTCTGGGCAAAGCGATTGATGTGTTGAAAACAAGACAGACATCGCTGGCGAATATTGAACGCAGTCGCCAAGAAAACATGGCAAAACGTGGTGCCTATCGCAGCCAGATACTGGACGTGGTTGCACTGGGAACCAGCATGTACGGAATGATAAAGCCAGCAATGGCCTTTGAATCCGCCATGGCAGATGTTAAGAAAGTCGTTGATTTTGAAAGTCCCGAAGAAATCCGACAGATGGAATCAGACATCAAACAGCTGTCAAAAACGATTCCGCTGTCGTTGGAGGGGTTGGCACAGATAGTCGCCGCCGGTGGACAACTGGGGGTGCCAAAGGAACAACTGGCCAGTTTTGCAGAAACCGCATCCCAGATGTCGGTTGCGTTTGACATTACCGCTGACGAGGCCGGTCAATCTATGGCCAAACTGTCCAACGTGTTGCAGATGCCGATAAACGAAATGAGTCGTGTCGGCGATGTTATCAACCACCTGTCGAACAACATCGCAGCAACCGCACCGGAAATCGTAGAGGTAAACCTGCGTGCCGGTGCCATGGGAAAGTCGTTTGGGCTGGCATATAACGAGGTATCTGCGTTGGCAGGTACATTTGTAGCCATGGGTAAGAGTCCAGAAATCGCAGCAACTGCTATCAACATGATGGCCAGCCGACTGAAACTGATACCGGTGTCCAGCGGTGCCGCACGAGAGGCCTTTGATCAGCTGGGGATTTCAATGGACGAATACACTCAGATGATTGAAAGCGGAAACGGCAAAGAGGCATTGCTGACGGTGTTAGAGGCCTTGCAGAAAGTCCAAGGTGTCAAACGATCCCAGATCATGAAAGAAATGTTCGGCGAGAACGCAACCCGACACGTAAATTCACTGGTTGAGGGATTGGACACATTGAAGACAAACCTGCGACTGGTTGCCAATGAAACAGACTATGCCGGCAGTATGCAACGAGAGTTTGCGGCCAGATCAGCCACAACAGAAAACAATGTCCAGCTGTTGAAAAACCAGATGGCAGTGTTGGCGACCAATGTGGGGTCAGCACTGTTGCCGGCACTGAATTCCATTGTTGGCATATTCGGCAAGGCCGCAAGCGGAATCGCAGACTTTGCAGAAAAACACCCGACCCTGATCAAATACCTGGGGCTGGCGGTGGCGGGCATGGCATCGGCAAAACTGGCGACATTTGCGCTGGGCTATGGATTCACATTCCTGAAAGGCGGTGTGCTGACCATTATGAGTGTATTCTCTAACGCAAGGTCAATATTCTCGCTGTTGAAACTGGGCATGGGCGGTTTGATACCGGTAATCAAAGCGGTCGGGACGGCATTTATAAGCAACCCAATCGGGCTGATTATAACCGCAATTGCCGTTGGTGCCGCACTGGTCATCAAATATTGGGAACCGATTTCCGAGTTTTTCAAGAAACTGTTCGCCCCGGTGGTAGAGGTGTTCAAGAACGTGTGGACCTGGATTGAAAACGTCTGGACCAAGGCAAAGGAAATATTTTCTGGAATCAAGGAATGGGTAAAAGACTCGTGGATCGGCAAGGCATGGAACTGGGCATTCGGTGGCAACGACAGCGAACAGCCGACCAAGCAAACACCCCGGGTCGGCGACACCTTGTCTGTTGAACAGATTGTATCCGGGCCACCGGCAACACAACTGCCGTCCAGCAAGGTCAGCAACAGTAACAGTTCCAACGTTGCGATATCAGCACCAATCACAATAAACACAGCACCGGGTATGTCGGCCGAAGATGTCGCTGTTGCGGTCCGAACCGAACTGGACAGCCGAGAGGCAACCGCCAAACGCAGACAACGTGGTGCAAATTACGATTAAGGGAAAACAATGGCAATTGGGGATTTATTACAGGATGTCGGGGGCAAACTGAACCTGAATTCCGCATTCAAAATCAACATGATGATGATTTTGGGGGCATATCGGTTCTGCATATCAAATGCGGCATATCAGTCATTGGCACGCACCAGCGAATATAACTGGCAAGAGCAACAGCGACTGGGGACAACACCGGCAATGCAATTTGTCGGTGCCGGCATGGAAACAATAACCATGCAAGGCGAAATATATCCCCAGTTCAAAGGTGGCCTACGCCAGGTAACACTGATGCGTGCCGAGGCCGGACTTGGAATACCGCTGATGCTGATAAGCGGAAACGGTATGGCATTTGGGCGGTGGTGCATCACTGGCATCAGCGAAACTCAGACGGTGTTCTTAAAGGACGGAACAGCACGCAAAATAACCTTCACACTGACATTAAAGAAATACGGCGAAGAACAGCAACAAGGATTGCTGGGCATCGTCCAACAAGGGATTAACGCACTATGACGACATACATAACCAAAGACGGCGACACACTGGACCAGATTGTCTGGCGACATTATGGCACCACCACAGGAACACTTGAACGTGTACTGGCCCAGAACAGGCATCTGGCGGAATACGATGCAGTGTTGCCGGCCGGTATTCAGATAACACTGCCGATACAAACAGAACCGGCAAAGAAACAGAAAATAAAGCTGTGGCAATAATGCGACCGAAATTTTCAATCATAGCAGACCAGACAGACATAACTGCGTTGGTCCAGGCACGATTGCTGGCCCTGACCATAAATGATGAAATAGGAATAGTGTCCGATACGGCGACCATAGAGCTGGATGATCGGGATTCAGCATTTGAAATACCGGCATGTGGGGCAACCCTGACGATAAGTATGGGACTGGATTCAGACATATACCCACTGGGCCAGTTCGTTGTTGACGAGGTTGAACTGAAAGCACCGCCCCAGAAACTGACCATAACGGCACGTGCGGCAAATTCAATCATGAACGACATGGGGGCGTTTCAAAGTCCACAAACCAAGTCGTGGGAAAAGCAGACTCTGCCGGATATGTTGCAAGAAATAGCCGGCAAATACGGATTGCAATCGGCGGTGGCAGACACGTTTGCTGGCATTGTTGTGGACCATATAGACCAGACGTGCGAAAGCGACTGTGCGTTCGTGCAACGGATTGCGAACGAATATGGTGGTGCGATAAAGATAGCCGGTGGCAAACTGATGCTGATTGACCCATACACAGGCCAGTTCCCAGACGGAACACCAGTGCCAACCATAACTGTCAAAGAAATCAGCAATTACACACTGCGGATAACAGAACGGAACAAGTATGGCAAGGTTATAGCCAAATATTACGATTTTGATGCAGCTGAAGAAAAAGAGGTATCAGTCGGCAACGAAAGTCCGGTGTTTACGTTCCGAGAAACATTTTCAACCCAGGCACAAGCCGAAAGCAAGGCAAACGCAAAAATGGCCGATATCGCCGTTGGAACGTACGAACTGAGCATAGATATGCCCGGCAACGCAATGCTGGGGGCGGAATGCCTGATTGAAATAAGAACTGGCCATGAGCAGATTCATGGTGTTTGGGTTGTCAAAACCGCACAGCACACAATGAGTTCGTCAGGGTTCAAGACCAGCATAACCGCAACAAGACCAAGGAGGTAGAACCATGTCAAAAAACGACAAAGAGGGATTCAAGGTGCGGATAGATGCAAGACTGCTGTATTGCGTGATAGCGGCCGCAATCGCATTTGTGGTGCGTGCGGAATCACATCACACATCAGTAAACACCCGGCTGGGACAGTTGGAACACCGGACCGACACCCTGGAATCAGATTTGAAGATAATCAAGGAATCACTTTACGAAATACGTGGGGATGTAAAACTGCTAATCAAAGGACAGAACCAATGACACGACTTTTCAAATATTTGGCTCGGTTGTTTTGCGACAAGAACGGAACACCGTCAGCCCGGCGATACGCATGTGCGCTGTTCGGAATCACCGCAATAGTTCTGGCATTTTGTGGTTATGACACAGAACTGGTTGCGTTGTTCGTAGCGGCCGCATTTGGCGAAAACATAATCAACTTATTCAAACGAGGAACAAAAAATGACAAATAGAAAACCAAGGGGAATCAGAAACAACAACCCCGGCAACATCAGATATAATGGCACAACGTGGGTGGGACTGTCGTTGCCACCCAGTGATGGCGAATTCTGCGTATTCACAGAACCCAAATATGGCATTCGTGCGCTGGCCCGGATCATAAAGGTGTACAACACAAAGTACGGAATAAACACCGTTGCAGGAATAATCAAGCGGTGGGCTCCGTCCTGCGAGAACGACACAAACGCATACATACGCAGTGTATGTCACCAGACCGGGTTTGGGGCAAAGTCCGAACTGGATCTGGGGGACTGCAAGACTATGCTTGTGCTGGTAAAGGCAATCATCCAGCACGAAAACGGACAACAGCCATACACAGACCAACAGATACTGGAGGGATTCAAATGCTAAACAAACTGAAACAATACTGGGGATATGTGGTGGCCGGTGCAATTGCACTGGCTTATTTAATCGGAATAAAGAAAGGAAAAGAACATGAAAAAGCACATCAAACTGATACACTTTTGGCGCACGTGGAAAGCGGTAATCGTGCTAGGAACCGCCTTAATACTGATCCTGCTGTGCGTGACCAGCTGCACAAAAAATATCGGCGTAAGTGATTATTGCCTGTTATACCGACCGATATATGCCGACTATGACAACGACACCCCGGAAACAATCACCCAGATTGATAACAATAACGTGGTGTACGACACCGTCTGTAAATAAGAAACGGCCCACACCGGGCCGTTCTTACTGCTTATTATACAATTTCCACAGATATTCAAACCGTTCGCTGTATTCCTTTTTAGGCTGATCAAAGAACAGACAGTTTTCACTGTTATACTTAGATGCGTTGACCGTCCAATTGTAAGAACCGGACACAACATGCCGGCCGTCAAAGACAGCAAACTTATTATGTTCGATTTTATGCTTTATGTTGGTGACCACCGGAATCCCAGCAGCCCTTGGGCTTTCAATTCTGTAAAGTATTTCACAAAGGCACTATCGACTGTATCGCAATTGCAATAAATTCGTTTGTTGAAAAAATGCGGCCGATAATGGTCGCATTCTGATTTCACATCTGCAAACTGAGAATAAAATTCATCATTTCTGGCCAATTTGGCACGCAGCAACTTTGCACTGGTATTCCCCATAAATCCTCCCATGTAAGAAAAAAGCCCTGGCACAGAGCCAGGGCAACAAAAAAGACGGCATCACTGCCGCCACTAGGTTGAACCTATTATATCACAAAATGGGTAAAAAAGCAATGGTATTCTGCTATGCGTTGGCTTTTGCAGCAATGCTTTCGGCTGCCATCACAATGTCGTTTTCATCTGTGAAACGACCAACAGTTATTCTGAATGAATGTTCCGCATCGGCGGTAGACAAGCCCATGGCAATTAAAACGTGCGATGGTTCAATAACACCACTTGTGCAGGCGGAACCAGTCGAAAATGCAACGTGCGGCTGAATTGAATAAATTAACTGTTTAGATTCAATACTAGGAATCAAAACATTCAAGTTCCCAGGATGTCTATTGTCCAGAGAGCCGTTGACAACAACACCCGGAATGCGTTTCTGAATTTCAGATAGCAGCATTCCACGCAGGCGCAACAATTCGTTACGTTCTGCTTCCTTTTCGTCAGCCATTATTCTGGCTGCTTCACCAAAGCCAACGGTAAGGAAAGCAGGAACAGTACCGGATCTAAATCCCAACTGTTGCCCGCCACCATACAGAATTGGTTCGGGTTTAAGATATGCGTTGTTGCTGATATACAAGGCACCAATGCCCTTGGGGCCATAAATCTTGTGGGCTGACAGACTCATAAAATCCACATTGTTGTCAAAAACATCAAGATTTTCGTAACAGCCCTGTGCGGCATCAGTATGGAACAACGTCCCATTTGCGTGGCATAACTGTCCAATTTCAGCAATCGGTTGGACTGTGCCAACTTCGTTATTCGTTGTCATTACGGATACCAACAAAACATCATCGGTTAACATAGAACGGAATTGCTCCAGATCAATTACGCCGTCTGATTTGACAGGTATGTGCTGTATGTTGAAACCGAACCGGCTCAAGAAACGAGCCGCACCAAGGACACATTTGTGTTCGATGGCGGAAATAAGAATGGTCTTGCGACTAATATTTTTGGTCATAGCAGCATAGCCTAGACCGATGATCACAGTGTTATTGGACTCGGTGGCCCCGGACGTAAATATGATTTCTTCCGACAATGCACCGATATAATCAGCAACTTGTTCCCGAGCATTCTCGACCGCATCATTGGCTTGCCAGCCGATTGCGTGTTCCGAAGAATGGGGGTTGCCGAACTCAGATGTCATGAAAGGCAGCATCGCAGACAACACCCGCTTGTCTAGTGGGGTAGAAGCCTGGTAATCAAGATAGATTTCTTTAACATCTTGATAATACTGCGAATTTTCAAAAATTTCTAAACAATTACTTTTCATATTTACAGGTCTAAGTTTTTTTGGTAGATTTCGCCAAGAGAACTTGATATAGTTCCTACTGGAAGAAACAACCAACAGAGAGGATTATAGGGGATTATGAGAAAAAATGCAACAATAATCGACAGCAACGCACGCCTTGTATTCTCGGGACACGAAACATTTCCTATGCGTTACGGCTGGTTGAAAAAATCAATGGAAGCCGCAGAAAACCACGAAAAAGACGGCATAAGAAACTTCTTTGCATCTGAAAAAGCGATCGTTGAATTAGGTGTCGGTAAGAACATGGTAACATCAATGAAATACTGGGCATTATATTCTGGCATATTTGATGTGAACGACACGAAAGACCTTGTAATTACTGAATTCGGCAAGTGGCTGATCGGACAAAATGGCGTTGATCCCTGGATGGAAAACCTGTCTACCCTGTGGTTTATACATTGGAACCTGGTGTACGGAAAGAGCAACGGCGATTACCTGTTTACATATTATTGGTTCTTTAATCATTACAATTTTGCAACATTCGATAAAGACATTCTGAGCAAGAACCTGTGTGCATTCATAAAAGAACGCATAGACGAAAGCAAGATTCCTGCGTCATTGACATTAGGCCGTGACATAGATTGCTTCATCGGTATGTATTCGCCGAAAATAAAAAAGAACAAGGCTGACGAAGATAGCATTGAATCCCCATTGGTTGAACTGGATTTGATAAGCCCGAAGACAAGACGAGACGTGTTTCAGGTAAATCGTGGCATAAAACCAAGTCTGTCGATATACACGTTCTTATTCGGACTGTTGAAATTCTGGGCGGATTATTCGCCGAATGCCAAGACAATGTCGTTTGAATCAATATGCTACCAGCCAATGTCACCCGGACGAGTATTCTTGCTGAATGAAGATGCTGTGGCCGGATACATGCAGGACATAGCAAAGGCGACAAACGGCCTGTTTGAATATTCAGAAACAGCCGGTTTAAAAGAAATAATACTTACAAAGAACATAGACTTTGAAGACAAAGCGTACGAATACTTCAAAAGGAATTATAAATGAGCCAAACATTTTCAGACATCATAAAAATAAATTCCACATTCTGTCGTTCAATTAACATTGAAAAGGACATGAATAACGAGGGGATTCTGAAAGGATTCGTATGTCCGAATTCGTTCCGAACAGCATTGCGTGGGCTGGCGGAAAATGTTGGTGAAACATCACAAGCGGCCTTTACGTGGACAGGACCATATGGATCCGGCAAATCAAGTTTAGCCTTGTTGCTGTCGTCACTGTTAAGCGAAAACAAGAAGCTGCACGAAATCGGAATTAAGATAATTGGCCAAGAAGAAGCGGATGCGTTCTTTAAGAACATAAGATACAAATCCGGTTGGGCGGTATTGCCTGTCGTTGGCGATGTCCAGGACCCAAAGAAACTTATAGAAGCAGAATTAAAAAAGCAGTTAAATACCAAGTCAAAGGATTTGTTTGACGGCCTGGAAAAACTGGCAAGCCAAAATGACGGCTTGTTGATAATAATGGACGAAATGGGCAAATGCCTTGAGGCACAAGCCAAAGGCATTGGCGAGGTGTATTTCTTCCAGCAGTTAGCAGAATTCGTATCACGCAGTCATGGCAAAATCATACTGATAGGAATTTTGCATCAATCATTCGTAGATTATGCAAGATCACTACCGCATACCATCAGGGATGAATGGAGTAAGATTCAAGGTCGCTTTATTGACGTGCCAATCAACACCGCCGGCGAGGAACAGTTAGAACTGATTGGTCGTGCAATTAACACCAAGGCACCGGACCTGTCAAAGATTAAACCCATTGCACAACAGGTTGCCGACACTATAGCCAAAAACAAGCACATAATTTCAAAAGACGATTTGGTCGAGGTATTGTGCAGATGCTGGCCGATTAACCCCGTAGTTGTCTGCTTGTTAGGACAATTATCAAGAAAGAAATTCGGACAGAATCAACGCAGCATATTCTCGTTCCTGTCCAGTGCGGAACCATACGCATTTAGGGACTTTATAAACAATACACCGTATTCCAAGGATACGATGTACACATTGTCGAACCTGTTTGATTACATAAAGACAAACCTTGAATCACTGATAGTAACATCGTCAGATTCAAAAATATGGCACATTGCTATGGAGGCAATCCAAAAGATAGCCGCCCGGGACTTTACAGAACAACACCTTGAGGTTCTTAAAAGCATTGCCATGATTGACATATTCAGCGGTTCATCAGGATTGGTTGCCTCAAAAGAACTGTTGCAATACTTGTTCCCGAACACGAAACAACTGAACACAATAATCAAGGACCTTGAAAAAGCATCTGTGATACTATTTAAGACACACAAAGGTGCATATTCAGTATTCGAGGGCAGCGACTTTGATATTGATGCAGCATTCCGGGAAGCCTTCAAACACGTTGCCGGACTAGAAACTTCAAAGTTGGCAGAAATCGTATCGTTCAAGCCGGTAATTGCAAAAAGATACTACCACGAATATGGCGCAATGCGCTGGTTTGACGTGATATTGACATCGGTTTCAGACTATAAACAAACGATAGAAACAGCCTGCAAAAGCACAAATGCGGTTGGACTGTTCTGCATCTTGCTGCCGAATGGCACCACAGAAGAAAAACAGTGTGAAACAATACTGAAAAGCAAAGACAAGTATGACCTGCCTGTCTTCTTCAGTGTGGCAAAAAACGCAAGGCTGATAAACGAACATCTGCGTGAATTGCTGGCTTTGGAATGGATCCAGAAAAGCACATTACCTGGCTTCGTTGGCGACACCATCGCACAGAAAATCGTAGAAGATAGATTGAATGCTGTTTCGGACATGCTAGGCATAAGACTGGACGATGTGATTCAGGGCGCAGATTGGTCCAACCAAGGCAATAGATATGAAAACGTGCCAACCAGCAAGCTGTCATCAATCGCATCGGATGTTTGCGAGGAAAAGTACAAATATTCACCAAAGATCAAAAGTGAACTGGTAAACAAGAACAAGCCATCCGCCAGTGCAAACATGGCAATGAACAAGCTGCTGCGCCTGATGGTAACAAACAATGGCGAAAAGGACCTGGGTATTACCGGATTCTGTACCGAGGCCGGACTGTTAAAGATTCTGTTGCAAGACACCGCACTGTACGTAAACAAAGGCAATGGCGGTGCATATTCCTTGCCAAAGAAAGACACAGATCTGTACGGATTGTGGAAAGGAACTGATGAGTTCTTAAAAACATCGTTTTCAAAGACAGCTGCAGACGTGTATGCTATGTGGAAAGCCGAACCATACGGAATAAAGGCCGGTCTGCATACAATATTGCTGTTGGCATACATAATGACCAAGACAAAGGATATTGCAGTATACAGAGACGGCATGTACACACCAAAGATTGACGACCTGTTTGTCGATTATCTGGTAAAGGACCCAAAGAGAATATCGCTAAAGTTTGTAAAGGCGGATGATGTTTCAAACAACATAATCATGTCCGTTGTGAAAGCGTTACAAGACACAGGGACAACAGAACAACTGACAGAACCGTTAGATGTTGCAAGAAAACTGGTGTCGTTCGTGCGTAATCTGCACCCTTGGGTATTGAAAACCAAGACACTGACAAATCAGACGGTTCGCATGCGAGAAATAATCAAGTCAGCCAATGACCCAAATCGCCTGTTGTTTGAAGATCTGCCAAAGATATTCAATTCTAACAACATATACGAGGGTGTGAAAGCTGCGTTGGTTGAACTGTCAGAGGTCTATCCAACGATGCTGCAAGCAATCGGGATTTTGATGACCAGCGAACTGGACATTCCGTTGGCAACACCGTTCTATCTGGAACAACTGCGTGAAAGAGCCAAAAACGTCAAAGGCGTGTCCGGAAACTTCGGAATTGAAGCATTCGCTGCCAGATTATCAACATTTGACTCATCGGCAGCCGATATCGCAGGAATCATCAGTCTGGCAACAAACAAACCACAGACAGAGTGGATTGACCTGGATATAGAAAATGCTAAAAAAGAAATCCTGCGTTTGTGTACAGAGTTTAAAAAAGCAGAATTGTACGCAAAAGTAAAAGGCAGACCAGCATCCAGACAAGCAATCGCATTCATCGCCGGCATTGGCGGCAGTGCCGAGGTAATATCTGGGGACTTTGACTTGCTGACATCAAAAACCAAAGAAGTGTCGGCACTGAAAACCAAGCTGGAAAAGATTCTGCATGACGAAAAGGACAATTCACTGATTCTGACAGCACTGTCACAGATCAGCATAGAATTATTGAAAAAACAACAAGGGTTGAAATAATGGCCGAAGAAAAGAAAGTAAAACACGTATTGGGGATATCGGGGGGAAAAGATAGTGCTGCGCTGGCAGTATACATGCGAGACAACCACCCGGAAATAGACATTGACTATTTCTTTACTGACACCGGCAAGGAATTACCAGAGGTATACAGCTTCCTGAGTAAACTAGAGGGATACCTGGGCAAACCGATATTGCGCTTGAACCCAGAAAGAGACTTTGATTTCTGGCTGATGCAGCATAACAACTATTTGCCGTCAGCACAGGCAAGATGGTGTACGATTTGCATGAAACTAAAACCCTTTGAAAGCTGGGTTAACAAATTCTTGAAAGATGGGTACACAGTATATTCCTATGTTGCAATACGTTCGGATGAAGAATATCGTGAGGGTTATCAATCCCGTCAAGACAACTTGATCATCAAAATGCCGTTTAGAGAAGAAGGTATCGACAAAAGCGGGGTCGTTGACATTCTGAATTATTCCGGTCTGGGCTTGCCAGATTATTACAAATGGCGGTCACGCAGTGGATGCACATTCTGCTTCTTCCAGAGAAAGATCGAATGGGTCCACCTGATGGAAAGACACCCAGAGGCATTTGAGGAAGCAAAAAAATACGAAAAGACCGCCGAAAAATGCGGTTCACCGTTCACATGGTCCGAAAGAGAATCCTTAGAGGAATTATCCAAGCCAGAACGTGTAGCACAGATTAAAGCAGACTATGAAAAGCGTCTTGAAAAAGCAAAAAAGCAGAGACAGGTAAACCCACTGCGTCCAGACGATGACGAGGTGGACTTGGACGACCTATACGGCAAATCCAAAGTATGCCTAGCTTGCGGTAAATAACTTGATTTTTCGGCGATTTTGTGGTATATATCCCTGCTGTAACAACAAAAAGCAAATGAATGAGCCTACAAGATGTAACAGTAAAAAGAGAGTATCGTTCTCTCGTAGATAAAATTGCCCGAGATTTCTACATCCCGTTGCTTTCACATGCAGTATCATACGATCGTGCAGTAGGCTTTTTTTCTTCCACAATTTTGGCTCAAATAATGTCCGGAATAGCCGGACTGCGCAACAACGGCGGGAAAATCCGCCTGGTTGCTTCGCCTCGTTTGTCAGATGAAGACATGGCGGCAATGAAAAGCGGGTATAAAAAACGAGAGGAAATCGTTGCAGCAGCAATTGAAAAGGAACTGCAGGAACCGGTAACTGAATTTGAAAAGGAACACTTGAACCTGTTGGCAAATTTAATTGCCGATGGTGTTCTGGATATCAAAATTGCCCTTACTGAAAAAGACAATCAAATTGGTATGTATCATGAAAAACTGGGGTTGATCAGTGACTCAGAGGGAAATACGGTTGCTTTTTCTGGTTCAATGAACGAAACAACCACCGGCCTTGCACTGAATTATGAGGCTATTGATGTATATTGTTCCTGGCGTTCACAAGACGAAACCAGGGTCGAAGATAAGCGAAAGGCATTTGATGCCATTTGGTCAGACAGTGCAAAGGGTATAAAGATCATCGAATTTCCGCAATTGAAGCAAGAAATTGTTGAAAAATATCGCAGATATACACCCGATTGGGACAAACCTGCAATGTTGCCGCCCGCCGAGCCTGAACCCAGCAAAACAGAACGACCAGGGGTGGAAATTCTTAACCATTACCCACAGCGACCCAGCTGGTTCCAAGCCAGAGAATATCAAACAACTGCAATCGGCAAATGGGCGGAGGCAGGCTATCGTGGCATCTTTGACATGGCAACTGGCACAGGGAAAACTTTGACCGCATTAGAGGCAATAACCACATTGTCAGAAATAAAAGAAAACAAGCTGGCAGTAATAGTTGTCGTGCCATATCAACACTTGGTGGAACAGTGGGTGGATGATATCAAGGCGTTTAACATCAAACCAATCATTGGGTACAGTGCTTCTGCACAAAAAGATTGGCATAAAAGATTGGAAAATGCGGTTCGTGACCAGAAAATTGGTGCAACCGGCAAAGATTTCTTTTTGTTCATTTGTACAAACGCAACGTTCGTTTCAGACAAAGTACAGCTGTTGATTCAAAAGATAAAATCCGACACCTTGCTGGTTGTGGACGAAGCACATAACGCAGGCGCACCGAAATTCCTGGAATTGCTGAACAATTCCTACAAATACAGATTGGCACTGTCTGCAACAATTGACAGACATCATGATAAAGACGGCACAAAGAAATTGTTCGATTTCTTTGGGGATAAGTGCATTGAATATACCTTGCAGGAAGCAATCGAAAACGGAGTGCTTACCAAGTATAATTATCACCCAATTCTGACGTACTTGAACCAAGAAGAACATGACGAGTACTTGCAATTAACACAACAAATCTCCAAATGCATGATAATTGGCAAGGATGGGAAACATACACTAAGCGAACGTGGAAAGCGATTGGCTCTGAAGCGTTCCAGAATTATTGCAGGGGCGCAGGACAAGCTGCCAAAGTTGGCACATGAAATAGAGGCATATAAAGACGACAAACATATTTTGGTCTATTGTGGTTCTACAAATGTGATGGACATAACCAAAGAACAGTCGGACACCGAAGAAAACGATGTCAGACAGATCATCGCTGTTTCCAAACTTTTGGGTAATAAATTGAACATGGTCGCATCTCGCTTTACGTCTGAAGAAACAATGGAAGAAAGAGCTCAGCTAAAGAAAGATTTTGCATCTGGGGACATTCAGGTACTGGTTGCTATCAAGTGTTTAGATGAGGGTGTGAACATTCCGGCAATTAAAACAGCCTTTATATTGGCCAGCACAACAAACCCGAAAGAATACATTCAGAGACGTGGACGTGTGTTGCGCACATACACAGACCCGATAACAAAAAAGACAAAAGAATACGCAGAAATATACGATTTCATAACGTTGCCAAGACCACTGGATAACATTTCGCACTTATCGCTGGATCAGATTCAAAAGGATCTGCCATTGATTAAAAGAGAATTGAAACGTGCAGAAGACTTCGCAAACCTGGCTATAAACATGCCAGATGCCTATAAAGTCATCGACCAAATCAAGGATGCGTATTCAATCAAAGATTATATCATTAAACCAGAAGAGGAGTACTTATAATGGTGGAACACAAAGACGTGAATCCAGATGTAGCCAAGCGGATTTTGCAAAAGATCCTGGTTAAGGAAAATCTGAACATAAAACAGAAGAACAAGTCGGCTCGTGAAATGGTTAAGACCATTCAAGATATTATACAGGAAGAAGTAAAGTCGTACTCGCCTGCAAAGCGCACGACTGCGAATTCGTAAAGATGGGAGTACAAGTATGCTATTAAAATCACTTAAATTAAAAGACTTTCGTCAGTTTAATGGGGAACAGAGAATTGATTTTTCACCAGACAAGCAGAAGAACGTGACCATCATTATGGGTAAGAACGGTGCTGGTAAAACGACATTTGCTCAGGCATTTAGCTGGTGCTTTTATGGCAAAAGTATATTGAACGGCGTGTTGCTGTCCCAGGAACTGCAAGACAAGATGTTCCCCGGCGATCAGGAATATGTTGAGGTTGCTGTAGAATTGGTCCACCACGACAGAGAATATACTGTCAAAAGAAGAATGAAATATAAAAAGGACACCAACGGACAAGTCGTTCCGGCAGCACAATCAGCAGATTTTACAATTACCTGCAAAGATGCCAGTGGGAACACGACATCAGAACAACTGCCCGATCTGAAGATGAAAGAAATATTGCCAGAAGAATTGTCCAGTTATTTCTTCTTTGACGGTGAACATATTGAGGCAATGAGTAAAGAAATTAACGACCATAACAGAAGTCGTGACATTGCCGAAGCCGTAAAAAGATTGTTAGGATTAAAAGCCTATGACGAGGCGTTGGAACATTTGGGTAAAGGTCGTTCGTCAGTAATTGGCAGTTATATAGAAAGTTATAATGGTAATGCAGATAGTGAAATGACAGCGTTGAGCCAGCAAATTGGCGAGCTGTCGGACCGCATTGAAGAAATCAATGGACTGTTGGCCAATATTGATGCGTCATACGAGACAGCCAACGACAAGATCCAAGATTTGGATATGCGTATTGCCAAAAATGCGTCAAGCAAGGAACTAAGTTCAAGACGTGAAGAATTGGAAAAGAAATTAAAGGCATTGGAAATTGACCGCAAAGATAAAATCGGCCGTTTCGTAAAAAGTTTTAATTCTTTTGGACCTAAGTACTTCTCAACTCAGTTGATGTACGACTCGTTGATGGCACTGAAACAAGTGGACAAACTAGACACTGGAATTCCGGATGTAACAGCATCAACAATCAATTTCTTGTTCAACAGAAAAAAGTGCATATGTGGCGAACATCTGGAGGCTGGCGAAGAACACTATGATGCCCTGTATAAATTGCTGGATTCAATTCCACCGAAATCGTTGGGTAGCCTGATCAGAGAATTTGCGACAGCATGCGAAGAAAAAACACGCAGTGTCGAAATTTTCAAAGATGAATTTGATGACAAATACAAATTCTTGCGTGATTACGAGAACACAAGAAGCGATTATGAAGAAGAACTCAAAGACATCAGCGAAAAACTAGATGGTATCGAAGACGTGTCATCATTAGAGACAGAACGTGCAAGATATAAAAGAAACCTGAGTTCCTTGTCTGAGGATAGAGACAAGCTGAACCAAGAAAAAGGCGAAAAAATAAGCCTGAAGAACAATAACGAACAACGTTTGCATGAACTGTCAGCCGGCAATGTGAAGAATGCGGAAATAGACAAGTACAAATCGTATGCAGAATACGTGTACGAAATATTGAAGCAAGAATATGACGAAAAAGAAACCCAGACTCGTGAAAAGCTTGCAGTGTCTATTGACAAGATATTCCAAGAAATCTACAACGGAGGTTTCTCGCTGGCCTTGGACGAAAAATACAACATCAAAGTAACACCTGAATTGCAAACATCAACAGGTCAAAGTGTTGCGATAATTTTGGCGTTTATTGCAGGTGTGATCAAGATGGCAAGAGAGAACAGCCAAGCAGAGGGTGGAACATCCACATCGGAACCATATCCGTTAGTGATGGATGCACCGTTGTCTGCATTTGATATGGAAAGAATTCAGACCGTTTGCGAAGTCCTTCCACAGATTGCTGAACAGGTCATCATATTCATTAAAGATACGGACGGTAACTATGCCAGACAGTATTTGGGACCAAAGATAGGCGCAAGATACAAATTGGATATGGTTTCTAAGACAAGAACCGACTTATTACAAGGAGAGTAACCGATGCTATTTGAAAAAGACTATTCTTTTAAGGGTACCCATGCCGAAAAAGTAAAGCAACTGGTGGAAAACAAGTTTGATAAAGACCACAAACTGTTTGAACGCAACATGGATGTCTATCTAATGGCTCCAATTGTTGGTTTCCTACAAGGCAGACGTGCGCCTTTGGATAAGTCATCACAAACAACCACAAATATTTTGGCTGCAATAATGATTCAGTATAAAGCTGATCTGCTGTTTAATTACAGATTGATAATGATGCTGGACAAGGATTATGAACCAGACCAGAAAGCACGCATTGATAAGGCCTTTAGACACTATGGCGATGACGAAAAGAACAAGCAAGACTTTGAACGATTTGAAGAGTACGTGCGTGGTGGTGTAGACTATCTGTATGAAAAACTGTGCCAGAACTCAACACAGGTTGAGGATTATACAAACAACCTGTATGACCTGGTCACTGATTTCAACGAGAAGTATGGCGATCTATCAAAAGAAATCTTCGAACTGTGTGAATTTGCCAGAGGATAGTGCCAAGGGATATAGAAACAAACGATGGCGGCACAGTGGGATAGCAATTTACTAAAACGACTACGGTCCTTGTGTAACAAGGGCTTGTCTGCTTCCGAAATTGGCAATCGACTGGGCTTTACCAAAAGTGCTGTCATCGGAAAACTTATTCGTATGGGCTGGACTAACGAAATGCCTGGACAACCCAAACCAAAAACATCAGTGCTGCCAAGGGTAAGGAAACCCAAAACTGTCGAACCAGCCGAACAATTAGAAATGCCAGAGGTTATAGAAGAACCCCCGGTTGAAGAACCAATCATTTCTAATGACATGTATGTCCCCGAAGAATTGGTGGAAACGGAACCAGAAGAACAACCAGTAGCCGTTCGCATAAATGCACCATACGAGGCACAACACACGAATATAGAAGACATGTCGCCGTTTGAACGACAGGTCTACAATTTCTATTGCTTATATAAAGAACGTGGCTATGTAACCGAAAACGAAATCATAGACTCTACGGAATCCTTTTCAGATGTATCAAGATTGACAGAAAGATTGCTGGATCTGGGAGTAATTATACAAGAGGCACCAGTAAAAGCACAAGGCGAAGAATATGATGCAAGTAAAGTCGACTACGATATAATTTATAAATGGATAGTAGAAGAATTCCCTGATTTGAAGAAATTCATAAAGAAAGTTAAAAAGATTAAAGCACCACAAAGAAACGAATGGCAACAACTGATACCGCAAGTCAAAAGTGGCAATCGGTGGGCATATGAAAGAATGTTCGAAATGTACCTTCGCATAGTTTTGCGAACGGCATGGTACTATTACAGAAAGTTTGATATGTCGTTTTATGATGCGGTGCAAGATGGGTGCGCTGGGTTGCTGTATGCAATAGAAACGTTTGACCATACCGAATTAAAGTCATTCCCAGCCTACGTGACAAGACCGATTGTTGGATACATAACACGTTTCGGGGATTTACCTCAGCATACAATGTTTTGCATACCGGCACACGTGAAAGACAACATATTTAAAATATACGATCTGGTACAAAACCACCAATGCCAAGAATGCATGTGCGGAAAAAAGGTTGATTGTGAAACCCTGAAAGATGAAATCGTTGCCAAATTAAACTGCACTTTAGAGGCCGCAACAGAGTATTTGAACCTGTGTACTGAATATGAAAACAACATATATGACCTGGCAGACGAAGACACAGAATCCCCATTTGAAAAGTTTTCAAAACGAGAACTGGGCATAATCGTACGTCAATTGTTGGCAGAACTGGACCCAAAAGAGGCAATTGTATTACAGTTACGATATGGCCTGGAAAGCGATAGAATAAAAACATTAGAAGAAGTTGGCGAATACCTTGGCGTTACCAGAGAACGAGTCCGACAGATAGAGCAAAAGGCATTAAACAAGCTGAAACATCCAACTCGTGCAAGAACATTGAGGTCATTCTTGGGTGACTATAGTCAACCCAGCAGAACAACTTCAACAGTAAATCTCAGCAAAATTGTGCCAGCAATAGAGCAAACACCTGTTGAAGAACCAGCCAAACCCCAAAAAGAACTTTCGAAGATAAATACAGAATGGACATATGAGGACATTCAAAGATTAAAGAAATTTGCAAAAATGGGCATGCCACCAGGGGAAATGAAAGACCGCTTTGATGGCAAAACACGTGGGCTGGTAATACAGAAATTGAAAGAGTTGGGGCTTAGGTAAAATGTTTAAGATTTCAAAATCGGATTATGTATTGGGGGTTAAATGTCCCAATGCAATATGGTTCAAGAAATTTCGCAAGGACTTGCAACAGGAATTGAACACAGCGGTTTTGGAACAAGGTACTGCAGTTGGCGAACTGGCATGTTCCAGATACCCTGGAGGCATTCGTATAGATGCTATGCCATGGGAACAAGCAGCACACACACAAACAATTCGGGCAATCAATGCAAATGCACCCTATATATACGAGGCAACACTGGGAACCAAAGCCGGCGAATACTGTGCGGTTGATATTTTGCAGAATAACAACGATGGCACATGGGACATAATAGAGGTCAAATCAACAACAAAGCCACACGATTACCACTACCTGGACGTGTCGTTTCAGCGGTACGTGTTTACGCAGTGCGGCATCAACATACGAAATTGCAAAATTCTGACATTGAACCCAGAATACGTGCGGCATGGCGACCTGGACATACAAGAACTGTTTGTGGAACACGATGTAACGGCGGACCTGCAGGACGAAAACATAGTTGCAACCGAAATCGCACGCATCAGGACTGTTCTGAATGGGCCAGAACTGGGAATTGCCATCGCAAAGACCAAGTGCAACAAATTCTATGAGTGCGGATACAAGTGCCATTGTTGGCGCAATATCCCATCGTATTCGGTATTTGATGCGTTCAAGGGTGCGCTGGCTGATGAAATATATGCCGCATACGGTGCCAACCTGGCAAACGTGCCGGCAGACCTGCGTGACAAGCAAATGCATGCCGGGGATATAGAGGCATTCCTGAACGACACAGAAACAATCAATACGGATGTGCTGCGTGAATTTACAGACCAATTGAAATGGCCATTGTATTTCTTGGACTATGAATCCATCATGTCGGCGATCCCTATGTTCGACAATTCTAAGCCATACCAACAGATATGCTTCCAGTTTTCGCTGCATGTACAACGCAGCCCGGGTGCAGGATTAGAACACTATGAGTATCTGCACGACACTGCCGGCACAGACCCCAGACCAAGACTTATTCAGAAACTGATTGAAACCATCGGCGACACCGGGTCAGTAATCGTATATAACCAAGCATTCGAGCAAGGCAGAAATACCGAAATGGCCCAGGCATTCCCGGAATACGCAGAACAGTTATTGGCAATAAATGACCGCATGCTGGATTTGTTAATACCATTCCGCAATCGTGGTATGTATCGTCCTTGCCAGAATGGCAGTGCATCGATTAAACAAACGTTGCCGGCATTTGTTCCGGAAATGTCCTATGCAAATATGGGCATACATAATGGGACTGAGGCCAGCGAACAGTTTATGGATTTTATGAAAGGCAAACAGACCCCAGAACAAACCGCCATGATGATGCAGAACCTACACGAATACTGCGGACAGGACACCATGGCAATGGTAAAGTTGTTGGATGTTGTGCTTGAAACCCTGAAACAATAAAGTTGCCAGTATTACAGGTCAATTGTTTGGGCTTCACGATACTTCAGATAATTCTTGCGGATATAAAATGGAATTTTTGCAGAGGTTCCTTTGCATTGCACTATAAGGAACTTGCCTTCCATGTGCAATGTCATGGCATCAATATGGGCAATAATGCGCCAAAAATCACTATAAGGGATGACAATTCGGCCTTGGCCCTGAACCATAGCAGGAACTCTGGCACCTATTGACATTTGTGAATTTGGATAGTAAACACTGATAAGGACTTCATATTGGCTAATCGGGTCCAAGAAAACTATCCCACGAGTAGCAATCCGATAGTGCATAGTTTTTTTTGCCAACTTAATAGCAGCAGACGTAATTTCTATGATCGAACCACTTTCTGACATGTCTCACTCACTTTCTTTGAATTCGAGCAAACTAGAATTACTACCTTTTGTGTTTTTCAAAATATTCTGTCATAAACGGTTTGAAATAAGCATTAAACTCATAATCATCACCCCAATCTTCTCCATGGTCTTTTAGAAACAAGTATATTTCCGTTGCGGCTGCGCTTAATGCCAGGTTTGTTGTGAACGTTGTAAAGTCATCTTTTGCAAATAATGGATGACGAAAGTCAGAATCACGATTGCCATGACCCGCAGGCATAACTTCGTTGGCCGCTTCAGGGGCTATTTTACTAAATTTTTCAAACAACAATTCCAATATGCCAACACCAGCACCAAATGTACATCCCATGCACCCAGCACCATAAAGGTCACCACAATTAGCGCAACGGGTTCGACAAATCTCGAACATGTTTTTAAAGCATTCAGCTACATATACAGCACGTTGATGGGTTCGGCGTTCTTCCGCCCGGTCATGAAATTCTTGCATTTCTTCTTTCGTTTTTTTAGGTAATGGCATTTTTTATCCTTATGGTATCAGTGTTATAGTAATTCGTCCTTGTACAGGTTATACAGGTTTTCAGAAAACACCGCAAAAACGATACTATCAAAATGCCTGTCTAAATCAGGATATGAACGAACGGCTTGAACGGCAATCCGAACGGCATCTTGGTATGGGAATCTGTATGCGCCACACGATATCGCCGGAAAAGCAATTGTGCGACATCCGTATTCTTTCGCCAGATCTAAAGCGGATGTATAACAACTGTGCAATAATTCTGCTGCTTCGTCCGGCATATAATAATCATATACCGGACCGACAGTATGAATAACATATTTAGCAGGCAGGTTATACCCCTTGGTAATTTTGGAATGACCGGTTTGGCAACCGTTCAAAGTTCTGCATTCTGCCAGCAGTTCAGGACCTGCGGCTTTGTGAATTGCATAATCAACACCACCGCCACCCAACAGGGTTTCGTTGGCAGCATTCACAATGGCATCCACCGCCAGTTTTGTAATATCCACCAAGTCAACATAAATACCAGTCTTCTTGAATTCGTGGTTAAACTCGTCCACAATGCCACGAAGATCGGCAGGTAGATATGAGTTGGCCAAACTTTTTATCTTCTCTGGCACCCCATAATAAGCCTCAGCAACAGCACCTGTAATTGCACCAAGTGTGTCGCTGTCGCCGCCAATTGATATGGCATTACGTATGGCATCTTCAAATGATGTGGATTCAAAGAATGCTTGCAGAGCCTGCGGAACAGTTCCCTGGCAGGATTCGTTAAACTGATAACTATCCCGAATTTCATCCAAAGTAAAATCAATTTGATAATAATTATCACAGATATACTGACGGATTTCATCCTTGCTGTGACCAGTGCGGGCCAAGAACACCGCCACTGCGGTTGCTTCTGCGCCTTTTATCCCTTCGGGGTGATTATGGGTGATAGCGGTCACTGCATAAGACATGCGTTTAACTTCATCAAGTGTTTGTCCGACCCAGCCAACGGCACTGACACGCATGGCAGAACCGTTGCCCCAGCTGTTATACGGCTGCGGATCCCTGGCCGCCAACCAACACTTGAACATGTACCCATAGCCCCATGGGTAAACATTGCCGAGGGCTTTCATGGCTTTAATAGTCGCAGATGCCAAATCTGTGCCGTCCTTGCGACTGACCATAATCGCTTGGGCCACAGCAAGGGTCATAACAGAATCATCTGTAAAATTACAGTCATGGGCAAACAGCTGAAAATCCTTGGTCTTGATGTTGTTGAATTCGTATTTTGAACCAACAATATCACCGACAAGCGCACCATATAACATCACAACCCCTTTTTGAAAATCCTACAATGAAAAGATTTACAAGTCAACGACAGACCCGGATAAATGTTAAATTTTAACACCAATGGATGCCTTGAACAAGATTGAATCACGCAGACATCTATTGTGAAATCAGGACAGATTTCAGCAGTAAATTACTGACCACAAATTTGCAGTCTGGGCGGCAAATGTCTGTGTAAGAATATGTAACCTAGGGGCAAAACTAGACCTATTTAGACCAATTTAGATGCGTAAATTTAACACATTTTTTGAATCGCAAAACAAACAAAAAACCGCAGAAATCTGCGGTAAATCTTGGCTCGGGCAACTGGACTCGAACCAGTGACATACGGATTAACAGTCCGTTGTTCTACCGACTGAACTATGCCCGAACAGCCCGCATATCATATAACCTTTTTTATCCGATTTCAAGTACTTTTTTTATCCGTTGCGATTTTACTTTTTTAGTGCTATATTTTTACCCGTCCAATAAAAAACATAGAGGAAGCAAAATGTTATTAAAAGGAAAAAAGATTTTAATTACTGGTGTTGCAAATGATTGGTCTATGGCGTGGGCAATTGCAAAGCGTGCCCATGACGAAGGTGCTGAAATCGCCATGCCGTATGCGATGCCAAATTTGGAAAAACGCGTACGTCCACTGGCAGAATCAATCGGGGCAAAATTTGTCCAGGAATGCAACGTTCAAAATGACGAACAAATGGATTCTTTGTTTGCGAATATTGAACGGGAATGGGGGCATTTAGACGGCATGCTGCATGCGATTGCATTTTCAGACAAGAATGAACTGACCGGTCGTTATGCCGACACAACGCGTGCGAATTTTAAAAACACGATGGATGTTTCGGTATATTCGTTGGTTGATTTGACGCGTCGTGCATCAAAACTGATGACCGACGGGGGCAGTATTGTGACATTAACATACTATGGCGGGGAAAAGTCTGTGCCGAACTATAATGTTATGGGTGTGGCGAAATCCGCCCTGGACAGCAGTGTTCGTTATCTGGCATCAGATTTGGGACGTGATAAAATCCGCATTAACGCAATCAGTGCGGGTCCGATTATGACGTTGGCATCATCTGGTGTTGGCGGCATGAAATCCATGCTGCGTCTGAATGCCGAACAGACCCCACTGCGTCGCAATATGACATTGGATGATGTATCTGGGGCGGCCGTGTATTTGTTCAGTGATTTGTCCAGTGCGGTCACTGGCGAAGTGCATCATGTTGATTGTGGATATTCCACGACTGGGATGATACCAAATGATTTGAAAGACGTTTTGTTACGCGGATTGGACGAACAAAACAATCAGTAAAATATCATTTACAGATAAAAACGTCCCGCCGTTTGGCGGGATTTTTTATGAATATTTTCTGATAAAAAATAATTGATTTTTTGAAAATATTCAATCATAATTAGAATACAGTCCTAAAAAATCAATAAAATAACGGGATAGGGGGGTAATAATGTTAACCAATGCTATGTTTTGGCGTGCAATAGATAACCTGGCGGCTGCGCATCATATATCTTGTTCGCGTTTGGCGCAAATCAGTGGTATGGATATAACCGCGTTGAACAAATGCAAACGCATCAGTCCTGATGGAAAACAACATTGGATGTCGGTCGGCAGTTTGGCAAAAATTATGAATGCGACAAACACCAGTTGGCGTGATTTTGCGGACTATTTTCCCCCAGAACGTCGTGCACATGGGCGGTGATATTTCCGTTGTATTCGGTGCCCGAATTTTTTATAATTGCGGCATGAGCGAGACACCTGATTTACTAATCTTGGCAGAACATGCCGATTTAATGAAAAAACTTAGTGCATGGGACATTGCGTACCATCAAAATGACGCACCGTTGGTTGATGATGCGACATACGATGCGGCCAAAAAACGCGCATTGGAAATAGAGGTGCAGTATCCTGAATTGGCGACAGATGGCGCATCAACGCGTGTCGGCGCGGCGGTATCTGACAAGTTCAAGTCATATCCGCATCGTGTGCCAATGTTGTCTATTTCTGATGTTTTTAATGAATCCGATGTTGCCGATTGGTTTAACAAATTGTCGTCCAAAGATATATTTATTGAATTAAAGGTTGACGGTGTATCATATTCTGCGCGATATGAACATGGGCGTCTGGTCCGTGGATTGACGCGGGGCAGTGGTGTTGCCGGCGAAGATATTACGGAAAACTTAAAGACAATTTCTGATATTCCGCAACAGTTACATGGTGATTATCCTGATGTCATAGAGGTACGTGGGGAAGTATACATGTCGCGCGATGATTTTCTGGCACTGAATGCGGCGGCATCAGAATCTGGGGATAAAGTATTTGCCAATCCGCGCAATGCGGCGGCGGGGTCACTGCGCCAGTTGAACCCCGCGGTAACTGCGGCGCGGCATTTGTCGGCGTTTGCGTATACGTATGGTGAATTGTCTGTACGTACATGGAAAACCCAGTCTGAATATTTTGATCGGTTGGAATCATGGGGATTCAAAACAACGCGACATTGGGCGCGCCATGCGCATACGATGCCAGAAATTCAGTGTGCATACAACGACACAATGATGATACGTGCCGATATTCCGTTTGATATTGATGGTTTGGTATTAAAGGTAAATGATATTGATACCCAAGAACGCATGGGCGCGCGCGCCAACAGCCCACGATGGGAAGTTGCATATAAATTTCCCGCGGCGCGTGGGATAACCACACTGCGTGATATCACGGTCCAGGTGGGACGCACAGGTGTATTGACCCCGGTCGCAGAACTGGAACCGATAAACATTGGTGGGGTGTTGGTATCGCGTGCGACGCTGCATAATGCGGACGAAATTGCACGCTTGGGATTAAATGTTGGGGACAAGGTTATTGTTCAGCGTGCGGGTGATGTGATTCCGCAGATTATCGGTGTTGCCGAAGATAATCCGAACGCGGCCCCATTTGTATTTCCGGACCGCTGTCCCGTGTGCGGCGGCAATGTAATCCAAGAATCGGGCCAGGTTGCCCGTCGGTGCGTAAATACATTGGGGTGCCCGGCCCAGCGTATTGGGGAACTGGAACACTTTGTTTCGCGCAAGGGTTTTGACATAGATGGTCTGGGGACCAAACAATTGGAACTGTTCATATCGCATGGATGGATAAAAAATGCGGCAGATATATTTACACTGATTGCGCGTCATGGTGATGAAATCAAGCGCATGGATGGTTTTGGTGAAAAGTCGGTTTCAAATTTGAACGCGTCAATTGAACATGCGCGTGATATTGAACTGCACAGATTTTTGTTTGCCATCGGTATCCCAGATGTTGGTGAAGTAACCGCCAAGATATTGGCACACGCGTTTGGTACATTGGATGCGTTACGTACGGCACCGGTGTGGAAATTAAAGCAGATTGATGGCATTGGTGATGTAATGGCGGATGAAATAGTATCATTTTTTAACGATGAACATAATACCGCGGTGTTGGACGAGTTATTGGAACAAATCAGAATCCGCGCGTCTGGTCCGGTGGTGGTTGCCCCATCTGGGCCGCTGGCGGGGAAACGGGTGGTGCTGACGGGTACATTGGGCAATTACACACGGGACGCGGCGCGTGAAATTCTGGAACGCATGGGCGCACGCGTGCAATCCAGTGTATCGGCAAAAACAGATATTGTTTTGGCCGGGGCAGATGCGGGGTCTAAATTAACCAAGGCCGAACAGTTGGGCATCACAATATGGAATGAAAACGATTTTGAAAATGTAATAAATGGGTAAATTATTTTCGTCTGTTTATCAATGTGCAATTGTTACGGTATATATCGCCGCAAAGCCAGATTGAGATGATGCGCGACAAAGTTATGCGTTTTATTTTTGTTGACATAAAATTCAGATAAATATAGAATAAAAGCATAAATTAATGCCTAATCTAAACCACCGTTTATAATGGCGGTTTTTATTTTTGTAAAAATCCCAGAATTCTGCATTTTTTATATCCAGTTTTTTGCCGAATCTAAACGGTGGTTTGCTTTCAGCAATGATGTTATTTCCATTTTGCGCCAATGCAATTCCGGTGACGCCGGTGGGGTGTATGTGCTCGTCATTTGATACACCCGTTAACAACGGTGTCGGACCTGCCGGATCATGCGCAAAAACATCGTATGTGTGTGACAACGGGTTAAAATACACATCGTGCGACACATGTAATTCGGATTACAGACGCATATCACATCAAATCGGAAATTCCACTTGTGTATATTATGAATGCAAAGCAGGTTGTGGTGCCGGTAACTACTATAACAACGGGTGTTATTCTTGCCCCCGTCCCGGAACCAGCGAAGACGGCAGTGGCGGAATAACATCATGTTATATTCCCGCCAATCAATTAACCAGCAGTGACAGCACCGGCAGTTGGACATGCACATCCGCCGCGTATTACCAAAATTAAACTATTTTTTACGTGTTTCCACGCCCTGTGTCCCCGCCACTCCCACGGCGGGGGCATCCGTGTTTATGTGTTGAAAAAAACTATTCACGCCAAGTGACAGAATCAAACAATTTGTTTATTGTGTTGCGCAAATTATCATCATTAAAAAACTGGGCCCGTTGATCGGGTGTCGTCGTATTCGCTTCGTCTTCGTAATAAGGAATATATTTCTGAACCGCAAAATTCTTGACACCCCGTGAATGCAGGTCATTTGCAATTTCCATTAAATCCATTTTTGTAACAAATCGCGGATCGCATGTGATACGAACCTCGTAATCCTTGCCGGTTGATTGCCACACGGCCAGACTGCGAATCATATGGTCATGTGCGATGTTTTGCCCAACTAAATCCGCATATTTATTTCTGGTTGTTTTGTAATCCATTCCAATCCAATCAACTGTATCTGCCGCGCGTGCCAGTGTGTCTGGATAAAAGCCGTTTGTATGTAATCCGATTGCGAAACCCAACTGGCGCACACGTCGCATATATTCAATTACGACGTCGCCCTGCATCAACGCTTCGCCACCAGAAAAAACGACGGCTTCCAGTTTGCCGACACGCGTCCCCAGCCATTCCAGAACCTTTGCCGGGTCATATTCGCCGTCACGAACATTTATCAGATTGGTGTTTGAACAATACGCGCATCGCAATGGACAACCTGTCAAAAACAGCACCGCGGCCAATTTTCCCGGATAATCAATTGTTGTGAACGAAACCAAACCACCAATCTGAATTTCATGCATTTTTATTATGCCGCCTTTTTCATCAGTTCACTGTGACGTTGACCAGTTGTCAGACAATTAGATTCTGTAAATGTCTTGCGTTCACAGAATTCAGAATATTTTCCAATGTTAAAATTAGATACCGGTCTGTAAAAACCCATAGAACGCGAAAAGATTTCACATGGTGTTCTTTGTGTGTTTTCTGATGCTGACATAATACTTTTCCTCCCTTTCTGTTTTTTTTGTTTTATTGTGAAACTGGTTCTGATTCTGTATTTTGATTTGCGGCAATTTCTGCGTCGCATTTCGGACAGAATTCATGACGTCCCGGGATATATCCATGTTTTGGACATATTGAAAACGTTGGGGTTAACGTCATGTACGGAATTTTGTAATTTTCAAATATTGTGCGCACGATTTTCTGGGCGGCTTCGCCACTGGATACCGGTTCACCCATATACAGGTGCAACATTGTTCCACCCGTGTATTTCCGTTGCAGTTCTTCTTGATGTTCCAGTGCGACAAACGGATCGTCTGTGTAATTCACCGGCAATTGCGTTGAATTTGTATAGTACGGCGCATCATGCGTTCCCGCCGTAATAATGTCCGGGAAATTTTTAACATCTGTTTTTGCAAAGCGATACGAACACCCTTCGGCGGGGGTTGCTTCCAGATTATACAAATTACCCGTCTGTTCCTGGAACGTGACCAGGTTGTCACGTATAAAGTCCATTAAATCCAGCACCAGTTTTTTGCCCATCGGTGTCGCAATATTTTCTTTATCATTTGTAAAGTTGCGAACCATTTCATTCGCGCCATTTACACCAATGGTTGAAAAATGGTGATTCCAATTCCCCAGATAACGACGTGTAAACGGATACAGTCCGCGTTCCATATTCTTGGTAATTATGCGACGTTTGATTTCCAATGAATCGCGCGCCAAATCCAGCAAGCGTTTTAATTCACGGAACAAACCATCACGGTCACCACGATGTATGTACCCCAGTCTGGCCAAGTTAATGGTTACAACGCCGATTGATCCAGTCTTTTCCGCCGAACCAAATAATCCACCACCGCGTTTTAACAACTCGCGCACGTCCAGACGTAACCGACAGCACATTGAACGAACATCCGTTGGATTCAAATCCGAATTCAAAAAGTTTTGAAAATTCGGTGTACCATATTTGGCCGCCAAATCAAACAGTGGTTTTACATTCGGATGTTCCCATGGAAAATCTTTGGTAATATTGTACGTCGGAATTGGGAATGTAAACGGGCGACCCATGGCGTCACCTTCGGACATGACTTCCAAAAATGCCTTGTTAATCATATCCATTTCTGTTTGTAAATCACCATATGTAAAATCCATTTGTTGCTTTCCAATAAATGGATGTTGTGATTTCAAATCTTCGGGACATGTCCAATCAAATGTAAAATTGATAAACGGCGTCTGGGTTCCCCACCGACATGGCACTGCACAATTGAATACCAGCGTTTGCATCGCGTTCTTTACATCGGCATACGACATGTTATCAACGCGGACATACGGTGCCAAGTATGTATCAACCGATGAAAACGCCTGGGCACCAGCAAATTCATTTTGCAGCGTCCCCAAGAAATTAACCATATGTGAAATGGCGGTTGCCATATGCCGGGCCGGTGCACATTGTAAATACCCGGGAACACCATTAAAACCTTCGTATAACAATTCGCGCAGTGACCACCCGGCGCAATACCCGGTCAGCCACCCCAAATCATGAATGTGTATAGATGCGTTTTTGTGCGCTTCGGCAACTTCGCGTGGGTACAGGTTCAACCAATATTCCGCCGTTACCCGTTCAGATGTTCTTAAAATTAATCCACCAATAGAATAACCGATATTGGCGTTTTCCTTGATACGCCAATTTGAACCGCCGACATAGCCTTCTATGACATCAACCGCATCAACGTACGAATCACGAATTTCTGTGCGTTTTTGACGATATACAATGTATGATTCTGCCGTTTTGTATGCATGGGCATCCATCAAGGCTTCAATCACAGATTCTTGTGCGTTTTCCACAGATGGCGTTTTATCAGCAAATCGTTGTTCCAGTTTTTTTATGGCATTTTGCGTTATTGTTGCCGTCTGGTCATCAGATATTTCATGGGTGACAGCGACCGCTTTTCTTATCGCATCAAATATCTTTTTGGCATCAAATGGAACTGTTTCCCCCGTGCGTTTTTGAATCGCAACCAGTTTGGTGTTAAATGTTGGAATCACTTGAATTTTATTATCGTTTCCTGGTACTGACATTTTTACACTCCGATTCTCATAAATTACAACATATAGTGGTCTTTTTACCGTTTTGATAACAATATATAGTATATGGGCTTTTGTAACAACATATAAAAATTAAAAATTTTTTTATTTTTCGCTTTACTTTTTGAAATGCTGGATTTCTGCGGTATTGAATCAGGTGCGATTCATGATGTCTGTACACAAAATCTGTTTTTGTGTCAAAAAAATCCTGTTTTTGTGATGGGAAATGATTCGTTTTTTATATAAAAACACAAAATATAGGTGTTATTTACCGAATCAATAACTATATATTGACAAAATGCGTCAAAAAGTTGTCCATAAAAACGCTATTTTTATTTTAGTAATATGAATTCAGCCTGTTTTAGTGTATAATTGTTGGTAACAATGGGGTGGATATATGGCAAACAGTATAAAACCAGTAAAACTGGGTAATGTAATCAGCGATATAAAACAAGAACTGGATGTGGCAAAAACGCTTGCCGCGCGTAACCATAATGACAGTGCAGATATCAAAGAATCCCAAGAATATATAAACGAATTGGAACAAGATTTATCACGTGTATCACACGCCGATTCTGTTCTGACCAATGCCCTGAAACAACGAAATTACAGTGATGCGAAATTGCGCCTGTCGCAATTGTTAAAGCGGCGCGATGAATTGGCGCACCGTGTGGATGAACTGGACGATAAATTGGAAAATTGTGATATCAGTATGGATACGAATGTATATGATGCGTCGCAATGTGCGGACTATGCCCGCGATAAACAGCGCTTTGCCCAAGAACGTGATGCTATAAAAACAGAACTGGTGAATTTGCAACATTTAATTAACCAGTATGACAAATAAAAAACGCCCAATTGGGCGTTTCTTTTTTTACTTGCATATCGCAATATATGGCGGTACGGATTGTTCAGAATCAATTTCCCCGTCACCGCAATCCAAGCAATTAAATTTTCTGTTTTGCGAATGACTGGAATCAATCGGGATGCGCAGTCCGTTTATTTCACTGACATTCGCGGCATATGACGCGTTTGGAAATCCGAAATAAATTGCACGATTTGGACCCGAACATGCATCTGTATCGCCATAGCATCGCGGGTCCGTTATCTTTGTTGGATCGGGTACACACGTTGTTGCGCACGTGTCTGGATTGATGATTGCGCGTTCACAGTCTGTGCATGACGACGACGAAATCCCAGCGGTTGTCCCAACGATGCCGAATGTTGGACTGATGGTGACGGTTTCGCACTTCTTTATATTATTCGTAACAGATGGATCTGCCACGCATTCCCATTCCAGTGTTGAATAATTTAATCGCGCAATCATTCCGCTGGGGCATGCCTTTTCTGGGAATGGGTTCACACATTCCCACACACTGTCAACCAATACGGCGGTTTGCTGTTCGGCGCACAGTGGCTTTTTATTTTCATCGGCCACACATGTCTGTAATTCAGAATCCCATATCATATCACCGCCACAGTCTGTTTGTGTGTTAAATGGGATGCATTGCCACCGGCTGAACCGATATGTTTTTATTGTGCCAATCGGACATACGACATCTTGGCCATTTGCTGCGGTGGTTGCGGTGATAACGTTTGTGGTGGTCGGTATTTCATATTGGGTCATATATACAATTTGCCCGTTTTGTAATTCCAGTTCATCAATAATTGCATCTGGTACATTTGCCGCCCCGGATATCCCCCCCAGCATTATTTTCCCATCCAGAAATATTCCAAATGTTCCCGCATCTGGGAAATTTGTTTCCAGAATTTCCAGCATATTGTTATAATCACCGTCCTGTAATGGGGCAGTTGTTGTTATAATATAACTGTATTCTGGGGCGCGATCGCGAACAATTGCACATTCAGTAATACGTTTACTGGCATTCATACATACAGATTGGCTGGCCACAGAATTTTGTTCAATGCATATATCTTGGAAACTTGTGCCGCGAATTTTCGCATTATGTGCGGCAACAGCGCATTCAGCCACAGAACGTAAATCAGACATTCTGATTGCGTATTCTGTTTCCTGTTCGGGGACGCGTTGACTGGGGCTGCTTATCATATAAAAACCAACCATAAATACCGCAACCAAAATCATCATAAAAATATTCATCATTCCCCCTTGCGATTTATTAAAAGTCTAGGTAATATAACCATAAAAAGCAACAGGAAAACAATTATCTGATTAAAAAGTTGTGCCATGAAAAAGATACTTGTATTAACACTATTACTATCGGCATGTGGGTTCCGCCCCATGTACACCGGCCAAGATACAGATATATATGTCAAACCAATCAGTGGCATAAATGGTATTGATTTGCGCAATACATTGAACGCGCGTTTTGGTGGCGTGCATGATAAGACTGCAACCTATACACTGGATGTTAATTTGCACGATCCATATACACGGTACAAGGCATTGGAATCAACCGGTGACGCCACATGGCAAGAAATCGTGCTTACCGCAAATTATGTATTGTATGCTGATGGCGATGAAATTGCGCGCGGCACAGAAAGTGCGTCTGAATCGTATACGTTTGTGCGATATCTGGTTGCGGCGAACGCATCGTATAATAACGCCATTCAAAACACGATAAAGGTTTTGGCCGATAAAATCGGCACCCGTGTGATCGCCGAAACATATCGTCATTCGGATGGTGAAATTGATAATGATACTGGTAATGCCAATGGTGCGACAGATACAGAATAATGAAATGGAAAGAATCTGATTTTAACAGTGGCATTGAATCAATTCGTGCGGTTTTGATATATGGTCCTGATGCGGGCCAGGTTGATGAATATTGTGATCGTGCGGTTGAAAAACTGGAAATTGATAAAGATAATCTGTTCGCGCTGGATTCAGACGAATTGCGCGAAAAGCAAGATGCGCTGTTTGCCGAAAGTTGCAGTCCATCCATGTTCGGTGGACGAAAAATGGTTATAATATCTAATGCGGGGGATTCAGATGCGAAAATAATTTCTGAATTGGTTGGGCATTCTGGATTGTGCGCAACGGTCATTGTGGCGGCGGGCGATTTACGTGCGGGTGGCGGATTGCGTGCATTATTTGAAAATGACGATAAATTGGCGGCACTGGCATGTTATACAGATGATGCGCGTTCGTTGGCGGCGTTAATCCGCAAAGAATTGTCGGCGGCATCTGGCATTCAACAAATAACCCCAGATGCAATGGCGTATATGACATCGCATTTGGGTGGCGACCGTGGAATTACGCGTGGATTTTTGTCCAAGATTGCATTGTACGTTGATGACAAAAAGATTGTTGAACTGGATGATGTTGAAAAATGTTTGCCTGATACTGGGGCGGCGAATACGGATGATTACTTATATTCGCTTACAGCGGGCCATATCCAGCAAACGATGCTTGCGCTGGACCGATTGTTATACGATAACACAGATGTAAATATGTTGGTTCGTATGTTGGACACGCACTTCAAGAAATTACTGACGGCGGTTGTTGATGGGCAATTACCACGTTTGTTTTGGAAAGTTGCTGAAAAATTTAACATGGCGGTAAAGATATGGCCTGAATCCGAAATCGTCGCAGTGTTACAGCGATTAAATGAACTTGAAAAACAATTACGTACAACCGGCATGCCATCAGAAATACTGTTGCGCGATTTTTCGTTAAAATTGGCAATGCGGGCGATGAAGTTGTCTGTAAAGCGAAGGAAGTAAATATGTTATCATCTGTATATGCACCCAAGGATTTTAAGCGTTTGCGCGTTGTCGGGGATTTGGTTGCCCGATGCTTTGATTATATTACGCCATATGTGCGCAGTGGTATATCAACCGGGGAAATAGATCGCATGGTTGCCGAATTTTTGCGCGAAAATGGTGCCCGGTCATCTGACCTGGGGTACCAGGGATATCCCAAAAGTATATGCACGTCGGTTAATGATGTAATTGTGCATGGTATCCCCAGTGATGATGTTATCTTAAAAGATGGCGATATTGTAAATGTTGATTTAACCGCGGAATACAAGGGCTTTCACGGTGACGCATCGCGCATGTTTATGATTGGAAATGTTTCGCCACGTGCGCGCGAATTGGTTCAAACATGCCAAGATGCACTGAATGCGGCAATCGCTGTTTGTGGGCCGGGTGTTCCGTTGTCGGAAATTGGTAAAACTATTGAAAGTGTTGTTTTGCCACACGGTTTTTCAATATCGCGTGATTTTGTCGGTCATGGTATTGGCAAAGTGATGCACGACGACCCCCAGATTTATCATTTTTATGATAAATCATGGGATAAAGTAAAAATGGTTCCTGGATTGGTGTTTACGATTGAACCGATGATAAATACTGGTCGCCCAGAATGTAAAATTGATTCGGACGGTTGGACGGCACGTACGGTTGACGGCGGTTTGTCGGCACAATGGGAACATACATTGGGTATCACCGAAGATGGTGTTATAATATTTACTGAAAAAATGATTTGATAATTATTGGGTGCCATGATGAATCCAGATAAAAATGATTTGTCATTTCATTCCGGCCATCGCCAACGTTTACGCCAAAAATTCTTGGATAATAAATTGGCAGATTATGAATTGTTGGAACTGGTGCTAAGTTTTGTAATTCCGCGTCGCGATGTGCGTCCGTTGGCACATGGTTTGATTAAGCATTTTGGTGGCATTGCACCGGTACTGACGGCACCGTTTTCTGAATTAACAAATTTTCCCGGGATTGGTCATAATACCGCAATATTTATCAAGGCGATACATCAAATTATGTTAAATGGATATAAATATGAACTGACCGAACGTCCAATTTTTCATAATGAAAAAGTCTTAACAAATTATTGCCTGATGTTGCTGTCTGGGAAAAGCAAAGAAGAATTTCATGTGTTTTACTTGGACGCAGAAAAGCGTTTAATTGCCGATGATTTACACAGCACAGGCACCAATGATTGGGCGGCAATATATGAACGCGAGATATTACGTCGTGCACTGGAAGTTGGGGCAAAATCTGTGGTGATGTTGCATAATCATCCAACGCCAAATACATCTTTTTCAACCACTGACATAGAAATGACAAACAGAATAATTAATTTGTTACAGCCGTTTGATATCAGTGTATATGACCACTATCTGGTTTCTGGTGGAATCGTATATTCTGCGCGTAATATGTTTTTAATTAAATAGTTCGCGCACATCACACACTGGTTCCATTTCTGTCTGCGCTGTTGGGACGATTTTGCCATCTTGGTATTCATATACAGTGCGTGTTGCCGTTGTTGGTGTTTCCCATGTGTCGCGCCAATTGCGTGATATTTTCACAACCCGGAATTTTGGTGAATTGGTAAACTGTAATTTTTGTAATGCGCATTCTGGGCCTTCGGTTGTTCGGAATCCGTTGGGGGTAATATTGATAAATTGGCCATTGTCTGCGATTTCAATGGTGTATTCATAATAAAAGTGCGCAGTACCATTTTCATGTCTGGTTCGTGTTATGCGGTCTGGTTGATTATCACCGTTTATGTCAACGCGGAAAATATCACGTTCTGCAATTCCGGCCCCAAATTCGTCCAGTTGAAATGTTTCAGATGATTCTGGATTATTCAGCCCATCTGTAAATTCGCCACTGGTTTCCGGCATTGTTTCCACTTGCATTGTTGGTGATTTTGTACCAACAGTGTCCCCAGTGCGCGGCATCGGCCCACCCGCCAGAATGTATACCAATACGCCAATAACAATAATTAATATTGTCAACAATATGTAAAACCATGCATTGCCTGATTGATTATTGTGTTTCATTTTCATCCTCGTACTATTTCTGTGCGGCCGACTTGCCATCCTTCTATGGTGCGTATTGCGTTAACAACGCGGTTTAATTCTGTATCACTAAGTTCATTCATGCGCCGATTAATGGACAGCCCGGTCAGTTCTTGAATGCGGCGGTGATATGCAGCGGTATCATTTTCTGTGGGTGGTGCATACCGACTGATTGCGCCGGCGATGGTTAATTGATTGTAACTGTTGCTGCGCAACAGGGCGGCAATTGCGCGCATACCGGTATCTTCGTCAGGAAAAACAGCGAATCCGCCGGCTTGGCCAATGGCGCCCATGCGTCGTGAAAATTCCGAATAACGAATATTCCCTGGATTAGTATTTCGCCATGCGCGTGATCCGCCTGTTTTACGATATCGCGAACCATCTGCATTTGTATATATAACATCGCGTGATGATTCGTGGGCGCTGGTTGGGTTGGCTGATGCTGGGCCTGATGGTTGTGGTAACCATGTATTATTGTCCCCAGAAACAGTGACACTGATTTCTGGCGGATTGCCCGCCGCCATTAATGGCGCATCAGAATATGGCACATTGTGGGGTGCACCAGAATCATATATATCCAGATGTTCGTATATGGCATATTGATTTTCTGGGGCAAATTCCAATTTGCGCATATCCAGTATTTCATTTACATCGGCAACGGATACGGTTATTGTACGACACCCACGCGCAAATAAATCATCCCCCCAGATTAAGTTTACAATTGGGCCGACCGCCGCCAGAATACCAAAAATAATCGTCAGGTTACGCAGATTGATAAATAAATCATTCTTGGCGCCACGAATCATTGAAATTGCCCAACCGAACAATAACAATCCTGTTATGCATACAATAACAACCCATGCGTATTCAATGAATGTTTCAAAACTGCGTAAAATGCAAGACGGATCTTCCAGATACAAAAACTGGCTGTCTGATTTCAATACATGAAATCCGGAATTTTCCAACAGTCTAAGAATTGTATCTGTATTCATAAATGCTCATATTCGGCCTATTTTTTTGATGCCGCCTTGGTAAAAAATCCAGGGATTGAAAAATCGTCATCATTTGCGGCGATTCCCGCCCATCCAAATAAATCACCCATTATACCTGGGTCTTCACGTTTTGCCTTTTTGAATGGCAAAATATTTTTTAACTTTCCGATTTTGCTGTGTGTTTCGGTTGCTTCTGGTTCTGGGATATCATCTTGTTTTTCGGCAAATTCGGCCGCCAATTGTTCCAGTGTTGCATCAGAACCGTCATCAATGTTTGGTGCCGGGGGTGTATCAATCAACGCATCATCTTGGGTGTCTGAAAAATCCGCCCCAGATTCAGTAACTGTATCTTCGTGTAATGGGGCCATACTTTCCAACAAATCTTCCAGTTCCATTGGCGCCGTTGGTGCATCATCTGTGATAATATCTGTAATTGATACGGTTTCCGTATCATGTACATCTGATTCATTTTGCGCTGTACCTGTTGATACGTCATCACGAATATCATCATCCACGATTAATTCGTCGCCAGAATGCGAATCGTCCGACACGCTTGGTTCATCTTCATTTACATCTGATACATCCGACCCAGATGCCAATATTGATAAAATAGGAATAATTTTTTCATCATTATCAACCTTTATTTCTTTTGCTGCATCGGTTGATTCGGACAATTCTTGGGGGATTGGCGATACTTCTGGGGTAATTACTTCATTAACTGTATCAGATTTTGCATGAACATCATCGGTTGCGTCGGTCACATGGGTATCTGTTGCGACCCCCAGTGCATCATCGTTATCCACCGGTACACCAAACAATACCGTATCCGACCCCAGCCCCAGTGTGGCACGCACTTCATCAAAAGCCGCGCGAATATCCGCCATTTCAAATGTTTCATTACCCGAAATATAAATGATTTTTGTTTTCATTGGAATTAATCCCCCGCATATGATATGGGTTATTATATCACATTTTGCTGTTGAACGCATGTAAAAAATATCTTACACTGGGACTATGACAGACATAAAACAGCAAATATTTCAAGAACTGGCGGCATTGGACGATGCCGCGGCGAAATTGCGCGGTTTTGCAATGAATGCGGGCAAGCAAACTGATTTAGAAGTGGCAATTTTAACTGAACAGGTTAAAAATTTGCGTGATAAAAACGCGCGTGCAACCGAAAAAATTAACCAATCGTTGGATATATTAAAGAATTTGAAATGAGTGTTGTATCTATACCAATTGTGAATAAAAATTATCCGATGGGCTGTGAAGACGGCCAAGAATATCGTTTGATTGAATTGGGCAAAATGGTTGATGCCCGTGCGCGCGAAATTCTGGATAAAATTGGCCCATTGCCGGAAAATTCATTGTTGGCGACGCTGTGCATTGTATTGGCGGATGAATTACATAATCGCCCGGCGCCCCAGGTCAGTGAATCAGATTTACGCGAAATATTGGCGCGGATTCGTGAAATCAAAAACAAACTTAATCAATAAACGCGCGATGAACGCGTTTTTTTCTGTTGTTATTTTTTTTCAAATGTTCTAAATATTGGGGTATCATGAGCAAGGAAGTTATTGAAAGAATTGATTCACAGCAATTATCCGACGCGCTGTCCCAGCGGTATTTGTCATACGCGGTCAGTACAATTGTGTCGCGTGCATTGCCAGACGTGCGTGATGGATTAAAACCGGTTCATCGGCGTATTTTATATTCTATGTTGCGCCAAAAGTTGTCGCCGAACGCGGCGTTTCGTAAATGCGCAACCGTTGTTGGGGACGTGCTGGGGCATTATCATCCGCATGGCGATTCATCGGTATACGATGCGATGGTGCGTCTGGCCCAGGATTTTTCCGTGCGATATCCATTAATTGATGGCCAGGGTAACTTTGGTAATATTGATGGTGACCCCCAGGCGGCGTATCGTTACACTGAATCCAAGATGACCGATGCCGCAATGCTGATTATGGAAGGCATTGACGAAGACAGTGTTGACATGATGCCGAACTTTGACGGCACAACGATGGAACCGATGGTCATGCCGGGGGCGTTTCCGAATTTGTTGGCCAATGGTGGAATGGGGATTGCGGTTGGTATGGCAACAAATATCCCAACACATAACGTGGCCGAAGTTTGTGATGCATTGGCACTGGTTGTTGATAATCCAGATGCCACAACGACCCAGATTATGAAAAAAATGATTGGCCCAGATTTCCCCACAGGGGGCGTTCTGGTGGATTCTTTTGATACGATTGTCAAGAATTACGATACTGGTCGTGGTGCGTTTCGTGTACGGGCAAAATGGGAAATTGAAAAACTGGACCGTGGTGCCGAACAGGTTGTAATTACGGAAATCCCATATGGGATAATAAAATCAAAACTGGTGGAACAAATTGCGAATTTAATTGATGCCAAGAAATTGCCATTGGTGGATGATATATCCGACGAATCAACAACATCTGTACGAATTGTTATTACACCGAAAAGTCGTAATGTTCCGGCCGATAAAATGATGGCGCATCTGTTTGCGATGACGGACCTGGAATACAGGTTTAATATGAACTTTAATGTCATTGATTCGCGTGGTGTGCCGCGTGTTATGGGCATTGGTGATGTTTTGCGTGAATTTATCGCACACCAGAAAAACGTTCTGGTTCGTCGTACAAATTGGCGATTGGGGAACATTGCGCGGCGTCTGGAAATTTTGGGTGGGTTGTTAATTGTCTATCTGAATTTGGACCGTGTTATTGAAATTATTCGTAACGAAGACGACCCAAAATCTGTATTGATGTCTGAATTCAAATTGACGGAAATCCAGGTAGAAGCAATATTAAACACACGTTTGCGTTCATTGCGCAAACTGGAAGAAATGGAAATCCGGCGCGAAGATGCGGCATTGTTGGCGGAACAAAAACAGTTACAAGATTTGTTGGCCAGTCCCGATGCCCAAAACGAACAGTTAAAGGCATGGTTCGCAGACATAAAGAAACAGTATGATAAAAAAACTGCGCTGGGGCGTCGTCGTACACAATGGGTTCCACAAACCACAGAAATTGTTGTAAATGCCGACGAATTTATTGAAAAAGAACCACTGACGATTGTGTTGTCTGCGATAGGATGGATTCGCGCCGCCAAGGGACACTTGGATTTGAATAATTTGGATTTGAAATTCAAAGAAGGTGATGAACAACTGTTCGCATTTCATGCCATGTCTACGGATAAAATTAACTTGTTTGCCAGTGGGGGCAAGATGTTCACACTGGGGGCGAATGATTTGCCGTCGGCGCGTGGATTTGGGGAATCAGTGCGTATGATGGCGGATATTGGTGCCGACGAAAATATTGTTGCGGCGTTTGTACTGGACACGTCGGCGAAATATTTATTGGTTGGTCGTCATGGTACTGGATTTATTGTTTCGGGTGAAAATTGCTTGGCACAAACGCGTACCGGAAAACAGGTAATGAATACAGATGAACGTAATCCGGCAATAATGTGCGTGCCGGTGACTGGTGATACAGTTGCGATGTCGGGATCAAATGACAAGTTGTTGATATTCCCAACGTCTGAAATTCCTGAAATGACCCGGGGCAAGGGTGTAATCTTGCAAAAGTATAATGCGGAACGCACGTATGTTTTGGATGTAATGTTCTTTGACGCGTCGGATGGTTTTGGATGGACAACAGGGCGGGGCACGACAAAACTGGACGATTGGTCGCCGTGGACGGGTCGTCGTGCATCCCAGGGACGCACCGTGCCGGTTGGTTTTCCACGCAGTGGTAAGTTTGGCAAATAAATCATATATAAATTGGTTGAATATATCGTTGCATCGCGTGTATAATATAAATAACCAAAAAAGGGGGGCGCAATGAAATCTTTTCCATTGTTTTTGGTGGCGATGGCATTGGTTGGGTGTGCTGATTTGGGCACGCCGTCGGCGGGCATCGGTCGTCCAGATGGATTACGCCCTGGGGAAAAGCCATTTGAAAATTCGGCAAAGTCTGGGAATAAATACGTTACAAATATGATAATTACAAATGATGCCCAGGCGACAGACGTTGTTGCATACTTGTTGCGTGGTTACAATGGTGAAAAAAATCGTGATAATTATCCAGACATTGCAAAATTGGCAATCCAGATTGCGTCCGGGGATACCAGCGGTATTGATTCTGAATTATTGAATCCGGCATTGTACATAATTGATTCTGGATTGTATTCATCATGCAGTGGCGCCGCCGACATATCAAACTGTATAACAACATGGCGCGCGGATAATACTGATTTGGCCAATCGGCGCGTGGCATATTTGCGTGAATGGGCGGACAGTATAAAAATCAGCGATGCGGTATTTGAATCTGTGGCGGACACACAGTTAAAGTTCACGGTTAATTCCAGTGGTGACATTGACAGTATAATTATTGATGATGTTGAATACGAACGCGACGGAACAACAAATAAATTTTCCAACCAGAATGGCACTGTGACATACATATCGGGCGCCAAAGATGATTTGAAGTTATCGTATTCTGATTTTGGAATGTATCAAATTAAATCTGGGAATGGCACGAATAAAATCGCGTTTGCTGGTGGATATACGACGCATGAAATCCCAGATATTGCCAGTGTTGTAACATATAAAACGTTTACTGGTGACGCGGTTGGTAATGTATACAATGGTACTGATTCAATGGCGCTGGAAAATGGCACAGCGACATTAACATTTGATAATCGCGAATCAGATGTCAAAACGACATTAACGGCCAATTTCGCAAATTGGTACGGTTTTACCGTAAATCAAATTGGCAACGGCGCGCCATCAATTACGTTTACGGATGATAAAATTGATACAAAGTTTAACCCAAGTGGTACCGGGGATGTTGCAATGAATGTCAAATACTATGGACCAACTGCAACGAATCCAACCGAAGCGGTCGGAACGGTTCAGTACACAGAATCCGATGGTATTGGAATGGATGTGGCATTCGGGGTAAAATAAAAAAACGGCTTGCACGCCGTTTTTTTATGAATTGTCATATTGTACAACACTTAATGAGGCATTTTACCTTCGGTCATAACGACATGCTTGCGCAATTTCGGGTCATACTTACGAAACTTCATCTTGCCCGCGGTATTTTCAGAACGCGGATTTTTGGTTGTTGTATAGAAGTATCCAGTTTCTTTATTTTCTAACTTTATAACTTCTTTACTGCCTTTCTTGGATGCCATTTTTTTACCTTTTATTTATTCTGGGGGAAATTTTAGGTTAAAAATAACTGGAAATCAAGTACTTTTTATCATATCATAAATTTTATGCGGGTATGGCGAAATTGGCAGACGCGCTGGATTTAGGTTCCAGTGGGGCAACCCATCAGAGTTCAAATCTCTGTACCCGCACCAAACAGCGCCCAAATTAATATACTGGGTATTCACGTGGGAACGATGGGTTGGGCTTTTCTAAATCAGACTTAACACCGCACGCAGCGACGCCCAGTGATGAAATTAATAAAACACATAACACAATTTTTTTCATGCGTTTATTATAATCGTCATACATGCGGAAAGTCAACTGTTTGCCATGTTGTCAGACATAAATAAATAATTTTATAAAAAACACTTGCATTTATTCCGACAACAGTATAATATATGCCTTGCTTTACAGGGGTTGTAGCTCAGCTGGTTTAGAGCGTCTGCCTGTCACGCAGAAGGTCGCGGGTTCGAGCCCCGTCAATCCCGCCAGAAATAATCAGCCACCATATCGGTGGCTGATTTTATTATGTAAGAACAATGAATGTAAAATCTCTGGTTTTCAGCAATTAAAACGAAACTGTGTGTACCGAATTTACCGTTGCAGATATCATTATATTAAAAATCTGACAGCATTAGTAGCTGCATTTCCGGCATTGAAAACAATTCTTGCATGGCACAAACTTTGTATATATCTGTTATTGATTCATCCTCGGTCATAATTAATTGCTTAAATTTTTGTTTTGAAATAGAGCTAGGAATTTCTAGCCCGACACAAATACAAGCATTTTCAATTAATTTCTGAACATGTAAATCAACACTTTCATCCGTTTCAGCCTGTTCTGCCGCAATTTCAGCACACACAGATTTTATTTCTCTTGTTGTAAGTGCATATGCTGGAACGTTTATAATTAATAGAAAAAGAGACATAAATAATGCTTTCATTATTTTTCTCCTAATTTATCATCAGATTTCTTATTTGTTTTGGGATTTAATGCATCCAGTAGAAACGCCGCACAGAAAAACAGAACAGCAGCTAACCCCCACTGACCGGCATAAATCTGGTGCATAACAGATACTGCATCATTATTAATGCTGTATGCATTAATGATGCATATAAAACAAAATACCATGCAAATTATTGCTTTCATTATATATCCTTTATTTACGCTTCATATATTTATCTTTCAATGTGTTTAACTTTTCCATAAAATCATCGGCTTGTTCTTTATTGACAGCGCCAATTACTTCACACGCTATTTCTTTCCCAGCACCAGCATGTGGCGTTATAATTAAAGTGTATGTTTTTATTTTCCAAAATGCTATACACAGTGCAACACCTATTCCAAAAGAAATCAGATTAGCTGTAACAGACATTCCGACAAATAATAGCGCGAAACAAACCGCAGCTACGACAAGATATACAGAATGCGATTTGATATCCATATTCACCAAGCTTATATCTTGTAAAAAAATTGTTTGTGTTTTTTGACTTGTTAATTTTTTTGATACAAATTTAATACACTTATCAGTCAAAGTGATATTTCCAAATGTTGCGACTATGTTATCGGTCATGTTATACTCCTTTACAAAATAACAAAACCACCAAATCCATGTCGGTGGTTGGAGTTTGATAACAATGTTGAGAATTGCGTGTTTTATTCAATATATTCAACACACTCCAACCTATATGCTGGAGTTTTTTCGTCTTTTCTTGACGCTCAACATGGGTTATCAAGCCCAATGCAAGAATACCTTGCATCAAATTTACTTTACAATTTTATATAGATTAATCAAGAAAAAAATTAGTATATTATCCCCAGAAATACAGGATATATTTTTGCAAATTATGCGGAATAATATTCTGTTGATAAATTTGACCGTCTTGCTATACTTAAACCACGTATAACAAAGGGGAAAATATGAACATCAAATCTTTCGCAATATTGTCAGGTGTGCTGGCCCTGGCGGCGTGTGGTGACGGTGCGCCGAACCCAGAAATGTTAAAGGGTGCAAACTTTGTTTCTGCGGCCGAAGGTACGGATATCACACTGTCGTTTGACGCGAATGAAATGCGTGTCAATGGCCGGGTTGTAAACCTGTATAACGGTACATATGAAGTAAACGGAAACCATATATCATTCAGTCCGTTTGCATCCACCATGATGATGGGGCCGATGGATGCCATGCAAACAGAACAAGAATATTTCCAGTTTATGCCGACGGTTGAAACATATGATTTGCGTGATGGGCGACTGACATTGAAAAATGCTGATGGTACGGAAATCGTTTTTCAACAGGTTGAAAATCTGCCAACGGACGAAGTTGTTGATGAAACAGTATCCGAAGATGTTGTCGCAATTCCTGTTGCGGCCGAACCGACAACGGCGGAATAAATTGTTGTGCGCCGGCATAAAAACCTTGACAATGGGTTAAATGCCGGTTATAATCTGGCGGCGTTGCGGTTCTTTTGAAATCGTAACGAACGGCAGTTTTGGCCCCATCGTCTAGAGGCCCAGGACACCGCCCTTTCAAGGCGAGAACACCAGTTCGAATCTGGTTGGGGCTGCCAAGATAAGTAACGACCCAGATGGGTCGTTTTTTTGGTTTTACAGCCTGGTATATATAGGAATTTTTACCCCTGTACAATTACGCGATTTTAGGATATGATTCAACTATGTCTAGAATTAAGTCTAGGCATACTATATCCAAGGAGAGAATTATGACACACAGTGGTACATGGGCCGCCGTTGATAAAATTGCGGCAACATTGGGGTTAAGTTGTTCTGGGTTGGCAAAGAAATGTGGCATGGACCCGACGGCTTTTAATAAAAGCAAGCGCTTTTCAAAATATGGTAAACCACATTGGCCATCTGGGAACACGTTATCAAAAATTGCCGCTGTGGCACATTTGTCGCCCGAAGAATTTGGGCGTATTATGCGTTAAAAAAAAGCACCCATTACGGGCGCTTTTTTTATTTACTTGATTAATTTTCCAATCGCAACGGCCGTATCGCCCATACGATTTGAAAATCCCCATTCGTTATCATACCATGCGGTTACATGCACCAGTTTATCACCCAACACCTTTGTTTGTGATGCGTCAAATATTGAACTGTGTGCATTGCCTTTGAAATCAACCGACACCAGTGGTTTTTCGTTGTACCCGAATGTTTCTGATTCTGCGGCCCGCATTGCGGCATTAATTTCATCCACCGTTGCATTTTTTGCCAGATTCACGACCAGTTCAACCACAGACACATCCGGGGTCGGGACGCGTATTGCCATGCCGTCCAATTTACCGGCCAATTTCGGCAGAACCAGTCCGATTGCCTTGGCGGCGCCGGTGCTGGTTGGAATCATAGACAGTCCCGCTGCACGTGCACGGCGGAAATCTTTGTGATTTTTGTCCAATAACTGTTGATCGCCGGTATACGCATGAACCGTTGTCATCCATCCTGATTCAATTCCGAATGCATTGTCCAGAACCTGGGCCACTGGGGCCAAGCAGTTTGTTGTGCATGATGCATTAGACACAATCATATCATCTGGTGTTAATGTATCTTGATTAACCCCGAACACAATTGTTTTATCGGCCCCGGCCGATGGCGCAGAAACCAACACGCGCCGCGCCCCACAGTCCAGGTGAACGCGTGCCTTGTCTGCGGCGGTAAATATGCCGGTGCATTCCATTACGACGTCAATATCCATATCCCGCCACGGCAATTTTGTTGGATCTTTTTCTGCGATGCATTTAATTTTCTGATTGCCAACGATGATGTATTCGCCATCCAGTTTAACATCCATTGGCAATGTTCCATGCACAGAATCATATTGTAACAAATACGCGTTTTGTTCGGCCGGTGCCAAATCATTAACCGCAACAAATTCAATGTCATCGCGCCCAGATACCAATGCCGCGCGCAGAACCAAACGACCAATGCGGCCGAATCCATTAATTGCAACTCTTATTTTTGACATGTTATATTTTCCTTTCGTTATTTCTGTAAACCAGACGGGTGTATTTTATCATGGTACAGAATTTGTGCAACGGTAAAATTTGTTTGCGGTGTTGTGGCTTGAATTTGCATATATGCATGTGTATAATCCAGTTAATATGATGGAAAAACATGAATCTTATATAATTACAGGCCCGACTGCATCAGGCAAATCTGGATTTGCGCATAAATTGGCGATGGATGTGGGCGGCGTAATTATAAATTGCGACAGTGTTCAAATATATCGTGGTATTGAAAATATATCGGCCAGTCCGTTTGCCAATCGTGAAATATCTGATGCAATTGACGGTGTGCCGTATCGCTTGTTTTCAATATTACCATTGTCGGAACAGATAAGCGTTTCAGATTATCTGGAAATGGCGCGTCGTGAATACAGTGCGGCGATTTCGGCAAATCGTGTGCCGATATTTGTTGGTGGTACTGGGTATTATGTAAATGCGATAATAAATGGTTTGTCGCCGATGCCAGATGTATCAATTGAAAATCGTCGTCGTGCCCGCCAGATGGTTGCCGAAGATATTGATGCGGTTCGTAAAATGTTGCCTGATGATTTTACTGCAACCGACCCCCAGCGCGTTGCGCGTGCGTGGGAAGTCTTTTTGGAAACAGGGCGTCATTTGACCCAGTGGCAAAAATTGCCACGAATTGGTGCAATTACGCCAACACCATATCGCATATTGATAAATCCAGAAATGTCTGAATTACGTCCACGTATTGCGGCGCGTATACCAAAAATGTTGGCGGGTGGCGCAATGGACGAAGCGCGTGCAATAATTGCCGCCGGATGGGATACGCGACGTGCGATTGGTGCGGCCCAGTTATGTGCGCGTGTTCGTGGTGAAATTTCTGATACAGAATGTATTCGTGATTGGATTACAAAAACAAATCAATATGCAAAACGACAACGAACATGGTTTCGGACCCAGTTCGTTGCTGATACAGAAATTAATTACGTGCCCTAGCGATGCTTTGCGCGTGCACTGTTTATGATTTGCATATTTGCATTTTTTAATGACGCAAATTCCCCCGACGACACATTAATTCGTTGTCTTTTTTTATGTGCTGGGCGATGGGTTTCCGGCAATTGATTTTTTTCTTCGCGCATTTGCAATTCATCATCGCGACATTGTTGCAGATATTTAATATACGGGTTTTCATCAAATAACATCTGGACAATACGTTTTTTTGCAACGCGCCGTGTTGGGAATGCCGGATTTTGTTGTGCATATGCAGATAAATAGTCGGCCATTCCGTCAATCAGATGTTTCAAGAATCGCAAACTTTTTGATTTTGGAAAGATATGAATAAAATTACGTGTTTCAAAAATAACAAATTTTTCCATTTGTTCGCTGTACGGGATGATGTTGCGCCACGAACTGCGCATGATGTTTGGATTAGAATATGGTGTTTGATCGTTTTCCAGAACTTTTTCAGTTATGTACACAACATAATACCTGAACAGTTGCTTTCCTGTGATTTCGGCTTGGTCTTTATTCATTTCATTTATTCCCAGGTTTGATTAAAAATAACACTCTGGCAGTATAATATACAAACAGATGTTTTGTCAAATTATAAAAATAATCTTTTGCGAATGCGGTTGAAAAATGTGACGAAACAGTTTAACTTGTATGTATGTTTAACGCGGGCGATATTGTTAAAGTTTTGATACCAAATGTGGTGAATTCAGGATATGATTATCGCCTGGCTGCGCCGGCAGAATTGGGTACATTCGTTCGTGTAACGGTGATGTCGCGGCCATACATTGGGGTCGTATACGGTATTGGTGACAGTGGCCTGGACCATGACAAGATAAAAAACACAACGGATGTTTTTCCATATCATTTATCTGTGCATGATTTACAGTGGATAAAAAAAATGTCTGAATGGACATTGATGACCCCTGGCGCTGTGTTACGATTGATTGTGAATGTTCCTGATGCGTTTTTGCCACCCAAGACAGAACAATTATATAAATACATTTCTGATACTGGTGTTCGTATGACGGACGCGCGTCAATCTGTGGCCGATGCATTTGCATCAAACGAAAATGACGCGATGTCTGTATCAGATATTCAAAATATCGCGCATGTCAGTGGTGCGGTTGTGCGCACAATGATCCAGCGTGGAATTCTGGTTCCGTGTGACGTCCGTGCCCAAGAATCAGACTTTACACATTACCAATACAATGACGTTGGTAATGTTCGTTTGAATTCTGAACAGGCGTTGGCGGCGAACGAAATTGGTGCGGCAATTGAACGCGGTGGATATTCGGCATTTTTACTGGATGGCATAACCGGCAGTGGCAAGACCCAGGTATATTTTGATGCGGCATGGCGTGCATACAGTATGGGACGTTCGGTATTATTGATGATGCCTGAAATTGCACTGACGGCGCAATTTATGTCACGATATGCGGCGCGTTTTGGTGCGCCACCGGTGGTATGGCACAGTAATTTAACCGCGGCACGACGACGGGAAATATGGCGTGGGGTGCTGCGCGGTGAAATACGCATGGTTGTTGGCACACGCAGTGCGCTGTTTTTACCGTGGCAGAACCTGGGGTTGGTTGTCGTGGACGAAGAACATGATACATCGTACAAACAAGAAGACATGGGGAATTATCATGCGCGTGACATGGCGGTGCTGCGTGCAAAGATTTCTGGCTTTCCGATTGTGTTGGCCAGTGCGACCCCATCTGCTGAAACATTGCAAAATGTTGCCGATGGCAAGTATCGGCGTCTGAAATTAACATCGCGATTTGGCGGGGCATCATTGCCAACAATTGAAACAATTGATTTACGTGAACATCGCCCAATGCCGTATACGATGATGGGCGATGATGATTCTGATGCACCACGCACAGGATATTTATCACCGGTTCTGTGTGATGCAATAACCCGGACGCTGGGCGCCGGACATCAAGTGATGTTATTTATCAATCGGCGTGGATTTGCCCCAATTGTACAGTGCAAGAAATGCGGTTGGGTTGCCCAGTGTCCTGATTGCAGTATTGGTATGACATATCATAAGCGGACGGATAAATTGATGTGCCACATGTGCGGTCGTATGATGCCGATGCCATCACGATGTCCATGCTGTGGTGACGCGGTATCGTTACGTGGGGCCGGACTGGAAAAGATTCAAGAAGAAGTTGCCGCGCGTTTTCCGTCGGCACGCACTGCGTTGGTGTCCAGTGATACAATCGTGTCGCGCCAGGCACTGGAACGCATTGTGCATAAAATGGAATCAGGGGACATAGATATTGTCATTGGTACGCAAATTCTGGCCAAGGGACATCATTTTCCCAATCTGACATTGGTTGGTGTGGTTGATGCAGACATGGGATTATTTGGTACTGATTTTCGTGCCGCCGAACATACGTTCCAGCAATTGTTCCAGGTGGCTGGTCGGGCGGGGCGTGGTGATTCCCCGGGACGCGTACTGATGCAAACGTATCAGCCGACGCATCCAGTGCTGGCGGCAATATGCAACGGTAATCGCGATGCATTCATGGCGGCTGATATGGATGCGCGTCGTGCGGCAAAGATGCCACCGTATGGCCAATTAATTGCGGTAATTGTTGAATCCCAGAAAGAAAGCGTATTACAAAACTTTTGTGCATCGTTGGCGGCGTCGGCCCCGGTCGCAGATGGGGTAAGAATAATGGGGCCCATTGTTGCCCAGATTTATCAGATTCGCAATTGGTATCGCATGCGATTTTTGGTGACTGGTGGTGCGCGTGCGATGTTGCAACCGATTGTTGCGCGTTGGATTGGGCGCGCACGTATACCGGCAAATGTTCGGGTTAAAATTGATGTTAATCCCCAGAATTTTTCATAATAACGTTATTTTTCAAATATGGAAAACAGTTCCCAATGCGAACTGCCGACAAATTGGTCAATGGGAATATTTTCTGTATTTGTATATCCGCCATTGGTTAAAATTTTTGCATCACGCATCCATGTTTGTGGATTGCAAGAAATGTATATAATTTTTTTTACATTTGATTTTGCGATTTGACCGCATTGGGCCATTGCGCCGGCCCGTGGCGGGTCCATAACAACACATGCAAATTGATTCAGTGATTTAACATTTAACGGATTCGCGAACAAGTCGCGTTTTATCCCAATACCATTAATATCAAAGCCGGCGGCATTTAACGCGAATGTAAAATTCCCCAAACCGCAAAACAAATCTGCGACGGGTCGTAAATCACCAACCGCGCTTATTACCATATCGCGCAAGATTTTTTCGCTTTGTCGGGTTGGTTGCAAGAATGCGCCGGATGTATATTCAACACGATGATTATCAAAACTGACGATTGGGTCCCCAGATTGTGCGACAACTTTGTCGTTCCACATTATGCGAATTGCGCCGATACTTTCGGCTGATTTTTTGAATATGGTGCTGAAATATGGTACAGGTGATACAACATAAACATCAATTCCATTATCGCATGATGTAACCAAACACGTCCCATTGCCGCCCCACGGCAAATCCGCCAGTCTGGGCAATATTTCATTTATTTCTGGGGCCAATAATGGGCATTGCGTAATCGGCACGATTGTTTTTGACCGATGCATCAAGAATCCAAATTTACCATCTGCGAATGCAAATTCGGCCCGTCGCCGCGAATATGCCGGAATCCATATTGGGTCCCCCGTAATGGGAATATTGCGAATTTCATCCAGTTTTTGCGCATGATAATCTGGTGCCATAAAATTATACTTGCACCCACCGCATATACCAAAGAACGGACATTTATTCATATTATTGTTCAGAAATTCACACGTATTCCCGCCCGGAATTGATGCGCCGCTGGTGCGAATCCAGATATCACACTGAATTTTGGTGAAAATATATACAGATATCTGTATCCAAAATCAATTGTAAATCGTTCGCCCAGTTCAACCCCCAGTCCCGCCATTGCGGCCGCCACCGGGGATACCTTGTCCGCTATTTCTGTACCATCGGCGGCATTCCATGATGCGCCGACCCCGATTCCGACATACGGCACCATGCGTTGATGATAAAACAGGCGATAAATATTATCAATTCTGGCATCAAATAACGCGTTCAGCATGACGGTGCTGCCGGTCATTGAAAAATCGCCCCATTTTCCGTTGGCATAGATATAGTTTGCCTCTATACGAAAAATATCATATGGTCGTACGCCGATTGTGGCATCAAATGACGACGTGTTTTGACCATGCACACTAAGTGTGCCGTCATTACCATTATTCCATATTGAAAAGTTGTACGATGCCCCGGCATAGAAACGGCGCACGCGTGCGAACGCTTCGCTGTCATATCCGGTTGGCACTTCTGGTGGCGGCATATTAACCTGTTCCACACGATAAGGGATTGTCGCCATTGCCGTCATCGGCGCCAGTGATAATATAAAAAACAAAAATTTTGCTTTCATTGTTAACCCTTACCCTTTTTTATCAGAAATTCACACGGAAAGACGCAATAACATTGCTGATATTATCAACGCCACCCGCGCGAACATCCCATCCAAAACCATTGCCAATCATCATTTGATATTGGTACATGATATCAATTCCGATTAAATCGTTCAGCATTACATTGAATCCCAACACGGCCCGTGGTGCGGCAATAACAAAACCGTTTGCACCCCCAGTGCCATCAAATTGATAAAATCCGGCCGCCACCCCCAGCCCCATGAACGGGACAAACGCGCGCCGATATGTAATATCACCTGTTTGGACATAACGCCGTGCAAAGTCAAAATACAGCATTCCACCCATTGTTTGATATGACGCCTGCATCGTGTCGTCCAGTCCATCAAATGTGAACGTAGATTCTTGGAAATCAATTTCTGTGCGCACATATGACGACAGATTCCAACCGATTCCGATTTGTGTTGTCCAACTCTTCCAACTGGTATATCCCTGGTCGGCGATGTGTGCCTGGTCCGTGGCAAATCCCAAATTTATACCGCCACCGGCACGCATATACAGTGATGTTGGGATAAATAATTGTATATCTTCGTCTTGGACGGCATCGGCCGTCTGGTACACATCCAGCCCCAATTCCCCAGGGGCGGCATCTGGCAAAACATCGGCATTTGCGCGCGCACCGACCAAGTCCAATCCTTCGGTAATTTCGTCGCGGAACGCATCTGCATCATACGACGCCATTGCTGGCGACGCCAGTACCACTGCAAAAATCCCCAGATATCCAATTTTTTTCATGTTTTTGCTCGCTATATATCACTATTAATAAAATTTTATCATAAAATGAAACTTGATTCCAGCATCATTTACGCGTACCATTTACGTGATGAAGAAAAATACAGATAAAAAGATTGCATTGGTTGCCGGCGCGCTGGATTTGCCATTATTGGCGCGTGATGCGTTGCGTCGCAATGGATGGGACGTATTTGTTGTTGGGTTAAAGAATTTTTATGACGCCCGGTTGTCGCCTGACATTGTGGTGCGATTGGGTGGGGTGTGGCCGGCGGTACGTGCGGCGCGTCGGCGTGGTATTCGCAATGTCACATTTGTTGGTGCACTGGGGCATCCGAATTTATCTGACATTCGCCCAGATTTATGGTCGTTGGGATTATTATTAAGTATATTAAAAAATCAACGGGGGTATGATTCTATGGCGGTTGCATTGAACAATGCGCTGGAACGGCGCGGATTTAACATTGTTGCGGCCCAAGATGTGGCACCAGAATTAACGTTTCAAACATCGGGTGTTCAAACACGGACTCGTCCGTCATCGCGCGACATGGCGGATATAAAACGTGCGATTGATGTATCGCATACAATTGGTGCGGCGGACATTGGCGCATCGGTTGTTGTTGATAACCAGGTTATCGCGGTTGAGGCCGCCGAAGGCACGGCCAAAATGCTGGAACGTGTGGTTGACATGCGTCGCAATCGTAAAAAGTCCAGCGGTGTTTTTGCCAAAATGACCAAACCAGGCCAAGATTTACGAATTGATATACCGGCAATTGGTATTGATACGGTTAATGCGGTTGCCGCGGCCAAGTTGCGTGGAATTGTTGTAAATACCAAAACATGCTTTGTGGTGAATCGCGATGCCGTGATACGGCGCGCGAATGAATTAAAAATATTTATTCTTGCAATTGATGAATAAAAAAATCCGCAAATGCGGATTTTTTTATGCGCTATAGTAACAGCGTCCGGTGTATTCATATTGACCGGCGGTGTTGCTGCCCGTGTATCCTGATTCAACATAACAACGGGTTATGACGCGATTGTTCCCAGCCACGCTTTTCCCCAAACCTGGACACGGGGAACATGTTACGCCGTTACCATAATAATTGTTGGCACACCGATACGAGCATTGATATGGAACAACGGTCTTGGAACATATTACCTGTTTGCCGTTGCCGGCATCACTGTAAGAAGTGGAGTTTGGGCATTCGGATGGACATTTCGGAACACACAGGTCATATGTAACGGTGCATCCACGGGCAGATTGTGATACGCTTGTATACGTTTTTAATTCATATCCATCGTTACATGATGTGCAATATGTTGCTCTGTACGATGTTGATGCTGTTCCGCCTGAGGCGGTGCCACCGTAATAACAGATATCACCAGATGTCCTGCACCCATATGTATTAGACTGTAAACTATTATCAAGCGGCTCACCCATAAAGCAGCTTTGCTTGGTACAATTGCCAGAAACAGTTGCCACTGCGGCAAAACCGTTTGTTGTGAATAAAAACAAAAACACGGATGCTGTTAATAATTTAAGCATTTTTATCCCCCACTTAGTGATTGTTTTTATTGTGCCTGTTTGGATAATTCATGTCAACAATAAAAAACAGGTCGGTTATTTTTTACAACCGACCTGTTTTTTATTTTTCAATACAATTTATTGTTTTACAATGTCATTCACGGTTACCGTAAATACAACATTGGCACCGGCCAATTCCGGATAATAATTTTCCGGGAACGTGATATTGATGTCACGTGTTTCGCCTTTTTCCATTCCAACCAGTTGTTCTTCAAATCCTGGGACGAATTGGCCACTGCCCAACACCAGTGGATAATTTGTTGCCGTGCCACCATCAAACGCAACGCCATCCTTGTACCCGGCAAAATCAATTATAACCGTATCACCATTTTGCGCCCCAGCATTGCTGTCACATGCGGTTAAAAACATTGCGCCACACAACGCAAATACAGACATTAATTTTTTCATCTTGTCCCCCATTGTTTTTTTTAAGTTTTTTTGTTAATTACTGTATACGCACCGGAATCCATATTCACGCATTGTTGCGCCTTCGGCTTCTATGCGATAATCAAAATACGGTGTTGGACGCATTACATCAAACGATGGGCGATCGTATACAATTACAATGCTGTCCGCGTTGCGGCCACAAACGCGTTTCATTTCATAATCTGCAACCTTGGCCAAAATGGTGCGCGAATCGCCGTCAATATCCATTCCATTTGCATTTTGCATCAAACGCAGGCGCATTTCACGTAAATCTGTATTACCCAATAATATCTGGACCCGAACCATTGCGCCACGATATTCTTGCCATCTGGTTTCCATGCGCGCCGTGTTCCAGCGGTTATCACTGGCTTCCTTTTCTGAATCTGTTTTGGGTTTATATGAATCAATGTTTGAATATTGATTGTCCGCCTGCATAAATCCACTGGTCCGTTCGTTGTACAGCGGGGCATCGGTTCCGCCCTGGGCAAAATCAGTTGTATTGTACGGTGTATCTGTATCCGTGGCGCACGCGCCCAGAACAAATACAGAACAAAGCATCATCAGCAAAGATTTTTTCATGGCTTGTATCTCTCTTTTTTTTGATTTTATCAAATAAAGCGTTTTGATTCAAGTCACGATTTGTGATAAAATTAATCTGATGTCAAATGTTGTACTGGATTCTTTGCTGCGGCCATTGGCGGAATTTTATACCCCGTCATTTGTTGAAGAAATCGCCATAAATCACGCGGGCGAAGTTTGGCTGCGCCTGCACGGGGCACGTGTGCCGTGGGTCGCGTATAATGCGGATGTTCTGACAAAACAGTACTTGATTGATTTAATTCATACGGTCGCAAATATATACGAACGTCCGTTTGATCCAATACATGGCATGCCGGTTGTGTATGCAACATTGCCGGGTAATCATCGCTTTACGGCAATTGCCGGCCCAAATGTACAGTATGACGATCGTGATATTACGGGGGGCGTTGCGTTGAATATTCGGGGTACCAGTGCACCAGATACATCGTTTGAACAGTATCACTTAAAGCGGGGGCAAAAATTAATGCGTGTGAATCCACGCCAAACAACCCGTCCAGATGATCCGTACGATCGTTTAATGTCGGCCATTAATGATGGCAGTCCGATTTTAATCAGTGGTGCGACCGCAACTGGGAAAACAACTTTTTTGAATCATATGTTGACACTGATTGATAAAAACGCACGTGTGATTACGGTTGAAGACGCGCGTGAAATTCGCGTACCCCAGGCAAATCGTGTGCACTTTGTTTTGTCGCGCACAGAACAAACAAATGATTTTAATTATGCGCGCTTGCTGGATTTGGTTGTCCGTATGACCCCAGACGTAATTATTGGTGGCGAAATATCTACGGATAATGCGGCGGTTTTGTGGGAAATGCTGGGGACAGGGCACGACCATTTTTATACAACGATTCATGCGGAAAGTGCTGATGCCGCATATGCGGCATTTGCAGACAGAATTTTGCATACCCAGCCGGCCTATGACCGTACCGACCTGATTGCGGAAATGAAGAAAAAAATTCGCGTTGTGCAATTGTCGCGCGATGGGGCCTTGCGCGCGGTTACAGAAGTGGTATAGTACCACATGTTATGTTCATCATTTATATATCAAAAGGGGTACTGAATATGAATAAAAATCCAATCGTCCTGTGTGGTTCCGACCAGCGTATTGTAAATCGTAATATTGATAAAGAATTACGCCAACGTGACGCAGATAAACTGCGCGCCGCCGAAGAACGCGAACGGAAATTATTAAATCGTTTCGGATTGGCGGATTTAATTATTGATATATTATATCACAAACGTTCACGTTAAAAAAAACGGCCCCTGATGGGGCCGTTGACTTATTCGCGTATCAGTTTTGATTTCATACGTTCATATTCGTCCTTGGTTATAACCTTGTCTTTATATAACTTGGCCAATTTTTCCAATCTGTCCAGTTCGTCGCCTGCAACGCAACAATCGCCACGCAGTGCCAATGATAATATCAACGCCACGAACCATGTTATACCAAAGAAGATACCAAATACAGATAATACGATAATCGCCGTTCGTTCGCCGCCCGTTATACCGCGTGCGTTTGCAATTAAAACCGGGATAGACAATATCGCAATCGCCAGTAATAAAAATATAAACGCCATGCAAAATGCAACCAGAAATTCAGCCATCTTTTCCCCCTTTGTTGTGCTTTATACCCCGTTATTATAGTACAAAACGAATAAAAATTCAATATTAGGTACCGCGATAAAAAAACGCCGCCGATTTTCCGGCGGTGTTTCCGAATGCCCCGAAAGGAAGGAAAGGAGAAAAAGAAATTGGGCATTCTAAATCAAGTTTGGGGCCCAGAGTCCAGAGGAGAGAGAATGTAGGAGGGAGTCTGAATCCCTGAACCCCATGGGGTTTGCACCCCGTCGCCGGGGTTTTCCCCTTTGACGAATCGAAATGTAATACATTTTATGTTATTTGTCAAGTATTTTTGTCAAAAAATTTTTTTAGTGTTATTTTTGGGACGATTTTCCGCGTTTTTTTAGGAAATTGTCCTTGTTGCTGATGGGGACGGAATGGAATAAAATCAGTAATAGACATAAAAGTCTGGTGGCAATATTTGCCGAATTTTATAACAAGGAGAGAGAACCATGACCCATGAAGATGTTTGGCGGGCAATTGAACGCTTTGCTACCGAGCACGGAATGTCTTGTTCCGGGCTTGCAAAATGCAGCGGTTTAGATCCAACAACATTTAACCGCAGCAAGCGTTGGTCCAAAGAAGGCCAGCCACGTTGGCCATCAACCAACAGCATTTCAAAAATACTGTCATCAACCGGTGCCAGTATCCAAGATTTTACAAAATTCATAGAACCACAAAATAAAGAACGCGAATAATATTTCATATCTTGACAACATGGGACCGCGATATTTTACCGCGGTCTTTTTTATTGGACAATGCGAAACGTGTTTATTATTCTTTATATAATGTTACATGGAATAAAAATATATACATCAGATTCTGTATGGCGCCACATATTGTCAGATTTCGGCGCCACTGTTGTTGATGATATAAATATGGCCGATGTTGACTTTGACACATTGGATATAAAACTGCCGGCATCGGCAATGGATATTAATGCGGCAATTATGTCGGCCTTGGATGGTACGGGTATTTTGAATGCGGTGTTCAAACGTCCGGTGCATTTATCACCGTTGCATGCGCGGATTGTAATTGCGCTGTATAAATCAGGCGGATTGAATAATGTTGATTTGCGAATTGCGCTGGGGTACGCCCCAGATGTTTCAACGCATACTGTTGATACCGCAATTTATCAATTGCGCAAAACATTCGGCCGTGATTTCATTATAAATGAAAATGGGGTTTATAAACTTGGCCGGATATAAACTGATTTCTTTTGATAAAATCCCCAGTACACAAACATATGCATTGAATATGGTGGCCGACGGTGTCGCGCGTGATCACACGGTTATTATGGCAATGGCGCAATCTGCGGGACGTGGCCGGTACAAGCGTACGTGGATATCACATCACGGCAATTTGTATGCCAGTTTTATTTTTAATTCTGATGACGAACGTGACCCGCGTTTGTCGTATGTTGTTGCGGTCGCTGTTGCAGAAACACTGATTGCGTTCGGCATTAATCCAAAAATAAAATGGCCAAATGATATATTAATAGATGGCGCAAAGGTTTCGGGGATATTAATTGAGTATGCTGGGCGATTTGTTATTGTTGGCATTGGTATAAACATCAAGACATGCCCGACAATTGAAAATTACAAAACAACAAAATTGAACAAATATGCCAAGATTGAAAAATCCGATTTATTAAATAAACTGATGCAGAATTTGGACAAATGGCGCCGGACAAAATTTGTTGACGTACGTACGCGGTGGATGGATTTGGCCGCCGGATTAAACAAGACGGTGAAATATCGCGGCGATACGGCTGAATTAATCGGAATAAATGAAAATGGTGCATTGGTGTTGCGGCGGGGGGCGCAATATACATTGGCATATGGTGACGAAATCACAATGTAACGTAAAAAATATTTTCTTGACTTTTACATCAAAATATGATATACTGGCACGCATAAACAGGAATAAATTTGTCCGCGAAATTTTTCGGCGGATTTTTTATTTCATGCCCGCGCACATTGTTGTGCGCTTTTTTTTTATAACTGCAAGAGAATATACAACATGCAATTAACATTGATAAAAAATCCAGATGAAACGAAATTGCTGGAATATAAAATCGCACGTATATTATATGCACAAACGCATGCGCAATCATTACGATTGGTTGAAATGATGGCATCATTGGTTGCAAATAATGCACGTGTTACTGGACGCGATTTATATGATGTTATATCAGATGTTAATTTGTTTGATGTGTTACGTCCAGAATCACCAGATAATAAATTAATTTCTGTGGATGTAATAAATTGTGGATTTCAAATGTGTCTGCGTGTTGTGCACAGAATGCTGAACGGCACGTTGGGTGATATGTGTTATGGTGCGACATGCTTTCATCGTTCTGATGTGATTCCGTCATGGGCAACCGCACGCGGATATATCGCCGACATAGACGGATTTTTATTTTATCTGTAACAGCCAGGGGAATTTTTATGAACAAAATTATCAGTGGTGGATTTTTATCAGGTCACCGGACGTATATTATATCAGGCATTGGAATACTGTCTGCGGTTGGCGCGTATATGGTGGGCGACACAGATGTATTCACAATGATGCAATCAATATTTATGTTTGGCGGAATTTATTTTCTGCGCAAATCCAGTGAAACCAAAGGAAAGAAAAATGGAAAAAATTCCAGAAAAATTTCTGAATAAAGATGGTACGTTAAATACAGATGCGTTATTAAAATCGTATACAGAACTAGAAAAAAAGATTGGCACAATGATTTCTGTACCAACGTCTGAATCAGATTCTGAATTACGTGCAAAATTTAATCGCGCAATTGGCGTGCCAGAAAATGCAAATGAATATCCAACATGCCCAATGTTTGATGACGATTCGTTGCGTGAAAAATTTTTAGAAATTGGTTTAACATCATCCCAAGTTGAAAAAATTTATGATATTGCGAATGAATTTTTATCACCTGTGTTATCAGATTTATTTGAAATAAAAAATGAATCAGATGCAATTTCAGAATTAAAAAATTTTTTTGGTGGTACCGAAAAAATGTATGATGCATTACGTGCAATAAATACATTTGGTGAAAAATATTTACCGCATGATGCATTTGATGCAATGTGCTCGTCACCCCAGGGAATCCAAGGCATATATCAAATGATGCAATCAATGGAACCAACCGTACAAACCGATGATGGTGGTGAAAAAATTTTATCAGATGATGAATTGCGTCGCATGATGCGTGACCCAAAATATTGGCGTGATATGGATCCAGAATACGTTCGCAAAATTGAAAATGGATTTAAAAAATTGTATTCGTAACTAAAAAAATTCACTTTCTTCTTTACTATTTTTTTTGATTAATATAAAATATAAAGTAAGAACAAAAAAATTTGTTCTATCCAACAAATAGAAAAGGAGAGAAGAATGCCATTCAAAATTTTCAAATCAAAACCTGCCGCGAAAAAGCCTGTTGCTAAACCTGCTGCTAAAAAACCGGCGGTGAAAAAGGTTGCTGCGAAAAAGCCAGCGGCCAAGAAACCAGCTGTAAAGAAAGTTGCGGCCAAGAAACCAGCTGTAAAGAAAGTTGCGGCAAAAAAACCAGTTGCAAAAAAAGTCGCTGTAAAGAAAGTTGCGGCAAAAAAACCGGTTGCGAAAAAAGTCGCTGTAAAGAAAGTTGCGGCCAAAAAACCGGTTGCGAAAAAAGTTGCTGTAAAGAAAGTTGCGGCCAAAAAACCGGCGGCGAAAAAGGCATGTGCAAAAAGAAAATAATATAAATTAATTCTTTTTATATTCCCCGCAATTGCGGGGAATTTTTATATAAAATATTCAGTCTGATTTTATGTGCACATCAGACTGAATATTTTTTTGGACAATCCGTTTCGGACCCGTGTGCGTTTTGTTTTATGGCGCATATTTTATGCATAACCACAATTCAAAATTTTTTTTGCGTAATTTATTTACGCACTGTATTTCAATTTAACCAAAGGAAAAATTAAATGTCTGTTTCTGTTGATAATGTTTTTATAAAACAATTTGAAGCCGATGTTCATTTGGCATACCAGCAAATGGGAACAAAATTACGCGCAACGGTACGCAGTAAATCTGGGGTCGTTGGCGCGTCAACAACCTTTCAAAAGGTTGGACGTGGTACCGCCAGCACAAAATCGCGCCATGGTATTGTGCCAGTTATGAATCTGAATCATGAACCGGTGGAATGTATATTACAAGACTATTATGCCGGCGATTGGGTTGATGCATTGGATGAATTAAAAACAAATGTTGATGAACGTCGTGTTGTCGCGTCTGCGGGTGCGTATGCACTGGGTCGCAAAACAGATGAATTAATTATCAATGCAATGAATCAATCTACGACATCTGTGGGCGATTATTCAACAGGCCTGACCAAAGATTTAATTTTGTCGGCCATAGAAGTTATGAATCAAAACGATGTCCCAGATGATGGTCGTCGCTTTGCGGTTGTCGGTGTGCACCAGTGGAATGAACTGTTGTCGTTGGATGAATTTGTATCGGCGGATTATGTTGGTAATGATTTGCCGCTGGTATCTGGCGGTGCATCAAAAAAATGGTTGGGCATAACGTGGGTTATGTACAATGCATTACCATTGGCGAATACTGATGAACGTGATTGCTTTATCTATCATGCAACCAGCATCGGACATGCATGTGGCCAAGAAGTAAAAACAGATATTTCATGGCATGGCGAACGCGCGGCACACTTTATCAGCAACAGTATGTCCCAAGGCGCGGTTCTGATTGATAACGATGGTATTGTTCGCTTGCAGTGCAAAGACGACGATACTGTGTCGGAATAATTATCATAATAATCATATAAATCAAAGGAATAACAGATGGCTTTTCAGAATAAAAATTTATCTGTAATTGCATATGCAAATGGATTTACGTTGTGGCATTATTCGGCAAATGAAACATTGGCAACAATCGTGGCATCTGGATATTTTGACAATGTAAAAACGTTGATGAATACAGGCGATATAGTAATCGTTAATGGTTCTGATAATACCAGTATTAAAAAAATTACTGTGTCAACCAGTGTAACAGTTGGTGATTTGTCATAATTTTGATTGGGGCGTTTGTTCGCCCCATTTTTTACATACAGGATAAAAAATGACGACAAAAATAGATTTATGTTCAATGGCGTTATTAAAACTGGGGGAAAAGCCAATTCAATCAATCCAAGAAGATTCCCCGGCGGCGCAATTATCGCGAACTTTGTTTAATCCGGTCATAGACGCACTGTTGTCCATTCATCCATGGCGCTTTGCATGCAAGTCATTTGATTTAGTGCGCGATTCCGATGGTGATTTTTTCTTGCCGTCTGAATGCATGCGCGTATTGAAATGCAATGGGCAAATTATTGGCAATCAAATTATATCGCCATCAGACAAAATGAACATATTGTGCATTGTTCATGTTGATGTTGAATCCATGCCGGCATACTTCATATCGTTGGCGGCGACAAAATTAGCGATGGAATTTTGCATTCCACTGATTGGCGACCAGTCTGTATTTCGCACATTGGCGGCTTTGTATGAATCGGAATTACAATCGGCGAAATTCATTGACAGTGCAACGACATCCAGTAATGCCATAGATGATTTTTCGTTAATAAATGTACGATTCTGAATAAAACAAAGGATAACCGTATGGCTGAATTTATAAAGACGCAAAATTCTTTTGCGGACGGCGAAGTTGCCCCAGAATTTTTTGCGCATGATAATTTGAATGGTTTGTCCATGTTGGAAAATATGGATATTATGTTTGGTGGTGGGTTGACGCGCCGACGTGGATTGGTGTCTGTGGATACGCTGGGCGGATCTGGGCGTTTAGTTCCATTTTCATTTGGCGAAACAGGAAATTATTTACTGGTACTGGGCAACAAAAATTTATTGGTTTTTGATGGTGTGGCGGTTGTTTCTAATCTTCCATCGCCGTGGCCATTAAGTGCACTGGATAAAATACAATATGCACAGCGATTTGATACGATGATATTCGTTCACCCAGATTATTCACCGTATATACTGCGCAAAACGGATAATGGATTTGAATTAAGCGACTTTGAATTTGAACGCAACGATTCAGATATGTCAATAAACATCCCGTTTATGCGATTTGATGATTCCAAGGATGTAAAAATTACAGTTACTTCAAACAGCCAAGGCAATAATTTCGCAACATTTACAACCAACAAGAATTTTTGGACCGCGCAAAACGAAGGCGGACGTTTACTGTTGATGAATAAACAATGGTACATAATGGAATACATCAGTCCAACGGTTGTTTATGCATATACCAATGGCACATACAGTTTACCGTCGGCCCCGGTATCTGATTGGTATGAATCCGCATTCAGTGACCGGCGTGGATGGCCGTGCAGTATCACATTTCATCAAGACAGATTGGTATTTGGTGGTTCACGGTCATGGCCCAGTGGTGTTTGGATGTCCAAGGTTGGTCACCATAATAATTTTGATGTTGGTACCGGACTGGATGACGAAGCAATTTTCATAACATTGTTATCACAACAACGTCAACAAATTTGTACCGTGGTCAGCAGTGATAACTTGCAAATTCTGACTAATTTTGGCGAATGGGCGATATCCAGCAAGCCATTAACCCCATCGTCTGTTGATATCAAACAGCACACATCTGTGGGCAGTGTTGCCACACGATACCTGCCGCCACAAAAAATAGAGGGGGCAACAGTATTTATTTCCAGTACCGAAAAAGACATTCGTGAATTAAGTCTGGATCAATTGGGCGAATATTACAATGCGAATGATTTGTGTACCCAGGCGAAACACTTGATGCAATCGCCCATAGATATGTCATATAACGAAGAATGGCGCCAGTTGTTTGTTGTTATGGAAAATGGCGATATGGCGGTATTGAACCAAAATTCTGCATTGGGAATTTCGGGGTGGGCGCGCTATAAAACCCAGGGTCAATTCAAATCTGTGGCAACAATTGGTTCTGAAACATATGTAATTGTTGCGCGTGGTGTGAATTTTTATCTGGAACGTTTTTCATCGGGGGCATTAAACGATGCCGGGGAATATGATTTTTCATTTACCGCATCTGGATTACCGGTTCGCGCATCTGGACATAACGCCAGTTTATTAAAAATCAGAAAGATTGCGGCGCGTGTTCTGGACACAAAAACATTATTTATTAACGGATTGCGTGTCCAGTTTCCTAATTGCATTTTTGATGATGGCGCAAATGGATACAGTGGTGATATTTCGGTAAATATGTTGGGATGTCAAAAGAATTCTGTTGATGCCCCATGGACAATATCCAGTGATGAACAATTACCAGTAACTGTATTATCTGTATCTATGTACGGATATTACAATGTATAACAAATGTAAATAAAAGGTGAGATTATGGGACAACTTGTATCAGATGTCATAGACGTTTTGGATTACCAAGATTCAAAACGAACAGCGGAATCAGAACGAAAAAAAATTTTGTCTGATATGGCGGCTGACGAGAAAGAAAAAACAAATTTAGTAAAAAAAACATTGGCAACCCAGCGTGCAAAATATGGTGCGTCTGGTGTGTCTGGACGCAGTATGACGACCGGCGCAGTGTTAAAACGACTGAAATCAGAAACAGAAAAGCCGTATGACGAAAAGCGCAAATCAAATACAGAACGACTGAAAAAGGTTCAATCCAGTGTTAAAAAACCAAACTTGTTGCAATCATTACTGGATAAATTTGATGATTTATTAAGTTAATGTTGATGTCGTCATGTTATCGGATTTTTATGTATTTTTGGATGAATGGAATCAAATGCTGGGGCTGGAAACGCCGGCACATCATTATAAAATAATGGAATTTTTATTTTCTGTATTCACAGATGCGCCGCATCGTGGGTTACTGATGGCGTTCCGACATTCTGGCAAATCAACAGTTGTTGGGATATTTGCTGCGTGTGTGCTGTATTTACATCCTGCAACCAGGATATTGATTTTATCCGCAGAAAACAATCTGTCATCGCGCATGGTTGCGCATATACGGCATATACTGGAAAATCATCCGCGATGCGCAGATTTGATTCCGTCGGCCAAGAAAGAATGGGCCAGTGGCCGAATTACGATTAATCGGCCAATCGGCATTCGTGAACCGTCTGTCGTATGCCAAGGAATCCATGGTAACATCACCGGCATGCGTGCAGATTTAATAATTTGTGATGATGTAGAGGTCCCAAATACCAGCAACACGGCACAAAAGCGCGAAACACTGCGTGAACGGTTGCGTGAACTGGATTTTATTCTGTCGCCCACCGGCACAATGATTTATGTCGGCACACCACATACATTGGATACAATATATCGCACATCAGATTGAATTTTGGTTGTCTGTTGTGTCTGCATCTGGGGTCATTGTTGAAATAAACGAACGTAATTTTTCCAACAATTCAACACCGGCATCGCCAAACATTGGTAAATATGTTTCGTATTCTGGCATGTCGGCCTGTAATTGTGCGCGCGCACGTTCAGACAGTGGTTGATTTAACATATCACTGGCCACTTTCCACAGATAATACGCCCGATACGTTTTTGTAACCAATGCCCATTTTTCCAGCAATTCAGGGCGTTCAGACAATGCCGCGCGAATTGCAACCATCCATTGATCACCGAATTTTTTTATAACATCCAATTGTTGGATTTTTTCCAGTCCATCTTGGTCAGTTGTAAATGAGTTAATACCAGATTCCAATTCGGCCCATTCGCTTTTTGTTAGTGGCACGGTTGCAACTGTTTCGGCCATCATGCCACCGTATGGCAACAATTCGCGTTCAATTGAATCCATTGGCGTTTTGCCACTGCGCAGATTTTCAATATGCTTGATCAGATTTTTACCGGTGGGCAATTCACGCAATTCGTGTAATACATCTGGGGTTGCTTCATCAACAAAGACCTGATTTACGGCGGCCCATCCGCCAAAAATAACATGTTCTTGACGATACAGATTCAACAGTTTTTGTGCGGTTGTACTGGCCTTGGCATTCATTGTTTATCCCCCCTGAGTATGATTTTTATTCCATTACAATCATTACGACCTTGTGCATAGTTTTGGCGATAATTTTTTCTTCGGGTGAAGAAATTTGTCCATAAATTTTGCCCTTGGAATCCTGGCGTATAATCGCGATTTGTGCGTTCCCAGAATCACTTGGTGTTAACGCATCAAAATCCGTATCCAGACACACGGCCAAATCACCAACCTGGGCGGGAATTTCTGCATCTGCGAACACATATGATTTTTCTGGGATAAAACCACCCAATCGTTTAGAGTTCGGAATAACCGCATAGACGCCTTTGTGACCTTCCAGTGGCATTGGTGCAACAATCATCGTTTTGTCTGTTTTTTTGAATACGATAGATTTCCCATTCGGCACGCCAAACACTGGGACCAGTTTTTTACGTGCGCTGTCATACAACTTTGCGCCATACAAACTGCTGTGTACATCTAATCCAGACAATGGGTTGCCCGGCACCAACACAGATTTTACACGTTCTTTGACCTTGTTAATTTGTTTGGTTAATTCGCCGGCCTTGTACATATTGGCAATTTTATCCAGCATTGCATCAACGCTGTACGCAAACGATTCAGCCAGTGGTTCAATTTCATTTTGATATATTTCGCGTTGTCCAACTTCTATTTTATGATACACAGACAATGTCATACCGGCATCTTTGGCCGCCTGGGCAATTGTTTTTCCAGATTGCTGGCGAATTTTGCGCAGTCCACTGCCGAATATTTTCAGTCCGCTGTCTTCGTTATCGTTCAATCGGCGTTTAATTTCATTTTGCCATTGGTCGGCAACCGCATCGGATTCCTTGATAAATATATCCGACAGTTTGCATCCCAGAATATTGCATATGTTTAATAATTGCTTTTGGTTCAGACGCCGCACGCCTTTTTCAATTTTTGAAACCGCCGACAGTGATAAATTTGCCTGGCGCGCCAGTTCTGTCATTTTCATACCATTGGCCAGACGAATATTTCTGATGTTGTTTGGAAAGATTATTTCTTCTTGCGCCATTGTTATCTCCTTGGGATTTCTTGACAAAATGTTAGTCAATTTTTATCACTGTGGCAAGTATAAAAATTACAATGGCATATCATCTGGAATTGCGTCGGCATCCACAGACGGCATCCCAGGCATATCATCGGGGGTATTAATTAGCGCCGACGCATCAATAAATTCGCCATTTGCGCGGCTTTCCATTTCGTCCAGATTGTCAAACAGACTGTAATCACCAAAGAATGCCAATCGCACCGTTTCTGGTCGTCCGTGACGATTTTTTCCGATAATAACGTCGGCCTTGCCACGTGCGCGTTCCAAACGTTTTTGATAACTTTCAATAATCTTTTCATTGGTGTTACCAGAAATACGTTGTGACGGGTCGCGATTTTCCAGATAGTATTCTTCACGATATGTGAACATAACGATATCGGCGTCCTGTTCAATTGACCCAGATTCACGCAGGTCGGCCAATTGTGGCCGCTTGTCATCGCGGGATTCAACACTGCGCGACAACTGGGACAGGGCGATAACCGGCACATCCAATTCTTTGGCCAGCATTTTCAATCCGCGTGTTATTTCGGAAATTTCCTGGACGCGGTTATCGTTACGACGCCCACCTGGTGATGTCATTAATTGCAGATAGTCAATCACAATCAATGCAATCCCGCCACATTTCCGCGCCAGACGACGTGCCCGTGTGCGAATCATTGGTACTGACATGCCCGGTGTATCGTCAATATACAGCGGAACTTTACCAATTGCGGCCGAATATTGCGACATTTTCAAGAAATCTTCATCGGTCAATGAACCTTCGCGCATGGCCGATGCCGGAATTTTTGATTGTGATGACAGCACACGTGCCGCCAATTGTGATGATGACATTTCCAGACTGAAAAATGCGACGGCGCCCTTGTACTTTTCATTTGCGCGCCCATACAGAATTGCATTTGCCGCATTAAAGGCAATATTCATCGCCAGTGTTGTTTTACCCATCGCGGGCCGCCCGGCGATAATTATCAGGTCAGAATGATGCAGCCCACTGATTGATTTGTCCAACGCGTTCAGCCCCGTGGTCAACCCAGACAGTTTTCCATCGGCCTTGTACGCGATTTCTGCTTCTTGCAGGGCACTTTGCAATGCGGTTGCAATTGACGATACTTCGCGTTCAGAAACACCCAACGACGCCATTTCAAACAGTTTTTGTTCTGCGGTTTCAATCTGGGCCGATACTGGGTTATCCAAATCTTCGGTATATGCCGCATCGGTAATGGATTGTCCCAGATTTATTAATTCGCGACGCATTGCGTTGTCGTACACGATGCGACCATATTGTTCAACATTTACAACGGTTGCCCCGGCCCCCGCCAATTGCGTCAGGTATTCAACACCGCCAACGGATTCCAGCACCCCTTGCTGGTCCAGATAATTTTTTGCGGTAATAATATCAAACGGTATACCGGCGGCAAATTGGCGTTCCGCCAGTTTATAAATTTCTTGGTGCGCCGGATGTGAAAAGTGTTCTGGTTTCAAGAATTCTGACACGCGTTCCAACGCGCGGTTATTCATCAATACCGCGGCCAATACGGCCTGTTCGGCTTCCAGATTTGTTGGTAATGTTTTTGGGGTAAAGTCCATGTCAAATATAGTATATAAAAATTTTGCTTTTTCAACGCCTTTTTTATGCGGATATCGGGAATTAAAAATCCCAATCATTTCCACTGATGGTACGCCCGCATGGCCAGAATTGTTTCCACTGTCGCGCATAGATGAATTGCGCCATACGGTCGGCGACCGATATTTTTCAGCGCAAATGATGTTGGAATTTATTGCGCCCGAACGTGCGCGCCTGGATCCAGATGCACTGCACCTGTATGACGATGATTTTGATTCACGCAGGGCGCGAATTGGTGACCATGTTATCACGGGCGCAACCGTATACTGGGACCCATCAACCGCGCACAAGAAATCAGACGCCAGTGTTTGTGTTCTGGTATACCGGGATGACAAGACAAAAAATATTTTCATCCATGATGTATTGTACTTGATTGTTCCGGATAATGATTTACATCCATTGGCCCGCCAGTGTGAAATGGTGCTGGATTTTATGTGCCGTCATTGTCTGGGGCGCATATATGTGGAAACAAATGGTATGGGGGTTGCATTGCCAGAAATTATGCGTGATGTCGCCATGCGCCAAAATCGGCGAATCCACATTGTGCCTGTATCAAATCATCACAACAAAGAAACAAGAATATTGGATTCCATTGAACCGATTTTAACAACAGGGCGTATGTACGCACACCGACGTATCCAGTCAACCCCACTGATATCTGAAATGATTGGTTGGGCGCCATACGGATATGTTGGTCATGATGATGGTTTAGATGCCGTTGCCGGCGCAATATGCGCGATTCCGACACCGGTCCGTCCATTGGGCCAGTCTGTACGCCCGTTTTCTGCGAATACAGAATTCAATGTATAAAGACGAAATACTATAACCCCAGAAACAGCATAAAAATGTTGTTTCGCATTTCAGGTTTCCCCGGCATTTGTCGGGGGAATTTTTATAAACAAACAAAAGGATATATAACATGAAAAAAAATTTACAACAGATGTATCGCCGTGCGCTGGATTTGCGTACACCATGGTTAAATCGTTGGGATGCAGCATTGCGGTACACTATGCCAACCGCTGATGATGATGCGGCGATGATGTTTGATGCCACCGCTGCGGATGCCGCAGATAATTTGGCGGCATCAATTTATTCATTGCTGACACCGCCAGAATCATTGTGGATTTCATTGGTCCCAGAAAGTGCACAATCACCCGATGCAGAAACTGCAACAATGGCGTTACGTGCGAATCTAAATGATTCTAATTTTTACACCACTGTTCACCAGTGCTATATGGATTTAATAATTCTGGGCACAGCATGCCTGTTTATGGCGGAAAATCCGATTGGTGCGTCATCGGCATTTTCGTTTACTGCGATTCCGATGCGCGACATTGCGGTACTGAATGGGGCCGTGTTTCATACGGCGACCATGCCGGCGCGCGAAGTCATGGAAAAATATCCATCTTGGACCCCACCGGCTAATTTGCGCGATACAATAAAAAATGACCCTGAAACACCACTGCGGTTGGTGCAAAGTTTGGTTGATACGGAATTCACCGCATGGATGGATGTTGGTGGGGATTTAGAAAATAACATTGTTGCCACCGGAAAATTTGAAACAAATCCGTACATCATATTCCGTTGGTCTGTGGCCAGTGGCGAACAATACGGCCGTGGGCCGGTGTTGCGTGCATTACCAGACATTAAAACAGCAAACAAGGTTGTTGAATTGGTGTTGAAAAACGCAACGATTGCTGTTTCCGGCATATGGCAGGCCGACGATGACGGTGTTATAAATTTGTCTAATATTAATTTAACACCCGGGGCAATTATACCCAAAGCTGTTGGGTCATCTGGATTGACGCCGTTAACATCTGGGGCGAATTTTGACGTGTCCCAGATTGTTTTGAAAGACTTGCGTGAACGCATACGCCACACAATGCTGGCGGACAGACTGGGGTTGCTGTCTGAAAAAGAAATGACCGCCACAGAAATTATGGCGCGCAGCGCGGATATGGTCCGCATATTGGGGGCAACGTATGGACGATTGCTGCATGAATTTATTCGTCCGTTGGTTGAACGCGGATTACAGATTTTGTCCCGTCGTGGCATTATTGACCGGATTACATTGAACAGTGACGCTGAATTAAAATACATTGCACCCATTGCGCAAATGGCTGCTGCTGAAACAATTTTATAAGCCCCAGGAGATGACAATGAAAGATACAGAACAAAATTATGCACGAACATTTTCTACGACCAGTGGCGCAGCGGTATTATCGCACTTGCGCAAAATTACAATTGAACGCGTACTGGGGCCGGATGCCACAGATGCCCAACTGCGCAGTCTGGAAGCGCAACGTGCATTGGTTCACCAAATTGAAAATATGATTGAACGGGGGAAATAATGAAACGACAACTGGGCGCAATTGGGGTGTTGGATTTTTTACGGAACAGTTGGTTTTTAATTGCGTTTGTTGCCGGGGTTATATACTGGGTTGCGCGCCAAGATTCGTCATTGGATGAATTGCATCGCGCCGACAGTCGCATAACCGCGCTGGAAAATCGTACGACGATTCTGGAAACCGGACTTGGCCAGTTGCAGATAAAAATAGACACAATTCGTGAAGATGTTGCATTAATAAAAACAGCGGTAATACAGTAATTAAACATTGCCACGGCGAACCGCGGTTCTCATCCGCATCCTGTGCACATAAATAAAAAATCGCCCGTTGGGCGTTTTTTTATTTCTGGGGCGGATGACCGGATTATTTCGCTGCGCTTCATCACCTTGCAAAATTGTGCATTCGCACAACCGGCGTACTCTCGTCCGCCTTTTTGCAGCGGTTCGAACGGCTTTCTCGCCGGTTCTCATCCGCATCCTGTGCACATAAATAAAAAATCGCCCGTTGGGCGTTTTTTTATTTCTGGGGCGGATGACCGGATTCGAACCGGCGACATTTGGTACCACAAACCAACGCTCTAACCAGCTGAGCTACATCCGCCATACTGAATTTTGGTGGAGCTGATCGGACTTGAACCGACGACCCCTTGCATGCCATGCAAGTGCTCTACCAGCTGAGCTACAACCCCATGCGAAACTTTATTCTATATTTCTTCTTGCCAAAAGTCAAATCAATTTGCTAACCTTTTTGAACAAGCAAGGAGATTATCATGGACTATCAAGCACTGAAAGCCGAAGTAGAACAAAAAACATCACAAACATTGGATGTATTAAAAGATGAATATGCCGGATTGCGTACGGGGCGCGCATCTGTCCATTTGTTGGATGGTGTCCGGGTTCCGGTTTATGGATCTGATATGCCGTTGAACCAGGTCGCAACCGTTGCCACCCCAGATACCCAGACGTTAACCGTAACTGTGTGGGACATTAATAATGCCGGCGCGGTTGAAAAGGCAATTCGTGATTCTGGGCTGGGATTAAATCCGATGACGGCGGGTGGTGTTATCCGTCTGAATATGCCGCCACTGACCGAAGAACGCCGCAAAGAATTGACCAAGGTTGCCGGTAAATACGCCGAAGAAGCCAAGATTTCTATGCGCAACATTCGGCAAGATGCGATGGGCAAAATTAAACGTGCGGTTGCAGACAAAGAAATTTCCGAAGACGATCAACGTAAATACGAAGATGATATCCAAAAGGTTTTTGACCAGCGTGCCGCCGATGTTGATGCGTTGGCCAAACAGAAAGAAGCGGATATTATGTCTGTATAATGTCTTGGTGGTACAGAATAACAACATTGGATAAAAAATGCTGAAAATATTCAAAAAGAAAAAACAAGAAAATATAACAGAATGTGCAGATGCACCGAAAATTCCACAGCATATCGCATTTATATGTGATGGTAATCGCCGCTGGGCCGAAGCACGTGGTTTACCGCCGTTGGCGGGGCACCAGGCGGGGATTACAAATTTTGAAAATTTGGTGGATTGGTTTATTGCACGTGGCGTAACAACAATCACGTTCTTTTTGTTTTCAACAGAAAATTGGAATCGTTCCCAAGAAGAAGTAGACTTTTTGATGGATTTATTCTATACGGAACTGGATAAAAACATGCGACATGCGCTGGAAAAAAATTTGCGCTATCGCGTTGTGGGGTCACGTGACAAATTGCCAACGAAATTGGCGAAAAAATGTGATGAATTGGAATCGGCATCGGCCGAAAATACCGGGGGAACTGTTGTGTTCGCACTAAACTATGGCGGGCAAGATGAAATTGTTGCCGCAGTAAACGATGCGATTGCCGCGGGCGAACCAGTGACCAAGGAAACATTTGAAACATTTTTGGATACAGGCGAACTGTTACCAATTGATTTGATGGTGCGTACCAGTAATGAATTCAGAATTTCAAACTTTCTGTTATGGAAACTGGCATACGCAGAATTATTGTTTATACCACAACATTGGCCTGATTTAGTTCGCAGCGAAGAATTGTGGCAATTTACGCTGGACGAATATGCCAAGCGCAATCGTCGCTTTGGTGGCGGTAAAAAGGCGGATTATTCCGGCAAAAAACACAAGGGGAAATAAAATGTCAAATACCATGCAAAGAATTCTGGTTGGGGCCATTATGGCATTGGTCGTTGTCGCGGCGGCGATTGGTGAATACTATGGCGTGCCGGCTGTTAAATATTTGGGAATTGTTATTGTAATCGGAATGATTACAGAAATGATTATTTGCATGGTGCGTACCCCGCGCGATGTATTAAAAAAGAATTGGTTGTCGTTTGGGGTGTTTTTAGCATGGTTGGTCGTGATGTTGGTGGCGGTGGAATCTGTTGGGTCGCGGCCGTGGATAATGTTGTTATTGTTGTTGATTATATGTTGTGCTGATATTGGCGCGTGGTTCTTTGGCCGTATGATTGGTGGTGACAAGATGTGGGAACGGCTGTCTGCGGGGAAAACGTGGTCGGGGCAAATTGCGGGTATTTTGTGTGGAACGTTTGCATCGGTAATGTATGGATTGCTGGGGGCGGATGTATTTATGCCGCAACTGATGTGGATTGGTATCAGTATTTCGTTGTTAAGTCAGTATGGTGACTTAACCGCCAGTTGGATTAAACGCAAAATGGGACTGAAAGATTTTGGCCGTATTTTGCCGGGCCATGGTGGGTTACTGGATCGTTTTGATGGTTGGATTTACGCATTGCCATTAATATGGTTGGTGTTGTTATAGTTTTATGATAAAAGGGGCCGGGTTTCATGCAGATTGTATTGGCAATAATTGCATTATTAATTGTACTGGGGGTTGTGGTTTTTGTCCACGAACTGGGGCATTTTTTGGCGGCGCGCTGGGCGGGCGTACGCGTTGATACATTTTCAATTGGTTTTGGCCCAGCGATTGTAAAATGGCATGATAAACATGGTACTGTTTGGAAACTGGCGTGTTTGCCGTTGGGCGGTTATGTTTCTATTTATGGTCAAGAAGACATGTTTGACCGCAAAAAATATGCAGAATTGCCCGATGAAAAAAAGTGCGGTCATTATTTATCGGTGCCGGCGTGGAAGCAATTTATAATTGTTGCCGCCGGTGTCACAATGAATTTTATTTTAGCGTGGTTAATATATTCTGGGATTTTTATGTTCCAACCAAAACAGGTTCAATTGCCGGTTGTTGGCCAGGTTATCCAAGAAAGCATCGCGTTTGACGCCGGGGTAAAGCCGGGTGATATTGTCATGCGTATTGATGATGAACCAATTACCAATTGGGGTGAATTAATTATTGCCAAAGAATTGGCATCTGGTCACGATGCAAATGTGTTATTGCTGCGTGGCGAAGATTTGGTTCGTGTTCAACTGGCGCCGGCCGAACGGTGGGGACTGGTTGCCGATGGCAGCAAAACGGAATTGCGCAAAAAGGGATTCTTTGACGGACTGTATGCTGGCGCGCGCGAAACATATTACCAGTCTAAAACATTATTGGTTGTGTTAAAGCAAATTATTACTGGTGAACGATCGTCAAAACAACTGGGGTCATTTATAACTATTGCCGAAGTGTCGGGTCAAGCCTTGTCAATGGGACTTGTTGCATTGTTATCAATTATTGCGTTGCTATCTGTGAATCTTGGTGTTATAAATTTGTTGCCGTTACCGGTATTGGATGGTGGTTATTTGCTGATTTTGATAATAGAGGCAATAACACGGCGCAAACTGGGGGGGCGTGGCATGGAAATTGCAATAATAATCGGATGGCTATTAATTATCGGATTGTTCGCACTGACCATGTGGAATGATTTGGCGCGTGTATTTGGGTTAAGTTAAATATGAATATTAAAAAAATATTGTTTACAACAACAGCGATAATGATTGCGCCATTCGCAGATGCCGCAACTGTTTCGCGTATTGATGTTACTGGGAATAAGCGCATGGATACAGAATCTGTGCGTATTTTATCTGATGTCAAAATCGGCGACAGTGTTAACACAGAACAGGCAAACCAGATTGCGAAAAAATTACAAGAAAGTGGATATTTTTCACGCGTCAGTGTTCGTATGTCGGGCAATGTATTAAAAATAGATATTACCGAATCACCAATTGTAAATATGGTAACGATTGAAGGTAATGATGACGTTTCCACAGATGATTTGAAAAACGAATTGCGATTAAAAGAACGTTCGTCGTATGATGAATCTGTTATTGGTGCCGACGTACAGCGGATGTTAACAATATACCAACGCAAGGGATTCTTTGGCACGAAAATAGAGCCCAAAAAAATAGAATTGGGTGATAATCGTGTTAATGTTGTGTATGAAATAACTGAAGGGCATCCGACATATATTTCTGATATTGATTTTGTTGGTAATGAAAAATTCAGCGACCGCACATTGCGTGATGCAATATTGTCGCGCGAACATGCGTGGTGGCGTTTTATGACACAGTTTGATGTCTTTGATGAAGATCGTATATTATACGACCAGCAAATGTTACGCCAGTTTTATATGCGTAATGGATATGCGGATGCGGTTGTGACGGATGCCACGGGGGTATTTACGCCTGACCGGCAATATTATTCTGTGACATTTACAATTGACGAAGGTGAAAAATATAAATTTGGAAAAATAACACTGGATAACCCGTTCCACGATATCCCAGACAGTGATTTATACGACGTTATGAAGATGTCTGATGGTGACACGTACAACATTGATTTGGTTGATGAAACAATATCTGCGTTGCGTGGTGCGGTGGGTGACGCAGGGTACGCGTTTATAAATGTTGAACCAATTCCGACCAAGAATGACGATACCCGCACAATTGATATAAATTTCAAAATCCAGCCCACAAACAGAATATACCTGAATAATATAAATATTTTAGGTAATGTTCGTACATTTGATTCTGTGATTGAACAATTGGTGCCGATGCGTTCGGGCGATCCATTTTCATTACAGACAATTGAAGAAGCGCGCCAGAATTTGATGCGTACGCGGTATTTCAAAAATGTCCAGATGGTGCCTAATCGTATTGCTGATGCAAATATGATAAACTTGGACATCCAGGTTGAAGAACAACCAACCGGCGAATTATCCGGTGGATTTGGGTGGTCAAACATAAACGGATTTATGGTTGATGCAGGAATTTCTGAATCTAACTTTATGGGGCGGGGCCAAGTGGTGCAATTACGCGCATCGTTGGCGCAATATCAAAAACAGGCATTATTCAGTTTCACCGAACCATATTTGTTTGGTCGGCCATTGTCGGCGGGCTTTGATGTTGCATACACAATGTATGATTATACGTCACTGGGCGGCTTTGGGTATGACCGTGATTCCTTGACCATTGCCGGGCGCATGGGGTGGCGTTTGACCGACCATTGGTCCCAGACGGTGCGCTTGTCGGCGGCGTTTGACCAGAATTACGATTTGTATTCTGCGATGCGTACGGGGCAAGATTGGCGTAATGCAAATTTGTTTACAGTTGGTACATATTTACGGTACTATAACCTGGACACGAATTTTGAACAAAATACCCATACGGGCATTGTCGGCAATCTGGGGATTGCGTACACTGGATTTGGTGGAACCGAAACATATATGCGGTATAATGCAGACGTTATCGGTATGGTAAAGTTTTTTGATGACCGGTGGCAATTGCGCGCATCATTGGATTTGGGATTAATCCAGCCGCTGGGGGATTCATACGTATCGCGTGTTTATCGTTACTTCTTGGGTGGTGAATCACTGCGTGGATTTGATATTGCGGGTGTTGGTTCACGTGCGCGGTACTATTCAACATATGCGTTGGGCGGATTATGGAAAATTAATGGTTCTGTGCAATTAAACTTTCCGATATTTATCCCAGACGAATACCAGGTCAAGGGCTTTGTATTCTTTGATTACGGAATCTTGGGCAAGCCACCGAAACAAGAATACGAATATGATTATGGTGGGATATTGATACAAAATTATATTGATGATACAATTCGTACATCTGCGGGTGTTGGTATTTATTGGAATACGCCGATGGGGCCGATGAATTTCAGTTGGGGGTGGCCAATTAAAATGACACCATATGACCGTGAACAGCGCTTTTTATTGTCATTTGAAACCCAGTTTTGATTTTATATCTTGACCGGGATGGCGAATTTTTCTTATAATTCAACCAAGGAAATAAAAGGGGGAAAAGGTTATGAAAAAAATTTTACTGGGTGCATTCATTGCATTGGCGCTGGCCGGATGCGGCCAGATTTATGACCGCGAACCCGTGGGTGTCGGTTACGATAACAACGAATTGAAATTAAGCCCATGCGCGTGCATCATGGTGTACCAGGCATAACCGCCATATGTCACAGGGGGGGATGCCATTGGATTATCCAAGCGATTTTAACACACCCGCATTCCCGGCGGGAAAGTCTGTGGCGTTGTCCAGATTAATGGGCATTGCGTCGTGTGTGACGTTTTTGCTGGTAATATTTTTATGTGGTATTTTAATCTGGGCGGTACGCAGCCAGCGGATTGACCCTTTTATTGTAGAGATAGATAAATTAACTGGTCAATGGACGGTTGTTGGACATTCTCATGGCAACGGCCCGATTGAATATTCGGCCAAGATGGCATTACAAGAATCTGTGCTGGGGAATTTTACCGCTAATTGGTTTTCTGTATCTGGGGATGCCCAGGTGAATGACGCAATGTGGCAAACATGCGAACGTGATGTTGACTGTGGCACCGCCAGTCCATATTCTTTTTCTGATAAAACATGTAATCTGTATTGTGTGTCTGGGGAAGAATTGTTTTCACATTTTATATACGATGTTGTGCCGCTGTATCAAGAACGTGTTGCGCTGGGCGAAGAATGGGTTGTTGATAAAAATCAAATCTATATGGAACCGGTGGGGAATGTGTCTGATGTTGGTGGAACATGGCGGGTTACGGCAACAATAAAATCAAATTTGGCGGGTGAAATATCTGTGATTGCGTTTGCCAAGATTGCACGTAACACGGAAAAATATCCGCAAACGATGGGATATTACGTGGCGGATTTTAATGCGTATAAGATAAGCGAATGAAAAAAATATTATTGTTTTTATTAGGTTTGATATTGGTCGCCATGTCTGGTGGGGCGATATATTTGGCTGGGGCAATATATGATGCGACGTCGTCCCAGCGTATTATACCATACTTTTTTCAACCGAATAAATTGTCAGAACATCGTCCTGGGACACCCGAAACACCGACAGAAATGGGTGAAATGGAATTTCTGGATTTGCTGGTTCGCAAATATGTTACTGAATACTTTTATGTTGCCCCAGATGTTGAAAATATCGCGCGTCGTATGGGGGCAAATGGTGCACTGGGGCGTATGTCATCCCGGTCGGTATTTGACAGTTGGCTGAATGGCGAAGCGCGCACAATCCAAGAAATGGCGGGGAACAAGGCATTCCGTACTGTGCGTGTTATTGATCGGGTTACGCGTCCGGTTAACAGTACGTATTGGATTGTAAATTATGAATTAACGACATGGAATGGCCCGAATAATTTCGGCGTTATTCCGCAAAAATCACGTGGAACAATGTTTATGGATATAACATATGAACCGCGTATGTTATCAAACATAGACATTCAGGCTTTGCATGATTATCTTGAAAATGGGGGTGATCCGTGCACTGTCTTTCATTTTCGTGTTAACGAGATTATTCAAGGCTGAGACACATGAAGCAAATATATAAAATTTTTGTCGCGTTAATATTTTGTTCTGGGGGTGGGTTTGGGGCACATGCGGCCACAGATGATTTTGATTTCAGTAATTTTGCCATTACTGACGGCGGGACGGGTGATTTATCTGCTGAAACGGTCAGTTTGAATATCGGGGCCCAGCCAATAACAGTCAGCAATTTTGATATTGCTGGGATTATGCTGGGGGCGTCGTTTGAAGACATTCAAACACTGTTCTTTAAGGCCAAGGGATTATACAGCCCGCGTGAAAAAGACAGTATTATTTATTCAATACAAAAAGAATGGAAATATAATCTGGATTACGAGTGTCGCCAGCAGGGTATTGTCGCCCCAGATGAACTGGAACAATGCATTAATACGTTGGCGCGGGACAGGGGACTGATGTATGCGTCCGAATTACACTTGGTACGCGAAAGAACCGGTGAAACAATCGTTGTGTATTTTACCAGTAATGCCAGTGATAACGTCGTATGGCGTGTTCTGTATAACAATGATGTTAATGATATAGAAGGCGATAATGAAAAATTTGCTGACCAGCGCGAAAAGAAAATTTTGGCATTTTGGCAAGGTGTCTTGGATAAATACGGTGCGCCAAATTCTGGTACAGACAAATGGATATCAACGAATAATGCATATGACCCAATGATGACGGCGTATTATGGTTCATTGGATTTGGTTGACATGGGTCGGTATTCGTCTGATGTTGCCAAGAATATCCAGGCGGCACGTGAAAATTTCCAGGCCAAACCATACGCATTTTAATGACACAGGAATTTAATTCTTATAAATCAGGCTTGTGGGCCGAATTTATTGCGCGGATGTATTTGCGTATACATGGATTCCATATTGTAAATCGGCGATATACAACCGGCCGAAATACTGGACGTGCCGAAATTGACATAATTGCAAAGCGTAAAAATCTGTTGTTGTTCATAGAAGTAAAATATCGTCATGATGTTATCACTGGACTGGATGCGATTACGCCGGCCCAGTCTGTGCGTTTGCGTCGTGCGGCTGAAACTTATATTGCGCGCGCACATTGGAATGGGGATGCACGCTTTGACGCAATTGTGGTTACAGGTCACAAAATTCGCTGGATTCGCGGTATAATATAAGTTGCTTGCCTTAATTAATACATTCTTATATAATCTATTCGTGTTTTTTATGCATAAAGGAGAACCGCAATGAAAAAAGTAATGTTGGCGTTGTTTGCCGTTTTGACATTGTCTGCATGTATGGGGCATTATAAACAGGGCAATTGTGAATATGATTTCTTGTTACACAAGGATATTTCAATTTCTAAATTGATTGGCACGGCCACAGGGTGCTAAAAAAAAATAAAAAATCCGCCGAATGGCGGATTTTTGTTATGCCAGTACTTGTTTTTGCATTTCTATTAATTTCTTGCATCCATTGGCCGCCATATTCATTAATTCAATAATTTGATTTTGTTCAAATGGGTGCTGTTCACCGGTGGCCTGGATTTCAACAAATTTTCCGGCCCCAGACACCACAAAATTTGAATCCAGTTCTGCGGCACAATCTTCGTCATAATCCAAATCCAGTATTAATTCGTTGTTCCACAGGCCGGCTGAAATTGCGGCAACATAATCCCGTATTGGGTTTTCGGTGATGCGGCCTTGTTCCATCAGGTGCCGAACCGCCAACGCCAACGCAACGAACCCACCGGTCACAGATGCGCACCGCGTGCCGCCGTCTGCCTGGATTACGTCACAGTCAATTGTTATTGTATGTCGTCCCAATTTTTCCATGTCTGTGACACTGCGCAATGCGCGCCCAACCAGGCGTGATATTTCCGCGCACCGGTGATCGCGCATCATTGCATCACGCGATTTCCGTGTTCCGTTGGCGCGTGGCAACATAGAATATTCCGCGGTGACCCATCCGCCTGTTTTATTTTGCAGTCGTTTCCATAATGGTTGGTTCAGGTCAATTGATGCAGTGCATAAAACATGTGTTCCGCCCATTTTAATCAGACACGAACCTTCGGCCCATTTATTAATTCCTGTTTCCATTGATGTTGGGCGAATTTGGTCTGGTTTGCGCAATGACGGACGTATCATAATGTATCCTTTGATTTAATATGTATTGCGTAAGTATAACCAAAGATATCAAGAAAGCAATTTTTATATTTGCTTTTTTTCTGATATACGTGTACCCTGCGCCATGGAAAAAGGATATTTATGTCAATCAAGGCAAAACGCCTGTTCAAAAGATTAGTCAGTTATTCAGGCATTTTTTTCTTTATATTGGCGGCTGTGATGCTGTGGTGGCAATTGCGGGAATACAGTTTTTCTGACGTTGTTCATGCAATTATAGATATACCATGGTTGAATCTGGTGGCGGCATGCGTTGCGTGTTTGTTGGGATATATTGCGCTGTCGTTATACGATTATTTGGCTTTACGCTATATTGGTGCGCGGGTTTCTTGGTGGAAATGGATGTTGGCGGGTATGCTGGGGTTCGCAATCAGCAATAATGCCGGCAACGCGGTGGTCAGTGGCGGTGCAATTCGTTATCGTTTGTACACACGTTGGCGTATTCGCGGTGGTGATATTGTAAAAATGATAACGTTTTCGGGATTGACGTTCTTTCTGGGATGTTCTGCAATTGTTATTGCCGGGTATTTCTTGGTTCCGTCCCATATATTGAACGCATCTGTTGGTACCAGCGTCGGATTGAATACATTGTTTTTCATTTGTTTGGCGGTTGTTTTGGCGTATTTTGCGGCCACAATATTCTTTCGCAATAAAAGCATTAAAATTGGTAATATCAAGTTTGATGTACCGTCAACCCGGACGGCCTTTTTTCAAACGCTTTTGGGGGCCACGGACAGTTTTTTGGCTGGGCTCGTTTTGTATTTTTGCCTGTTACCGTTTGTGCATATTCCGTTTGGCACCTATATCGGATTGTTTGTAATCGCCCAGGCAACCGGCGTTTTCAGCCAGGTTCCCGGCGGAATCGGTGTTTTTGAAAGTATATTCTTGTTGGCATTACCAGATACTGTGGACAAGGCGGATATATTCGGCGCATTATTGGCATACCGAATTATATACTATGTATTACCGCTGATTGGTGTTGGTGGTCTGTTTTTTGTATACGAAAATTGGTTGCGGGCCCGAATGAAACGCTGGTTGGCGGATGCCAAGGAAAAGATTCCGCATATTTCCGGGAAATGGTCGGCCAATAAAAATATTCGGTCCAGAAAAAAATAATTGCCTTGATATCTTATATTTATGCGTGCTATGCTGTGCTTTGTCGTATAGCATGGGGCAGATACTAAGTGTTTATGTTATCACTGATTTATTATATGATTTGCTTTGCACTGATGATTATCGTGGTGCAATCCCTTGGCATGGGCTTGGACGCCCCACGGGGTCAGGTCATATCCATTGCATACGCACCCAACATAAAAGGATTACAAAATGTCAAAGAAGATTTATGTGGACGCAGTCCACCCGGAAGAAACACGGGTGGTTGTGGTGGATGCCGCAACCAATCGTGTTTCGGATTTTGACGTTGAAACAACGACAAAACCCCAGATAAAAGGGAACATTTATCTGGCCAAGGTTATTCGTGTTGAACCATCGTTACAGGCGGCGTTTGTTGACTATGGTTCGGGCAAGAATGGATTTTTGCCATTTTCGGAAATTCATCCTGATTATTACCAGGTAACCCCAGAACAGAAAAAGAAACTGCTGGAACTGGCGCATGCGAATATCGTTGATGACGATGACGATCCAGATGATGAAAACGATGAAGTTGCCGAATACGATGACCACAGTGCGGGCGAAGATAACAAGGAATTTTTGAAACGCGCGCATGAATTCAAAATCCAAGACGTCATAAAGCCAAAGCAAATATTGCTGGTCCAGGGCGTCAAAGAAGAACGTGGGCAAAAGGGCGCATCAATGACAACATATCTGTCGTTGGCGGGCCGTTTTGCGGTGCTGATGCCAAATTCGCGCAAGCGTAACAGTTACGGTATTTCAAAAAAGATTTCTGACAAGACTGAACGTGCGCGTTTGCGTGAAGTGTTGCATGAATTAAAAATACCCAAGGGCATGACGGTTGTATTGCGTACCGCGGCGTACGGCGCAAATGCGGTTGATATCGCCAAAGACTATGATTATCTGGTCGGGTTATGGAATGAAATTCGTAAAACAACATTGGAATCAATTGCGCCGGTGACGATTCATACCGAAGATTCACTGTTGCGTCGCGTTGTCCGTGATTTCTTGGCAGATAAAGACGATGTATTGATTATCCAGGGCGAAGATGCGTATGATGCCGCCAAACAGTATTTTGTTCAAATGTATGGTCGCGCCCCACGTAAACAGTTGGTTCAATACAAAGATGCCGCCGTGCCATTAATGGTCAAGGCCGGTGTTGAAAAACAACTGGAAGGAATGCATGGCCCGTATGTTCAATTGCCGTCTGGTGGATCGCTGGTCATCAATCAAACCGAAGCCATGGTTACGATTGACGTTAATTCGTCCCGCGCCATCAAAGAAAAAGATATTGAACAAACCGCGCTGAATACAAATCTGGAAGCGGCCGAAGAAATCGCATTGCAATTACGTTTGCGGGATTTGGCCGGCATTGTTGCGATTGACTTTATTGATATGGAAGAAGAAAAGAACAATCGCAAATTGGAAATGAAAATGCGTGAAGTGATGAAACGCGATCGTGCCCGGACCCAGGTTGCAAAAATAAACAACTTTGGTGTCTTGATGTTGTCGCGTCAACGTCTGCGCAGCAGTTTTATTGAATCATCGTATGTTGCGTGTCCGCACTGTATGGGGGCGGGCGTTGTGCCATCAATTCAAACGGCGTCTATTATATTGTTCCGTCATTTACAGGAAAAATTGTTGGCAAAAAGTGCCCAAAAAATTATCATGACGGTCCCAACCGATATTGCGATATATCTGTTGAATAACAAGCGTGCAGAATTGGCGGCAATGGAAAATGAATTCAACACAGAAATCGTGATTGTTGGCGACGACAGTTTGATGAATATTGATCAATATTCAATTCAACGTGTCGCACCCGAACAAAACAAAACCGAAGATGTGCTGAATGCATATGCGCCATCAACGGATGCCAAGCGTAAAAATGCGCAGCATAACGAAGCGCGTCGTGCCACGGTTAACGCCCCGCGTCGCAAGCGCAAGAAAGCGCCGGCAAAAAAGAAAACAATTTGGCAAAAATTGGTCGGATAAATTCAGCGGGGCATCACCCCGCTGTTTTTTATAATTTTTAATATACAGAATGCAAAATTCTGGTTGCAACTATTATGTTGATAAATTGCAATATTTTGGATAAATTTAGCAATGAATGAAGCGCGAATTATTTGATTTTTTGAATTCTGATTTGCAATTTATCAAGGGCGTGGGGCCGGTTCTGGCAACGCGCTTTGGTGATGTGTTGGGTGGACGACGTGTTTTGGATTTTATGTTGCATATCCCGGCATACGTTCGTGCACGTGGCGTCACAGATATTGTTACTGATGCGATGCCGGGTGACGTTATAACGATTCCATTGTTGGTTAAATCGCACAAGCGTGGCGGTTCTTTCCGTGGTCGGCGCGCCCCAACACAAATCATATGCGCGGACAAAATGGGTAATTCTGTGGTTGTTCAATTTTTTAATGTGAATTTTCTGGATTATTGGTTAAAGAAATTACCAATTGGCCAATGGCGCATGGTCAGTGGTAAATTGGAACGCGGATCGCGGGCGGTTATAAATCATCCTGAATTTATTGAAGAAATGCAATATGCGAATAAAATCCCATCTGTCCAGGCGATATATCCATCTGGCGAAGGTTTGACGCAAAAGACTTTTGCAAATGTTCGGGACCAGATTTTTGCCATGTTGCCGGATAAAATCGCCGGGGAATCAGATTCTGATATTTGCGAATTTTTTGATGCATTGCGTCATGTGCACTATCCAGAATCTGGGGATGATTTATTACCAAATTCACCATATATGGTAAAGTTGGCATATTGGGAATTATTGGCGCACCAATCGGCAATTGTAATCAGTCGTCGTAACCGCACTGATGTGCGTAATCGGCGTATCGTGCGCCCCCAGAAATATAAACTGGTGGAAAAATTCTATGGCACATTGCCATTTTCGCTGACCGGTGCCCAAATGCGGGCAATAAATGAAATTTTTTCTGATATGTCGCGGGATATACCGATGATGCGCCTGGTCCAGGGTGACGTGGGCAGCGGTAAAACAATTGTCGCATTGGCGGCGGCGATAAAGATGGCTGAATCTGGGGCACAAACAGCACTGTTGGCGCCGACAGATACCCTGGCACAACAGCATTATGCCAAGATAGCACCACTGTGTGAAAAAATCGGTATTGTGTGCGACATTTTAACTGGTCGGGACAAGGGCGCATCCCGGCGTGAAAAATTAATATCATTGCGTTCCGGGCGCACCAAGATTGTCGTTGGTACGCACGCGTTATTTTCTGATGATGTGGAATATAAAGATTTGGGATTGGTGATAATTGATGAACAACATCGCTTTGGCGTTTCGCAACGCGAAGCATTACGCACCAAGGGCACAAATCCAGATATGCTGGCGCTGTCGGCGACACCGATTCCGCGTACGTTATCAATGACGGTATATGGGGACATGGATGTATCGGTTATAAATGAAAAACCCGCCGGGCGTTTGCCGATAAAAACGACCAAGTTGCCCATCGCGCGTATCAGTGAACTGGTTGCGCGCCTGAAAGTCCAGGTTGATGCCGGCGCCAAGGTGTTTTGGGTATGTCCATTGGTCGCAGAATCAGACGTGTCTGATTTAACCGCGGTTCAATCCAGATATGATGAATTAAAACAGATTTTTCCACATGCGGGGTTGGTGCACGGGCAAATGGACAAATCACAACGTGATTCCGTAATGGCACAATTTGCAGATGATAATTCAGACATGCGAATCTTGGTCGCTACAACTGTCATAGAGGTTGGCATTGATGTCCCGCGCGCAACAATTATCGTAATTGAAAACGCAGAACAGTTTGGTTTGGCGGCATTGCATCAATTGCGGGGGCGTGTCGGACGCGGCAATGCACAGTCGTATTGTATATTGCTGTATGGGCGCAACGTCAGTGATGCTGGACTGAAACGTTTGGATGTTTTGACCGAAACGGACGATGGTTTTGAAATCGCAGAACAAGATTTGATTATGCGCGGTACTGGGGAATTGCTGGGGACACGACAAAGCGGATGGATAAATTATCACTTTGTTGATTATGCCCGGCATCGTGATTTATTCCGTTTGGCGGCGTCGGCTGCGCGCGATATGACATCGCCAACCCAGACAGTTCGTGATTTGATGTTCATATTTGATCGTGGGGTGACAATCAGTGCGTAAGTTTTTCATATTTTTACTGTGCGTTATTTTTGCGCTGCCGACGTATGCCGCATCATTGATAAATGATACCGAACTGGAACGCATTTTAACCGAACTGGTCGCGCCATTGGCGACGGCGGCCGATATCCCAGATGGGCGGTTAAATGTTCATATTGTCAACAGTGACGATTTTAATGCGTTCGTTATGGGGGGCGAAGATGTATATATTTATACTGGATTATTGACCCAAATAAAATCCCCAGATGCTTTACAGGCGGTTGTTGCGCATGAACTGGGGCATACATTGGGCGGACATATGGCACAAATGTCACAACGTATGTCGGCCGAAATGACGCGCACGATGTTAATCCAGGCACTGGGGATTGGATTAATGGCAATTGGTGGTGATCCGTCACTGGGGGCCGGGGTGTTGGCGGGATCCAGCGGTGTTGCACAACAGTCTATGTTGGCATTTACGCGTGACGAAGAACGTATCGCCGACGACATGGGGGTAAAATTAATGGCACGTGCAAAACTGGATCCAAACGGGTTTATTGACGTGTTCAGGCAAATGGAAAATATAACTGGTGCGTTGGAATCCCGTATAAATCCTAATCGGATAAATCACCCATTGACCAGTGAACGCCTGTCCAATGTTCGTGAACAAATACAAAAATTAGATTCTGATTATGTGCCAACAAATGCGCCAACGCCGCAACAGCGTTCAGAATATGAACTGGCGCGTGCAAAGTTGGTTGGGTATTTGTATAATCCTGACCGTGTGGCGACATTATACCCGAACACAGATACATCAGATGCCGCGCAATATGCGCGTGCGATCGCACGAATGCAATCAGGCAATTTAGATGATGCGCGCGTCGGAACATTAAATCTGATTTCAAATAATCCAGATAATCCGTATTTTTATGAACTGTTGGGTGATATTGAATATCAATTGGGACACTATGACGACAGTGTTGATGCATATGAACAGTCGTTAAAACTGACAGATAACGCCCCCCAGATTGAAACGGCACTGGCGTTGGTGTTAACCGAACGCAGAAAGCCTGGTGATGTAACACGGGCCATTGAATTGTGCAAGCGGGCATTGTTGACGTCGCCAATGCCGTTGACATATTGGGTGTTGGCGCGCGCATATGATGATGGCCGTGCCGATTGGGCACGCGCAGAATACTATCACATGATGGGCAAAGATGATATGGCGCGTGAATATGCGCGTCGTGCCCAGCGTTCATTGCCACACGACAGCCCAGAATATATAAAATCTGGGGATATACTGAATAATTAATTGCTTTTTTTAGTGTTGAAACATCCTGTGTCGTATGTTATGCTGGGCGCGGATAACAAAGGGGATAACATGTACATACTTGCATTAAATTGTGGGTCGTCGTCACTGAAATACCAGGTTTTTGACGCCGATTCAAAAAAATATGTTGTTGGCGGAAATGTTGAAAAAATCGGATTGGCGGATTCTTTTATAACACAAAAATATCCAGATGGCACCAAACAACGCAAAGATACAGAAATGAAAAATCATAACGAAGCGTTGAACGTCGTCTTGTTCATGTTACGCGAAGCATCAATTGACATGAATGAAATTGGTGGCGTTGGACATCGCGTTGTTATGGGGGGCGATAAATTTGCATCATCTGTGGAAATAAATGACGACGTTATCAAGACAATTGATGAACTGTCGCAAATTGCACCGTTGCATAATCCGGCGGCATTGATGGGCATTGTCACGGCAAAACAATTGTTGCCAAACGCAACCCAGGTTGCGGTATTTGATACCGCATTTCATCAAACAATGCCAGACTATGCATATCGTTATGCGGTGCCAAACGCATGGTACACAGAATTAGGTGTGCGCAGATACGGTTTTCATGGAACATCGCATTTATATGTTTCAAAACGTGCCGCAAAAATGTTGGGCAAGCCTGCATCGGAATGTAACTTGGTGACATTGCACATTGGTTCTGGGGCATCTGCGACGGCGATACGTAATGGTGTTTCCGTGGACACATCGTTGGGCATGACGCCATTGGCGGGACTGACCATGGGTACCCGGCCGGGTGATTTGGACCCAGGCGTTGTTTTGTATGTGATGCAGCGTCTGCACTTAACACCGGACCAGATGCAGATGCATTTGAACAAAGATTCTGGATTGCTGGGGTTGACTGAATGTTTCGCCGACCGTCGTGACGTAGAAGAAAATCGTGAAACGAATGACAAGTGTCGCCTGGCCATAGAAATGGAATCGCACAATGTAAAAAAATATATTGGTGCATTTATGGCGGAACTGGGGCATACGGACGCGTTGGTGTTTACTGCGGGTGTTGGTGAAAACGACGATTACCTGCGTGAAAAGTTTTGCAGTGGTTTAACAGAATTTGGGGTTAAATTGGATTCTGAAAAAAATGCTGCGGCATTGGCGCGCAAGGGTGTTGATGAAATGGAAATTTCCACGCCCGACAGTCGTGTGAAAATATTCATGATTGCAACAAACGAAGAATTGGTTATTGTTGAAGACACGATTGCAATTATGAATGGAACATATAATCCAAATCATTTGGAAATGGATTATTCATTTGCAAAATAATAAAAACGCCCGATTGGGCGTTTTTATTATTATTGATTCTGGTTGAAAAAATTGATAAAATATTGCCACGCAGGGTGTGATATTATGCCTAATCTAAACCACCGTTTATAATGGCGGTTTTTATTTTTGTAAAAATCCCAGAATTCTGCATTTTTTATATCCCGTTTTTTGCCTAATCTAAACGGTGGTTTAGATTCAGATGCAACTGTTGTGTGGAAATATTTTAATAAATTATTATTTGTCGGTTGTGTATTTGTTAATTTGATTACACCAAACGCGTCTTATGCACTGGGCGGTGCAGAATCTGGCCAGAATTGCCCAGCCGGTCAAGTCGCGTGTATCAGTATGGTTGCATCAGGCACTGTTTGTTGTGCGCCCAGTGTACAATTATGCTCAACGTATTGTAAAGATGTGGACCAGGGTGGTGGCGAAGGTTCGGGTGATGGCGGCGACGATGGTGACGATGGCGATGATGATGGCGGAACAGCAATAACCCCGCCACCCGGACAATTATGTCAAGTGTGTACTGATTCAAACGGTAATTGTACACAATATTCATTGCTTTGTTGCGAACCGTGCAGGGGGAGTGTGGTCATCGCATACTGTGACGCGGGATATTATGGCAGCGAGCCATCATGTCAACAATGTCCGGCGGGGCCAAACGGTGAAACAACCACCAGCATCCATGGTAGAAATACTTTTATTACCAGCTGTTATATCGCGGTTGGTACCGAATTTTCAGACAGCACCGGCAGTGGTGAATGGGTACAACAGTGTAATTATGATATGAGTTCATAAACCGAACTTGTACGCGGCACCAATATATATTTCTGTGGCGTCAATTTCGGTATAGTTATGATATCCGGCGTCATTCGTCATATCCATATCGCCATAGTTCTGGTATTTCAGTCCCAGGTTCAGGTCAACATAGTCATTTAATGCAAAGTTCACCCCCAGCATTAATGACCACGACAAATCTGCGGTTGCATCGGATAAATCGTACAGCCCATGTGATTTACCCCACAATCCAGATACCCCGATACCGAACCCAACATATGGTTCAACTGCGCCACCAAATTGTTGATAAACATACACGTTTAACATATTTGACCATACATGAAATTCAAAATCGTTTCCGACATCAGAATCTTTGCCATTTGTATATGCGGTTTCAAATTCAATTTTTACGTTCTGGGTCAGTCTGTTTCCGATTGTTAATCCGACACCAAATCCGTCATCGCGCAATGTCACACCATCGCCGTTATCTGGTTCCATCATAAATGCAATATTGTCGTTTTTGTGTACACGCACCCCAACATACGTATCGCGCGCATTATAACTATCCTCTGCATATGCCAGTGTTGGTAAAATGATTGTACATATTGTGATTAATAAATAACGTTTCATCCCAGAATCCTTTCGCTTGGTTGATTTATTATAATTTTAATTTATGGAAAAATGCAAGCCGTTTGTGATATAATTCCATCACAGGATATTCATATATGCATAAATCAAAAAACAATCATGTGCGCACGTCTGATGCAACGCGTAAATCGCCGTCACGTGGGGTACGGTTGATTGTGTGGCTGATTAATTTATTTATGCTGTTTTTGGTTGGGGTTGCGATATACGTTGTCGTAATCTTTTTACAGATGCCATCACTGGATGCGATTTTACACGAAACGCGTCCGGCGGCGGTTGTGTTTATGGATATGAATGGGAATGAAATTCGTTCATCAAATCGTATAATGGGTACGCCTGTATCGGTGGAAACGTTGCCCCCATATGTATGGCAGGCAATTGTCGCAATTGAAGATAAACGTTTCTTTGAACATGGCCCGATTGAAATTCGTGCCATTGCGCGTGCGATGATGTCTAACTTGGCACATGGTCGGTTGGCGGCGGGCGGATCCACGATTACCCAGCAAACGGCAAAAAATATATTTTTATCCCGCGAAAAAAAGATTTCGCGCAAGGTTCAAGAACTGATTTTATCATACTGGTTGGAAAATCGGTTTAATAAAAATCAGATACTGGACCTGTATATGAATCGTGTGTCATTGGTTGGTGGACTGCGCGGTATTGATGCGGCGTCACGTGTAATGTTTCAGACGCCGGCAAATAAAATGACCATTGCCCAGGCGGCGCAAATCGCCGCAATGTTAAAGGCACCAACTGCATACAGTCCATTGTTGCATCCGGATAAAAATATTGCGCGTGCCCGCGTTATATTACAAGAAATGGTACGCCAAGGTTACATATCGTTGAACCAGGCACGTATTGCGGCGCGCCAATTGGCGCCTGCGACGCCGGCCCCAAATACAAACATATATCGTTACTGGACAGATTTTGTTTTGGATGAAGTGCAATCAACAATCGGTTCATTTGATTCTGATATGTACGTTTACACAACACTGGACATGAATTTACAGGATAATATTGCCGCAATTTTGCCCCAGCATGTCGGCGCGTACCAGGGGGCGGCCGTCGTCATGGATACGGGTGGCGCGGTGCGTGCGATGGTTGGTGGTACTGATTATCAAGAAAGTCAATTTAATCGTGCATTGGCACTGCGTCAACCCGGCAGTTCGTTTAAACCTGTTGTGTATCTGGTGGCGTTAGAAAACGGCATGACCCCCGACAGTTATGTTAATGATTCGCCGTTCACAGTTGGCGACTATTCACCAAAAAATTATAACAACAAATACTATGGCGATATAACATTGGCAACTGCATTTGCAAAATCTGTAAATTCTGTGCCGGTAAAATTGACAGAAACATTTGGCATTGATTCTGTATTGAATATGGCGGGACGTTTGGGCGTTGGTAATAAGTTGCGCCGTGAATATTCAACTGTATTGGGTGCGTCTGAAATGTCGTTGTTGGATTTGACAACGATATATGCGGTTATTTGGAATGATGGATATTCTGTGCGCCCATATTCAATTACGAAAATCACAGACCCGTACGGCAATGTAATATACGAACGCAATCCATCCGAACCGTTACAGATTTTAATGCCACAAACAGTTGAATACATGACCCAGTTATTGGCAGACGTGGTTCGCCCCGCAGGTACAGGACATCGCGCAATGGCCCCAGGCGTCTTGGGCGGCAAGACGGGTACCAGCAATGATAATCGTGATGCATGGTTCGTTGGCGCAAAAGATAATTTAGTCATCGGTGTGTGGACGGGTAATGATGATTTTACCCCGATGTCATCAAAGATTACCGGTGGCACAATTCCGGCCACGATTTTCCATGAAATTGTGAAATAAATCTTATCAGAATTTTAATTAATAAAATCTGTTTTTATTAGCATTGATTTTATGATATAATACAGGATATGAAATCTAGGAACCTGTTGTTTTTATCACTGTTGTCTTGTTTTGCGGCTGTACCAGCGTATGCAAATTGGGAATATTCCGGATATTATGTTGGTGATGGCGCATATACCGATGATGGCAGTCGCTTTACCATATCTTTTCGTGGTGGCGCATCTTTTGGATATGGGGTAATTCAAAATGATATTGGTGAATTAACCCCGCCGTATTACATTGATGCGAACCAGACGAATATTATGCCGCAATTGGCATATGAACAGTGTATAATGGGTTCTAATCCCGACGCGTGTGTTGGATATACTGCGGCCGGATATATCAATGTTGGCGATTTATCACCAACCAAGAATTTTGAATCATTTTCTGTGGCGGCGGGGGTCAGTTTGGGTTGGACAATCCCATATTCACCCCAATGGCGGATTGAAGCCGGATGGGACCATATTGCCGAATCGCAATATAATTCATCCCCATTTTTAGAAGGCGAAGCAGAACTGTTTGGCGGCCCGGCGGCGGGATTGATTGCATTGGTCCCCAGTGGCGATGTAAAATCAACGGTATCCACGGATATAATCAGTGTAATGGCATATTATGATTTTTATGATGGTATTCAAAAACCTGCGCGCACTGTGATACCATATGTCGGGTTGGGTGTTGGATACGCAGATGTAAAAACAGTGTTGAATTTAAGTGACCCGTATGGTGATTTATCTTCAACATATTTGGATGAATTTGGCCAACGTTTGGGGGACAAACCGGAATTATCGGTAATAAATTTCTATCAATCTGAAACAGATAATCCAAATATCGCGGTATTGGCGGCGTTGGGCCTGTCATATGGGATAACAGATTCATTGTTCTTTGATATCGGCGCACGCGTTGCGTATGTTCCGACAATAAAATGGACGTTGACAAATGCCGACGGTTCTGTGCATCGCGATTGGTTCAGTGCGAATAATACAATATATGCAACATTAATGCTGGGTATTCGGTTTGAATTTTAACTTTGCCCGTCGGATGACGGGTTTTTATTTTACGCCATACTTACCACGATTTATTGGACGATAAGACAGCGCTTCGGCAATATCCGGCATTTCAATATCTGGGCATCCACGCAAGTCGGCAATTGTGCGTGCGATGCGTCTGATACGATTATATCCACGTGCCGACATTCCCATTTTTTCGGCCGCACTGTTCAGAAAATTTGTTAATTCATCGGACAGTTTGGCGTGATTATCCAATTCGGCCCCATCCAGATATGCGTTTGGTTTTCCCTGGCGTGCAATTTGCCGTTCACGTGCCGCAACGACACGTGCGCGAATTTGTGCCGATGTTTCAACAGGTCCAGAATCGCTTTTATTCATGTCCCATGGATTTACTGGATCAACATCAACGTGTAAATCAATCCTGTCCAGCAATGGCCCAGAAATTTTGTTTTGATATGCTTCGGCACATCGTGGCGCGCGTGAACACGACAACGCGGCATTCCCCAGGTGTCCACACGGACACGGATTCATTGCGGCAATTAACTGGAAACGTGCGGGATATACCGCCGTTCGTCGTGCGCGCGCAATCATGATTTTGCCAGCCTCCATCGGTTGACGCAGTATTTCCAGTGTTGCCCGATTGAATTCAGGCAATTCGTCTAAAAACAAAACACCATTATGCGCCAATGATATTTCACCCGGTCGTGCATCGGCCCCGCCACCTGCCAACGATACCGCGCTGGACGTATGATGAACACTGCGAAATGGGCGATGTGTCACCAACGAACGTCCGTTTAATTGGCCGGCAATTGAATAAATAACAGATGTTTCCAAAATTTCATCTGGGGTCATTTCGGGCAAAATTGTTGGCAATCGCGATGCCAGCATTGTTTTTCCCGACCCCGGTGGCCCAACCATTAACATGGCGTGTCCGCCCGCCGCCGCGATTTCCAGTGCGCGTTTTGCGGCCGCTTGGCCATGTACTTCGGCCATATCAATATTGGTCACATTATCATTAATTGTCGTGGCCATATCTGGCAGTGGTAAAATTTGTGTTCCTTTGAAGTGATTTATTAATTCCAGTACATGAAACGGTGCCAGAATATTTGTGTGTCCGGCCCATCGTGCCTCGGTCCCCTGGTCGCCAGGACAGATAATTCCCATATTATGCTGGGTGGCCCAAACACTGGCCGGTAAAACGCCGTCTGTTTTCAGTATGGCGCCGTTCAGTCCGACTTCGCCTGTGATAATATATTTACTTAATTCATTTTCAGGCAGCACGCCAATCGCACATAAAATTCCACACAGAATAGGCAGGTCAAAATGTGAACCGCTTTTTTCAACATCGGCGGGCGATAAGTTTACGGTTAACCGCTTTGGCGGCAGTGACATGTTCAAAGCAGACAACACGTTTCGTATTCTTTCTGCGGATTCTTTGACCGCACGATCAGCCAATCCGATGATGTTAAATTCCGGCTTTGCCAACCCCGCTGACAATTGAACCTGGACATCAATTGGCGTTGCATCCATTCCATTAAATATGATTGAATTCAAAGAAATCATATTTGCATATTAAAACTTGCGCAACATCAATTCAAGTTATAAAATACCCCGAACAAGGGGATGAAAATTATGCCGGCTAAAAAGAAATCAAATGTTGCGCGTGATTGGTTTAATACGATTTTTTATGGTGCGTTGATTGCGATTGCGTTCCGCAGTTTTTTGTTGGAACCATTTAATATACCATCGGGGTCAATGATACCGACATTGCATGTTGGTGATCACATATTTGTCCAAAAATGGGCGTATGGGTATTCGCGCTATTCTTTTCCGTTTGGTTCGTGGCACTTGTGGAACGGGCGTTTTTGGGGCGGGGAACCAGATGTTGGTGACGTTGTGGTATTCCGCAATCCTATTAATGAGTCCCAGGATTATATTAAACGTTTAATTGGCAAACCGGGTGACACAATCCAGATGATTGCCGGTCGGTTGTATATAAATGGTGAAATGGTGCCACGTGATAATCCACGCCCGTATATTGTTGCGAATTTGCCGAAATCGCTGCGTCGCGCGGGGTACCATGATACAGAAAAAAATATGATGATACAGGGCAACAAAATATGGGTTGATAACCAGCCGGCGGAATTTAATTACACCATTGAATACAAAGATGATGATTTTTGTCGCGCAAACGCGTGGGCGTGCGGTGTTTTTGAAGCAACAGAATACACAGAAACGCTGCCCAACGGGGTTCAGCACAGTATAATTGAAATGTCTGACAATGCCCGTTTTGATGATACAATGATGTTCACTGTGCCAGAAAATCATTATTTCTTTATGGGCGATAATCGTGATAACAGTGGCGACAGCCGTGCTGATATTGGTTATGTTCCGCGTGATAATGTATTGGGGCCGGCATGGTTTATATGGTATTCACATAACTATTATTCACCGATGCTGGCGGTTTGGAATTGGGGTGACAAGATGCGCTGGGACAGATTTGGTATGGGGATAAAATAAATTGATAAAATTAAAATATGAATTTCAGAATCCAGAACTGTTGAATTTAGCCTTAACACAAAGTGGTGTAAACGCTAAACATAACAACGAACGTTTGGAATTTATTGGTGATCGCGTATTGGGGTTGGCGGTTGCCGCAATGCTGTACGAAATGTTTCCAAACGAAAACGAAGGCGATTTGGCGCGCCGTCATTCTGTATTGGTGTCAACAGAAACACTGGCACATGTTGCCGCAATGGTTGGTATTGATAAAATGGTGCGTCATGGTCACATGACGGCGGGCCGGAACGATAATCTGTACGCTGATGCGACCGAGGCTGTATTTGGTGCCATATTTATGGACGGCGGGTTTAATGCTGCCCGGGACGTGATTGTTGACATTTGGCGTGATTTGGCGGCTGCGGAAATATCTGTTCCAAAAGATGCCAAAACTGCATTGCAAGAATTTGTACAGCGTATGGATAACGGTGCGTTACCGGTATATGAATATTTGTCTGCGACCGGCGCATCGCACAGTCCGGTGTTTAACGTTCGGGTATCGGCGATGGGGCACAGCGCCACGGCCAGTGGGTCGTCAAAAAAAGCCGCCAGTACCGCCGCCGCCGAACAGTTATTGAAAATTCTTGCAATTTGATGTATCAGAATATAGAATTAAGCGCAAACAAAGGGTCTTTATAATGTTTACAATATTATTGGTTTTATTGATAATCGTCGCAGTTTTGATGATTGGTATAATTTTGTTACAAAAGTCCGAAGGCAGCGGTATGTCCGGTTCATCGGCGGCATCTATGTTTGGCGGGGCGTTAACTGGTGCGGCGGCGGGAAATTTTCTGACACGTGCGACCGCAATATTGGCAACGATATTTTTTATATTATGCGCGGCGTTGGCGTTGGTATCGGCGAAATCCGATATGGCATCACAGCAAAGCAATTTGCGTCAAGAATTGGTTGAACAGGCGGCCAATGAAGTGTCTGGACCAATCAGTAATACAACCCCAGACGGGGCATCCGACGCATTGGATTCTGTATCGGAATAGTAATAAAAAAACATCCCAAAAATTGGGATGTTTTTTTTAATAAATATATTTTATTTTTTATTTGTTTTCTTCTTTACGGTCTTTCCAGACGCCGCTTTTTTTACTGTTGCAGAAACAGTTTTTTTACGTGCGAATTCACTTTTGAATTCTTTATACAGCATCACACAGCATGTGTACGCAACCAGCGCACTGAATGCCGTAATCAAACCGTAAATTAACCCATCCGAGAAAAACGCAAAGAATATAACCGCAATAACCAGTACAATTGTATACCCCAAATTTTTCCCAAATACAGATAAGATTCTTTCAAATGTATTCATTTCTCTTCCTTTTACTTGGACGGAATAATTATACCATATTTTATGTAAAAAATCTATAAAAAACAGACTGCGTTATTGCAGTCTGTTTTTTTTTCAGGGAGTATGAAAACATTTTATATAATGACTTGCCCGCCAATACGCGCATTCCGGGGCAGGGGCCCAAACGAAGAACGCGGATTTACGTATATATTTCCGGTTACTGTGAATTCGCCACAGAACTGTAACATTCCAACATCACGCAGAAATAAATTACCATCTATGCGTATATTGCACGGTAATGTATATTTGCGCATATTTTGCAAATACAGGTTCCCATGTACTTCATCGCCGCATTTCAGCATTTCTGCGGCGCCACGGCTGTCAATAATTACATCGCCATACATTACATTGCCACGACGCGCAGTCTGGTTAATTGCGACATAATCTGGGGTAACGTGTGCAACGTTTATCGGTCGGCTGTCCAGTGTACGTGTTTTTGGATTGATTTTGATTGGCAATGTTGCTGGCCGATCACGAACAATTCGTGTAACAGAATTCTGGTTAACGGTTACATTTGTGCTGGTTATATTTGATACGTCATTTTTTGCAACCAAAACAACGTTTGGTTGGTTGCGTCCGACAATGTTTAATATCAGCCCAGAAAATAATACGATGATTGCACATAACAATGTAATGTTTGCCATTCCAACCAGGTTTATTCCGCAAATCCATGCCCACATACGTTTGCACCCGCGCCAAATCGCACGAAATGGCACACAAATTGCGTTCCATACACGTGCCCAGAATGACGGCGTTTTGCGTTTGCTGTTGGTCTTGCGCGCACGCGAACGTGATGCAGATTTACGATTCATGCGCCATGCGGCAAATTTCATTTTCAGTGCTTTGAACATGTTACTATCCCTTTTTGTACTTTTTCAATACAGATTATTGTCCTAAATATAATATTTGTCAAGTATTTTGTCAATGTTTTTGTCAAGTGTGCATAGCAGGCGCAATTCTTTGGTTTGACGTTGTGTCGTATTTTGGTGTATAATTGCCAGTACTATGTTGCGTTACGCAATTTTATCTGTATTTTTATTGTGTGGGTGTGTATCTGGTTGGGTTGCGCCGGATGATTTTGTATACATGCCAATTCATGCCGGTGGGTATGAAATCGCATCGTGGCAGAAAATCACGGATGACAGTTCTGTAATTCATATTTATTTGGAAGGTGACGGTCACGCGTTTGATGGTCGCGGTGTGCCGACGCGCGACCCAACGCCACATGGCACATTTATGCGTGATTTGGCGATGTCTGATACGGCACCAAATGTTGTATATATTGCGCGCCCGTGCCAGTTTATTATGTCAGATATTTGCCGTGTTTCAGATTGGACAGATGGACGTTTTTCACCCCAGATTATTGATGCAATGGCAAATGCGATACGATATGTTGCGCCCGCCCGCCCGGTTGTCTTGATTGGATATTCGGGTGGGGCAATGGTATCAGGGTTGGTAATTTTGCAGAATTCCGATATTGATGTGCGCCAATGGATAACGATTGCCGGGGTTTTGAATCATACTGAATGGTCTGAATATTTTGGTGATGCGCCATTGGATAAATCACTGGACATGACTGTTTTACCAGATGTCCCCCAGATTCATTATGTCGGTACCGATGATGATACCGTGCCATATGAATTAACCACCCGGATTGCGGATTATGACGATATAATCGTTGTTCCCAATGCAACCCACAGCGATTTTGGCAATCTGCAAATAGATTTTTTTGAATAATAAAAAATTTATATTTGTGCTTGACTAAAATATATTTTTGTACTATATAAGGACACGTTATGACTGATATAAATATTTTACCAATTTTTAACCAAGCGGCCCCGAATATCTGGGACGATTTTTTACGTATACGTGCATCTGCGATGCAGCATGTTTACAATCATAATATGACCCAAAATGAACGCGATGACGCCCGTGCAGAATACGCCGCGGTGTGGCGTCGCCGTGGATTTAATTTTGCGTTTGGGGCATATAATGGTTCTGATATTGTGGGATTTGTAAACGGCGATTGTGTTAATCGCGTTGCGACAATACGCGGATTGTATGTGTTACCAGAATGCATGTCAAACAACATCGGGGGGCAATTGTTAAAATATGCTGAATCTGCTGGTGCAATGGGCGCGCGGCTGTTGGATTTAGTATCATTGTTAAAATCATGTCGTTTTTATGAAAAACACGGATACCGTGCAGTTATGCGTGGCAGCAACCAGTATCGCAAGAAAATTCAATCAAAAATTCAGTGCAAAACAGTTCCTGTATTTCACACACCGCCGGCAATGACGCGCGAATGTGTCCAGATATCATCGGATAATCATCAAAAACTGGATATGGAACGTGTAAACGTTGAACATTTGCCGATGTTTGCGTATCTGGATTCCATGTCTGTAACGCGCGGATTTATTGTTGATAATGGGCCCGGCGGCACGGAAATATACATTGGTGCACACCAGCCAGTTGATTTTATTGCAAAACGTTTAATGCGTGCCCATGGCGAATGGTCGGCGGCATACCAAAAAATCATGCAAAATTCACAAAAAATACATTAATTTATTGACGCGAATGCAATAAATATATTACTATTTTGGGTGTAATATTTATGCCGAATCTAAACCTCCGTTTACAGCGGCGGTTTTTATTTTTGTAAAAATCCCATATTTCTGCATTTTTTATCTATCGTATTTTGCCGAATCTAAACGGAGGTTTAGGTTCAGCGCGTGCATTAATTTCATTGGTATGCATTACCGCACTTTTATGCACTGTGGCGCATATTGATACTGCATATGCAATCAGTTCATCTGGTGGTGAAGTTGGCGGCAACGAAGGTGGCAGTGGCACCGACCCCACAAATCCCGGCGGTGGCAGCGGTGGTGTTGGTGGCGGTGGTACAACAGGCCAGGTATGCCAACCCCGGGGCTGTTCTGACGAAGTTGTGCCAGATAATATATTGCGTAATTGCATGGCGTCCAGCATGACATGCTATGGCCAAAATCTGGCAACAACCAGTGCGGCGGTTGCGACATGTAATACGTGCAAATCGGGTTACGAACGCGTAACACGAACAATAAAACTGAATGGCGAATGTACAAACACGGTTTCATATACCGATTGCAAATATCCAGGCGCGCCAGATGACTGTGATGGCACGTGCGACGATTGTACCAGCACACCGTGGCAAACATACAATACAGTATATCAATACCGCACCGTTGCAACATGTAACACGGATTTATGTGAATGCACCAAAGACAGGCACACACAGTGTGCCCCAAATTATTGGGGAACCCCGAATGTATCACTGACATCTGGGTGTACACGGTGCGCCCCAGATACCGCGCGCTGTATGGCGGGCAGTACGTCAATTACTGCATGCTATTTACCCAATGGAACCGTTGGCAGTGACAGTTCCGGGTCGTGGGTGATTGAAGGCGGAAATTGTTTCTATTGATGGGGGGAAAAAATCAGAATATGAAAAAGTTCACAATATTTTTAACAATTATTTGCGGGGGTGCGCTGACATCAAATGCGTGGGCGTTGGGTATGGTATGTTCAGACCAGGCCTGTCAAACAGGGGATACAACAACGCCGATGGTACGTGTTTTGAATTGCAAAACAAAAACAGTCAGTTGTTGGGGCGGCAGCACGAATAACAAAATTGAATCATGTACCACATGCAACAGCGGATACACCCGAACGCGGAAAACAGTACAGTTGGTATCACCGTGTGCCAATACGGGGACATATTACGACTGTGTAAAACAGGGTGGTGACATCGGTGGCGGTGATGATTGTGATGGCACATGTGATAATTGTCTTGATTCGGTGACATCGCCCGCCACAGGATACGAATATGTTACTGATGCGATATGCAATACGTCAACATGCACATGTTCCAAAAAATCTTCATATCGTTGTGCCAAAGGTTGGTGGGGAACGCCACCAGCGATGCAAATGATTGGCAATTACACCGGCTGTACCCAATGCAGTGGTGGCGGAACAACATCTGGTTCTGGGGCAGAATCAATCACATCATGCTATGTTACCGGTCTGACCGGCAGTGACAGTACCGGTTCTTGGTCGTGTACCAGCAACGCGTATTATCAAAATTAATATGCATGCTGGTTTTTATCCCCGCTATCTCCCACGGCGGGGGCTTTTTTATTCAAAATATGGATTTTGTTTTTTCAGAATTTCAATTGTTGAATCAATTCCGTGACCATGTACAACATATGTTGAATCCGGCAACCCCATTTCATATATTTTTGATATTGATTGTTTCAGTGTGTTTTCATCCCCGCCGGGCAAATCACAGCGGCCAACACAGTCGCGGAACAGTGTGTCACCTGTTAATAATATGCCAAAGTCAGGAAAGTAAAACGTTAATCCACCGGCCGAATGCCCCGGGGTTTCAATAACATCCATTTTCACACCATGCAATATTTCGCGCGTGCCGGCACCAATATCTGTTGGTTGGCGATATCCGGGTTCAATGCGTGGAATCTGGAAAAAATCCAATAATTGATTACCCCACATGACTAAATCGTTATCTGCATGATTCATGTACCATGGCACATCATATTCTGTGGCCAATTTTGGTGCGGATGAAATGTGGTCGCTGTGCCCATGGGTAATATATATCGCGCGCAGTTTTAATCCACGTTGTTCAATCAAATTTTGCCAACTTTCTGGATGTCCCCATGGGTCAAATATAACCGCATCATCGCCCACTGACACCAACACAGAATTCGTGTTTTCTGGGGGCATATGCAGTATTTCAAATTTTGGTTCGTTATTTTGATTTTGCATTTTTGCGTGCTTTATCTGATTTTTTCTGTGATGTTGTTTTTTTTGATGCGCCCATAACAATTTCTTTGATTTCCGCACCTGTCAGTGTTTCGCGTGCCAACAATTCTTCGGCCAATTTGCGAACAGTGTCTTTATTTTTTGATAACAGTTTTGTCGCATCATCATGTGCCGCATCCAGCCATTCCCGCACTTCGGCATCCACCATTTCTGCGGTTTTTTCAGACGCATTTTCCAACGCTGTACGATTACCGAAATTATTAACCTGGTTTATTGCCGCCAATCCAATTTTACGTGACAGCCCCGCGGTTGTAATTGAATATCGTGCCAATCGCGTTGCCATTGCAATATCGCTTTCGGCGCCAGTGGTAATTTTGTCTGAACCAAAGAAAATTTCTTCGGCGCTGCGCCCGGCCAGTGCGACGGCCAGATTTGCGCGCACTTCGGCGATTGTCATTGAAACTTTATCATCAATTGGCAAGTGTTGAACCATCCCCAGCGCCCGTCCACGCGGAATAATTGTCGCCTTGTGTATTGGGTCGGTTACATCCGCATACATAACACTGACGAATGCATGACCGGCTTCGTGATATGCGGTCAGTTTAATATCTTCGGGGCGCATTTTGCGAACTTTGCGTGGCCCCATCAGTATTTTATCGCGTGCTTCTTCAACATCTGCGGGTGCAATTTCTGTACGATTGTTACGCACCGCCAGCAACGCCGCTTCGTTCAACAGGTTTTCCAAATCCGCCCCAGAAAATCCGGTCGTTCCACGTGCCAAATCTTGCAGGTTAACATCCGGGGCAATTTTGACCTTGGTCGCATACAGGTCCAAAATTTCGCGCCGTCCCGCCAAATCAGGTAATTCAATATATACCTGGCGATCAAAACGGCCGGGACGCAACAATGCCGGATCCAGCATATCTGCACGATTTGTTGCACCAATGACGATTATGCCCGTGTCGTTTGAAAAACCGTCCATTTCAATCAGTAATTGATTCAGTGTTTGTTCACGATCTTGGTCGTTATATGAATGCGTACTGCGTCGCTGACCAATAGCATCAATTTCATCAATGAACAGAATGCACGGTGCATGACGCTTTGCCATATCAAATATTTCTTTGATTTTTGCAACCCCCAATCCGACAATAATACCGGAAAAATCACTGCCAGATGCGGCAAAAAATGGTACGTTTGCTTCGCCGGCAATGGCGCGTGCCAACAGTGTTTTTCCTGTTCCTGGTTCGCCAGACAGCAATATTCCACGTGGTACACGTGCACCAACGTCTTTGAATTTTTCTTTGTTTTTCAGAAAATCCACAATTTCCATTAATTCTTGTTTTTCTGAATCAATTCCGGCAACATCCTTGAACGTTGTTTTTGTTTTACCGGTTGTTATTTTTGTTGGATTTTGCTGGGCCAGACTGCGGCTGATACCGCCGGCGCCGCCCTTTAACCCGCGGAACAACCACCATATAAAGAACAGTCCCATTAAAATAGGCACCCATGTCCCCAGGTAATCAACCCATGTTTTTGACGTATTAATTGATACCGTTGCACCGTTTTCTGCAATTTTACTTAACAATTCCGGGTCATATGTTATTGTTGCAGTATACGGTGTGCCATCATTTAATGTACCAGATGCATCGTTGCCACGAATTTCCATAGTTTTAATTTCTGGGGCGCGACGCAGTACATCGGAAAATGTTAATTCAACCGGCGGGGGCGTTGGTTGACCATTTGGCATTACTTGCGGTGCCGATGTGCCACCGATAAAAGAACGCGCCATCATCGCGATAAACAGTACCGCAAATATTGTCAAGAATAACGAACCATCACCACGACGACGTGGCCGATTTATTTTTTTATTTTTTATTTGTGCTTGCTGATTTTGTTTTTCCATATCTTGTCCTGAAACTTGTTTTTGAACCTTCGGGAACGATTAAAATCTTTTCGCCCAGACGTCGTAATGTACAATGCCCCAGCGTAAATTTACAATCGTGTTGTAAGTTATCTAGTGCATTTGACAACGAATTCAAGCGTGGTTGATATTCATTCCCCCCAATTTTTTGAACCAATGTCCCCAGCAACTTTAATCTAATATCTGGTGATTGGTCAAACAGAAAAGAATCAACAAACATCGCACGCCGGTTATTTGTAACAGACGCCACCATTTCTGCGACACGCGCATCAATTGCATCGCGTACCCGCCCCAGATTTTGTATCGCCAACAATATACGCGCATCGCTGATTCCCAGTTTTTCGCCAACCAAATGACGATTTTGGCGAATACGAACACGTGTATAATGCGGGTCGCTGTTCATTTCGTCCGTAAAATATTTAATACCATTATCATCACAGAATTTTTTCAGTTCTGTGCGCGGTACATTTAATAACGGACGCAGAATTTTTACCCCATCGCGATATGTAACTGGGCGCATTGCCGCCAAGCCGTACAATCCACTGCCGCGCCCCAGATTCATAAAAAATGTTTCAATTTGATCGTCTGCCTGGTGTGCGGTAACCAGTGCATCAATATTATTTTCGTGGCAAAAATCAGTCATGAATTTATATCGTGCATCGCGGGCGGCCGCTTCCAGTCCAGTTGACGGTTTATCCCCCGTCCAATAAAAAAATTTGCATTCCACGCCCAGTTTATGGCACAAATGGCGTACATATTCTGTTTCAATTTCTGCATTGGCACGCAAACCGTGATTTACATGCAGGCATATCACATTTGCACCAATCTGGGCCATCCAGCACAGTAAACACACAGAATCCACGCCACCACTGACCGCGACGGCCAACCGCATGCCGGCGTATTTATGCATAAAATCCACAAACTTTTGATTCATAGTAATGCCATTTTATGATATAATTCGCAAAAATAAAGGAAAAATAAAAAATGGCGGGAATATTAAAATCGGTCGCGGTATATTGTGGGCATCAATTTGGCACAAATCCAGACTATGCGCGTGACGCAAAAAAAATTGGCAAGTTTCTGGCCGACAATCATATGCGTATGGTGTTTGGGGGTGGTGATGTTGGATTAATGGGTACAGTGGCATCAGCGGCAATTGAAAATGGCGGTCGTGTAATCGGTGTGTCCACAAATAATGTCATAGAAAAACAAGAACCAGTACATGATGGCATAGAAATTCAAATTGTGGATGGTGTTAATGAACGTAAACAACGTATGTTTGAATTGTCTGATGCGTTTATCATTTTGCCTGGTGGGATTGGTACATTAAATGAATTAACAGATGTCATGACAATGCAGCAAATTGGTGAATCACAAAAGCCGCTGTTCTTTTTGAACACGGCGGGGTTCTGGATTCCGTTTGTGCGGCTGTTTATTCATATGCAGCGCTGTGGTTTTATTGAAAGCATCCATGATTATAACATTCATGGTTCTGCGGATGTTTCAGGATTATTTGATTTAATATTAAATTATCACAGTTGAATTATTTTATTACGTGATGTTGCGCCACGTATGATTTTAACCTGAGATTTTGCGACATCAAAGTGTTTTGCAATTATTTTTATGACTGCATCATTCGCCGCCCCATCTGTGGGGACGGCGGTTGTATGCACGCGCAACGTACCATCTGGGTCAACAGTAATGTCATCTTTTCGTGCGCGTGGGATAACGCGAACATTAAAAGTCTGATTTGAATTTTTCATCACTCATAACATGCACATGGAAATGAAATACGCTTTGGCCGGCGCCTGGGCCCGTGTTGGCAACAATCCGGAAATTATTCCCCAGTCCCAGTGTATCAACTGTTTTCCGAACCGCGCCCCAGAATCCAATCTGTAAATCCGCGGGTGCATTTGCGGTAAAATCGTATATATCGGTGTATTCACCCTTGGGCACGACCAATACGTGTGTCTTTGCGCGTGGCGCAATGTTATCAAATGCCAGTGCAAAATCGTCTTCATAAATCTTGCGTGATGGGGCGTCGCCACGAATGATTTTTGCGAAAATATTATTATTATCGTACATTGTTTCCTCTTTTATCTGAACAAGTCCCAGCGTATTATAACAATGGATTAAAATCAAGCCTTGAAATCGTGTTTTAACGCACTATATCCATACCCAGAAACAAGTGTACTGGAACAAAACTTAAAAGGAGATATGAATATGTTCAAGCCTTTGCATAATTATGTTCTGTTGGAACGGATAGAAGAAGAAAATAAAACAGCAGGTGGAATCATAATTCCTGATAATGCCAAAGAAAAACCATCGCGTGGTCGTGTGATTGCGGTTGGCGACGGGGTGTACGATGGTGATGAACGTGTGCCAATGTCTGTGGCGGTTAATGACGTTGTGTTGTTTGCCAAGTGGGCGTCATCTGCAAACGAAGTTAAAATTGATGGCACAGATTATGTCTTGATCAAAGAAACAGACATATTGGGAATTTTGAAATAAATTTAAGAATAATAAAAAGGATAAATCATGGCAAAAGAAATCGTTTTTGATACGGATAAATTGGCGGCGGGCGTTGACAAGTTGGCCAACGCGGTCAAGATTACTATGGGCCCCAAGGGACGTACAGTTGTAATTGATAAATCATATGGTGCCCCGGTCGCAACCAAAGATGGTGTTACTGTGGCCAAGGCTGTGTCATTGCAAGATCCCCAAGAAAATATCGGTGCACGCATGGTCCAAGAAGTTGCAAAAAAAGCTGGCGATGATGCTGGTGATGGTACAACCACGGCAACCGTATTGGCGCAAAAAATTATCCGCGAAGGGCGTCGTGTCATCGCCGCAGGCATGAATCCGATGGATATAAAACGCGGTATTGACATGGCAACGGCGGCGGTTGTTGCAGATATTGAAAAGCACGCCCGCCCGGTCAAAGACAGTGCCGAAATTGCCCAGGTCGCAACAATTTCTGCAAACAGTGATGCAGATATCGGTCAAAAGATTGCCGACGCAATGGAAAAAGTTGGTAAAGAAGGGGTTATAACTGTTGAAGAAGCCAAGGGTCTGGAAACAGAAATTGATGTCGTAGAAGGTATGCAATTTGACCAAGGATTCATGTCACCATATTTTGTCACAAACAGCGAAAAAATGTTGGCAGAATTGGACAATGCCCAGATATTGGTTTCTGAAAAGAAAATCACCGGATTACAGGCATTGTTGCCAATTTTGGAACCTGTGGCACAATCTGGTCGTCCGTTGTTGATAATTGCCGAAGATGTTGAATCCGAAGCGTTGGCAACATTGGTTCTGAATAAATTGCGCGGTGGGTTAAAAGTATGCGCGGTCAAGGCGCCTGGATTTGGCGACAGACGCAAAGAAATGTTAAAAGATATTGCCGCGGTTACCGGTGCAACGGTTGTGTCGGATGATATGGGTATGACATTTGAAAACATTACCACAGATGTGTTGGGCAGTGCGAAAAAAGTTGTCGTATCCAAAGATTCAACACTGTTGGCGCACGGCGGTGGCGACAAGTCCGCGATAAACGCACGTGCGGATGAAATTCGCAAACTGATGTCCACCAGCACCAGTGAATATGACCGCGAAAAATTGGCCGAACGTTTGGCAAAATTGGTCGGCGGTGTCGCAGTTATCAAGGTTGGTGGTATGACCGAAGTAGAGGTCAAAGAAAAGAAAGATCGTGTTGATGACGCATTGGCGGCAACACGCGCGGCGGTTTCTGATGGCATCGTCGCGGGTGGTGGAATTGCATTGGCACGCGCAACGGCGGCATTGGCAAAATTAAGTGGCGAAAACACTGACCAGAATGTCGGTATTGATATCGTTCGTCGTGCGCTGGTTGCGCCATGTGCCCAAATTGCCGAAAACGCGGGTACGTCGGGCGAAATTGTTGTCGGCAAAGTTATGGAATCCAAGGACTATAACTTTGGATACAACGCACAGACCGGCGAATATGTTGATATGATGAAATCGGGTATTATTGATCCCGCCAAGGTTGTTAAAACAGCGATTTTGGCGGCATCCAGCACAGCGGGCGTTTTGTTAACAACTGGGGCCGTGATGTCTGAAATTCCCGAAGAAAAGCCAGCCCAGCAAATGGGTGGCGGAATGCCGGGCATGATGTAAAAAAAACGGGGCATTGCCCCGTTTTTTAATTTGCATAGTAACAATTTTGTGTCCATACGTATGTGCCAGACTCGTCAGAACCACCATTGCCGGCGGGCACAAAACATTCTGTGATTGGAACGGTACCCACCGCTGTTCCGCCGCCAACAACCAGTCCGCCTGAGGCAATATCGCCCGGACCGGATGTTGTTTGCGTGCCCGATGCATGGGATGGGCATTTTTCGCACCATGCGGTAATTGCGTCGGAAAAGTTTATATTTGGTAATCCCCAATATCCTGTGGGACAGCGTACCTGGCGGTTTAGTGTTTCCACACATTGACCCGCATTATTGCAACCACGATGGGTTCTGGCCTGGACAGCCTTGGTTGAACCGTTTGTTATCAATTCCCATGCATCGGGCACGCATGTTGATTCATCGCAATTACCGGTGGATGGTGTGGTTCGGTTATACAGGCATTCGTAAAATACGATGTCACTGCACCCATGTATTGTATATTTTACCTTTGTGTAATCCGTACGGCATGACACAGCCGATTTTTTATAGTATTGAATGCCATTTATGTCAAAGCATATATTGTTTGATGATGCCATCCCTGCATCACCAACTGATGCCGCCGAACCAATGTCTGTATACGGGGTTCGTCCAGATATACTGGGGCATTGGGCATATGACGTGCATGCATATCCGCTTCCACCACCGCCGCCCGCACTGCCATCGTTGCACACAATGCAACACGACGCCGTTTCGTATACTGAACAATTTATGCACCCAGATATGCAATGGTCAACCCCGTCCCAATCAATATTGCCACCGCTATCGCTGACGGCAAATGCCGTGTACGGCAACATAATTACTGATACCACGCCAATAACAGAAAATATACTATGTTTCATAGTCCAACTCCCACTTTTTTTACAACGAAAAAACCACCAGTTTTTATGGTGGTCAGGAGGTTGGAAACAATCACATGAATTGCGTTGTGTATTTGATATTCCACAACCCTCCTGACCAAAAATAAGGCCAGGAGTTTTTTATCGTCGTAACACAACACTAAAATGGGCGCATGTTGCGCGCCACAGGTATGTATTCCGACGCATGTGCAGAGGTTTCCACGCCCCATTAATGGAACACCCATTAACAATTGGATTATATACCGCGTGAATATTAAAAACAAGACGAAATATTATATTACACTTGGAATACTAATACGCGAATTTTGCCAGATAAATCACGTTCGCTGCGAATAAATTTCCATGATTCGTTTGTAAATATTTTACGTACACTGCGCATCATACCATCGCCGATTTCCAGATATATTTTTCCACCTGGGCAAATCCAGTTCTTGGCATTGCGGGCAATTCGTTCATATGCCGCCAATCCATCGTGCTGGGCATACAGTGCGCGTTGTGGGTCATGTCGCGCGCCATCATTAACACGTGTATCGCCATATGCAATATACGGCGGATTAGATACAATTACATCAAATCGTTCATGCGTCATATGTGGTGAATTAAAATTGCCGTGTCGTATACATACGCGGGTATCCAGTCCCAATTTTTTTATATTTTTACGTGCCACGCGTTGCGCACAATACGATTGTTCAATTCCGACGCCATTTGCACCGACAATGTTTGCCACAATTGCCGCGATGATGCACCCAGTTCCGGTACCTAAATCCAGCACATATGGATGGCTGTTTTTATAATCTGAAATTACCGCCGCAACCAATGTTTCTGTATCTGGTCGTGGGTCCAGCGTATGGCGATTGGTGTAAAATTGCATGCCATAAAACCATTTTTGGTGAATAATTTTGGCAACTGGGACACCGCGACGCAGCGCACGCGCCATGCACCAAATTTTTATTTTTGAAAATTTTTGTGTATTTTCAGTGATTATGCGTGCCGCGCGTAATCCGCCGGCACGTTGCAAGATTTCAAATGCTTGATTTACATTCATAAAGCAATTATAATCCACCACATGAAAAAATCAAAAAATATTCTGAATATGCGTAATGTTTCGCGTTTTGTGTTGTTCTTGGCAATTGTGTTGGTGATTATTGCCGGTGTTGTGTTATTGCGCGGAAATAATGATGGTACAGAAACAGTGGACGAACACAAATCTGTGGTGACGGTTGCATCGGGCGATACATTGTCCAGTTTATTGTTGAACCAGGGATTTACCAACGCTGATGTATTAAAAATTGCCGGCGTATTAAAGTCTGATGCAGATATAACCAGTTTGCGTGCCGACAATGACAAAATTGAATTTGTTCGCCCAGATTCTGATTCGCCTGTGTCCAAGATTGTAATCATTCCATCACCATGGCGTCGGATTGAATTAACGTGTGGTGATTCTGGACAATGGAATTGTGAAAATATTGAAATAGAACGCGATACCCGTGCGGTATACCGCACAGGCGAAATCTTGGACGGGGACAGTTTTTATTTGGCGGGTTCGCGTGCCGGAATCCCGGATGGTATTTTGGCCGAAGTGTATGATTTATTGGCGTTTGAAATGGACTTTGAACGCGATGTTCGTGCCGGTCAACATTTTTCTGTGTTATACGAAGAAAACTTTTCCAATGGCAAAAAGGTTGATAATGGTCGCGTTTTGGCCGTCCAGTTTGCGGCATTGCGTGGCAATGTTCAAATGTACCGTTTTCGGAAATCAGACGGTAAAACCGGGTATTATGATGAAAATGGTAATGGCGCGATTAAGTCATTAAAACGCACACCAATTAATAACGCCAAAATCACCAGCAGTTTTTCGCGCAGTCGTAAACACCCTGTATTGGGATATACGCGCGCACACAAAGGGGTTGATTTCCGTGCATCTACGGGAACACCGATACCCGCCGCCGGGGCGGGGCGCGTCGTGGCCCGTGGATATAACAGTGGGCACGGCAACTATGTAAAAATCCGTCACAATTCATCATTTGAAACGCTGTACGCACATATGTCGCGCTTTGCCAAGGGTGTCGTTGTCGGCACGAATGTGAAACAGGGCCAAACAATTGGGTACGTTGGTTCTACGGGACTGTCAACCGGCCCGCATTTACATTATGAAATCATCAAGGATGGCAAGCATGTTAATCCAATGACGGTGAAATTACCGGCAATCAGTAATTTGGGCCGTGCGGATAAAGAAAAATTCTTGGAATATAAACGTGTTCTGGATGCCGGCATAGAACAATTGGCCAAACACCCCGATTGGTTTATCCAGATGTAGTTATTTGTATTGCACTGTATTTTTCGTTATGTAATAATTCCCATCGCATACAGTTATAAAAAGGGGAAAATATGAAAAAAATTGCAATATTATGTGGCGTGTTATTGTTAACGGCGTGCCAAATGGTCGGACCGAAACAATATATTGCGAACATGTACGCCAATGGAACATTGGATGGATACGAAACAACCGGTGGATGCATGGACAATGAAAAGGTATGCCCGGGATGCCACGTTAAAAACTTTGATCGCGTACTGTTAACTGTGACCGAAGTTTGGGATGAAAATGCCATGGAACCCGTCGTGACCGCATGCCGTGTTTCTGTTGTTGATTCATTGGGTCTGTTGAACGTTTCTGATTCCAGATATATCCCAGCCAGCGAATTAACAACATGTGATATTGTTTATGAAAAAGAAAAAGCATATCTAAAAGCAATGGGATTTTCAGAATAAAAAATCGCCCAAACGGGCGATTCTTTATTGCCGTATCTGGCAATCATTTACTATTTGTTCGTAATTTTCCATGTTGGTGCGTTCTGATTCAGACATGCTTAACATTTTGCAACAGTCATAAAATGCCGTCGGGACAGTTTGTAACACATTCGTCATTGCGCATAAATGTTCCATTTGTGCATGTATCTGGGACGGTACAGTCTGTACTTTCGTCGCCCCCACATATGTTGATGCGTCGGTGATAATTGCATGTTCCATTTTCCAGTTGTTTGGTTGCAACTTCGTTTGTTACATACCAGGATTTTCCTTCTTTCCAAACGCCACGTGCCCCACCGTCTGGGTTACAGCAGTAAAATGTTCGTGATGAATCAAATTCTGATGTAAAACTTTTTTCATTTTGAAATGCTTTTTGTGTTGACCATTTTAGTACTTTGTATCCCGCGCATTCGCTTTGTGATTGACCACAGAAATAGAATTTTCGCCCATTTTTGCGTTCCACGATACAGCTGTCTTCGGAACCATATTTTGGCCCCCATGCTGCATTTGCGTCAATCGCAACCACAGCAAGTATAATCGCAACAGTAATTATTTTCATATTTGCCCCCCGTACAGATTTATGTAAAAAACACCATGTCAGCGCATGGTGGTCGGGGGGTTAGAAAAATCAGTTTATCATTGATTCCCGTTGCCTTTGGACCGATGGTCCTGTTGTATTGCGAACGGCCCCCCGACCCAGGTCGGGGACAACACGGTGCAAAAGACACCGAAATATCCATAAATGTATAACGATGCTTTTGCACCGGATAGACTGGGCTTTCTGGGGCCCCGAACCAGCATCCCAGATGGTTCATATATAATCTTATTGAAAAAAAAGAACTTTATTTGATTAAAGATGTTGAAATGATGTGCACGAACAAAAAATAACCCGCCGTTTCCGGCGGTTAAATTCCTGGCGCGCCCCCAGTAGACGATTTCCGAACTAAATACCGGTCAGAAGTGCAGAAATTGGCGGCAAATTGGAATTTTACACTGTTAAAAGTAGTGTAATTTTTTCTTGACATTTTGTGAATTATAGTTCACAATGCAAATAACAAGGAAATAGTTATGTATCAGGTTTATAAAACTAAAATTTTTACAGATTGGTTTAATTCATTAAAAGACCAAACTGCAAAAAATAAAATAAGAATACGCATTGATCGCATTGAATTGGGAAATTTGGGTGATCATCATAGCATAGGTGATGGTGTATCAGAATTGAGAATAACATATGGTCCAGGATATAGAATTTATTATGTTATTCGCGGTCGTGAAATAATCATTTTGCTGTGCGGTGGGGATAAAAGCGGTCAAAATAAAGATATAAAAAGAGCAAAGAAATTGGCACAGGAGGTATAACAATGACAAAAAAATTAGAAATTACCAGATGGGATACATCTGAAACATTAGAATCAGAACAAGATATTGCAGGATATTTGGCAGAGGCCTTTGAAACAAATGACTTGGCGGTTATTCGCAAAGCAATGGCAAATGTCGCAAAAGCTCGCAATATGACGCAAATTGCGGCACAAATGGGTATATCCCGCCGCGGACTGTATAAAATGTTTTCCGATACAGGCAACCCAGAACTGGCAACTGTTCAAAAATTTTTAGATGTTATCGGTGTAAAGATGTCTATTCGTCCCGCAGTTGCAGCATAAATTAATATCTATTTCGCATACCGCGCCCAGTTCATCATATATTCGTCAATTTTGCCTTTGTCGGTGGCGTGGCAACCGTGACGATTTGCCGGCACTGTCGTTTGGCAAATCTACTTGTTGTCGCCCCCTCTGTTCGGGTTCAAATCCTGGGGCTTGCACAAAAATTAAACCGCCGTTTCCGGCGGTTAAATTCCTGGCGCGCCCAGAAGGATTCGAACCCTCAACCTTCTGATCCGTAGTCAGATGCTCTATCCAATTGAGCCATGGGCGCAACGTTCGTATATTTTATACGTTTTTATCACGATTGCAAGAAAAATTATATGTTATCGTGTTTTTTCGCCATGTCCGCGGTACATCATGTTAAAATGTTGCCGACACACAGATTTATAATTGCTGTCGCCAACGGCGATTTGGTCGCCATCACGCACCACGCGCCCCGTTGCATCAAATCGCAAGTGGTGCGTTGCCAACCGCATGCATCCCGAGATTTGGCATGTTGATTCCATACGATGCAGTTTGGCCCCAACTTCTATTAACCGGCGTGATGCAGGAAAAATATGTTCGTTACTGTCCGTCATTAATCCATAGCACATAATTATCACGGATGAATTGTCGGCAATGTGTACCAGTCTGTCTATATCAGATGGACGGAAAAATTGGATTTCATCAATCAGTACCATTTTTGTATCGGGCGCCGGCGACCAACGGTCCAGCGACGACAGCACTGTTGCCGGTGCCGATATCCCGATACGTGAATTAACCATATTTTCACTGAAACGGTTATCCAGTTTTGGTTTTATAATTTCTGTTTTATTGCCATTTTTATTTTGGTTATACGCGTTGATAACCAATTGTGCCGTTTTGGAACATCCCATTGTACCATAATGAAAATGCAGATTTGCCATTTGCGTACCCCCGATTACTTACGCCATTGATTCCAGGCGTTCTATACGTTTTTCCACAGGTGGATGTGTTGCCATCAGTGAACTGGTAAATTCGCGCGGACCACCCGGATACGCGATGCATACCGCGGCCATAGATTTTACTTTATCCAAACATTCCACGCGCGAATCAGTGGTTATTTTGCGTAATGCCGATGCCAGTGCGCGCGGATTTCGTGTAATTTGTGCGCCAGTTGCGTCGGCGGCGTATTCGCGATTGCGTGATATTGCCATACGTAATATCGGTGTTATAATCATGTTAAATACTGTGAACGCCAACCACACCATCAGTAAAATCGCCCCAGTATTATTTTTGTTATTTTCATTATTGCCGCCACCGCCGCCAAACATTGCCATTCGCAATATCATGTCTGCGGCAAATACGGTTACACCGACCCCAGTTATCAGCATCATATCCAGCCGAATATCGCGGTTACCGATGTGGGCCATTTCATGCGCAATGACGCCCTGTAATTCCAGGTTGTTTAATTTTTTAATAATGCCACGTGTCAGTGCGACAGACGCATCGCGTGGGCTGCGTCCGGTGGCAAATGCGTTCATTGAATCGTCGTCAATGATATATACACGTGGGCACGGCAACCCAGCCGCAATCGCGACATTTTCAACGGCACGAAATATTTCACGATTTTCATCATCTGTATCAAAAATTTCGTGTGCATGCGCCGAATGCAACATCATAGAATCCCCAAACGCCCATGATATTAATAACCACACTGCACACGCAATGAACGTTGGAATGGCGACGTTTATCGCGGTATTTATCGCTGTTTCTGCGGGTGCAACAATCCACGTGAACAAGAACACCAGTGCGATGAACAGCACCGGAAACAGCACAACTAATAAAATTGTTTTTATATTATTGCTGCGAATATGGTCATATACAGTTTTGACTTTCTTCATAGTAAATGGTTCCTGTTAAAATTTATCCTTGTGGCACATATTATAAACAAAAAACAGGGCGAGTCATGAAAAATATTTTACGATTTTGCATGTTGATATTTTGTGGTGCCGCATGGGGCGCGCCGGCAAATTATTCGTTTGGCGGATTATTTGGCGATGCCAAGTATCTGGACGATGTTGCCAATGCATGGTTGGGCGATTCAGGCTATATCAGCCCCAGTTCAGATGTCGCGTCATACGTACATGGAACACGAACAACGGATGTCGCAGAATTTTCAGATGCCATATCAACGCTGGGGTTCAACAGTACATCAGTTGCGCTGTTTGAAATAAATAATCATTTGGATCAATCTTTTTCTGTCATTGGCATGCCGTTGCTGGCACGACGTGATGAATGTGTTGCCGGCCATATCAGTTGTGATGATACGCGTCGTCTGGTGCTGGACGGCCATGTGTTCGGTTCGTTTGCCACATATGATTCTGGGATGAATTCTGCGTTCAAAACACGTAATACTGGGGTTACAATTAATGCCAAGATGTTTGTCACAGATGGATTACTGTTCGGTGCAGCATACACACGCACAATGACAGATACGCATGATACACGTGTTTATTCTGATGCCGTCGGTAACAGTTTGACGTTATTTGGGGAATACCTGGGGCAAAATGGGCTGTTTATAAATTTTGGGTTGAATGCTGGGCATACCAGTTGGGCAATTGAAAAAATAATTTCATTGGTTAACGACAATGGCACATACGATACGAATTTTTTCGCCGGTCAATTTAATACAGGTATTCGCTTGGCGCGCAACAACATATCAATTGTGCCACAAATTGGTATACGATATTCGCGGATAATGACAGACGCATATACTGATTCAGTATTACAGTCATTTGATAAATGGTGGTACAACATGCTGACGGCCGGCGCCGGCATAGACATTGGATACGATTTTATTGGTTCTGATTTTGTTATACGCCCGGCGATTCACATTGGTGGCGGATATGATGTCATCAGCAATGGCACACCGGGGGTACATGTTAACTTAAATGGTGGAAATTCGTATACCATCCCGATTGATGCCCCGCATCGTACAATGCTGGACGGGGCGGTTGGTGTAACATTTTTCAGTCCATATTTTAATGCAGGCATAAATTACCGTATTGATGCACGCAGTGAATATATGGCGCACACGGTCAGTATATTATTAAAAATCGGATTTTAATTTCTTTTTGAATTTTACTGCGAAACTGCCGTTATTAATTGGTGTGACAGACACGATATATGGCGCCAAGATACTGTCATGCGCCCATTGTTGAAATTTTATTTTTAATATTCCACTGGCCCCCGTGATGATTGTTGCGGTGCGTGCGCCGGATGTGGCAACGCGCATAATTTTATCCCATGCCTGGTCTTCGGTATTATGATGCAGATCCAATACCAGATGCTGGGGCACATGTGTTGTTTTGGGTATACGACGCGCCAAGTGCAATTCGCCACGCACAGTGCGCCGCACATCGTCATTATCAGGAATGAATTCATCCCCAAGCATATTTTTAATATCTGTATCGGTTAAATGTTTCATTACGTAATGATTATAGTAAAAAAATTGATTGATACCAATATAAAAAGACTGTGATATTCAAAATGAATCCGCATGGTTTGTGGGTTCGGGACTTAGAAAATCCCTTATACCTTCGGTGTGTGAAACACATCGTTAACGTTATGACACATATTGTGTCGTGTCCCGACGTCTGGTCGGAATGCTGTGGTTCATGCAACAAAGGGCATGCGCCCTTAAAAGCCACAGGATCATCAAGGTATATGATTTTTCTAACATCCCGACCACCAACAGATTGGTGTTTTTTTGTTTCTTGAAATCAAAAGGGAATGAAATGAAAAAATCGTATATATTATTTTTATCGTTTGCATCGTTGCTTGTTTGTTCAGATGGACTGGCTGTGTCGCTGTGTGAAGATTGTACCGCCCCAGACGGCACGTGTGCGCGCATCGGTCCCACTTGTTGTGCGCCATGTACCAGCGGTGGTATAGTGACACAACAATGTGCAGCTGGTTATTATGGATTGTATCCAAATTGTTCAAAATGCCCAGCGGGTCCGAATGGCGAACCAACAACGTCAACGTACGGAACGGCGACGATTATCGGGTGTTATATAGCAAGTGGAACAGATTTTGAAGACAATACTTGGGTCGGCGAATATGTTGGAACGTGTTACTATTCTTTGTAAAGTTAAAAAATTCGTTTAATAATGGTGCCAATCTTTACAAATAAAAACGCCCCCGAATATTTCGGGGTGTTTTGATTATTACTGTTTATATTTCCGTTTACAGTTAATGCAAACGAACCATCAACATCATGCCCGACGGGATATATGTGATTGGTTGATAATGCTTTCGTATTGGCAGATTCTGCATCCGAATGTCCGACAGGATATGTCATGGCCGGTACGGTCACCAGTTGTTTGGATGAAAGCCCCGCCGGGAATTGTATGATGTTTGTACCATTAAACACCGAATATACAGATGAATTTGGCACATACGTGTATGAATCTGTATGTCCATTAACAGAATAGGGGGCATATACTAAAAAACAAACGCCCCAAATGGGGCGTTTTTCTTATTAAATGCTGTCTGGATTTATCCATTTGCCATTACGCAGCAATCCCGGGGCCATCCCTTCGTTCATGCGCAGGGCATCAATAACACTGCGTGCCTGGGATGCGTCCAGATTTACAATTCGTACTTTATACATATCGCCTTCGTAAACAACGGTGGCGTTACCATACTTGCTCATTCTGTTGGCCAATGCATCCGCGCTGTCTTGGGCATAAAATGCCGCCAATTGAACGCTGTATTCGCCACTGGTGGCCGCCGGCGCAGTTGTTGTAACGCCAGGTGCGGTTGTTGTTGTGACAACCGTTGTTTCAACAGTTTGTACCGGTTGTGCAACATTCTGGGTTGGTTGTGTTGCGACCGGTGTTGTGCCAATTGTTGCATTCTTAACAGCAATTGATTCGTCGGCCATTACTTGGACCTGGACCTTGGTTTGGCCCGTCATGCCAATACGTTGGGCCGCCGCCGGGGACAGATCCATGATACGGGTATTAACAAATGGTCCACGGTTATTTACACGTACAACCACAGATTGCCCATTGTCCAAATTCGTAACGCGTGCGATTGTTGGTAATGGCAACGTCTTGCTGGTTGCGACCATTTGGTCCATACTGAACACTTCGCCATTGCTGGTTTTTGTTCCGTCCAGTTCGGCGGGGATAATTCCGGCAATACCAGTCTGGTTGTATGTTAAATCTTCTACGGGGATGTACTGGACATCTTCAACCTTGTACGCACTGCCCACATAATATTTTGGGGCTGGCGCCAACAAGTATGTGTTATTCAGTGATTCATCAGATGTTACCAATGTTTCTTCGCCAAATCCATCGGCAGCATATCCGTTAACAGAACTGGTATCTGTTGTGCTTAAATCCGTACAGCCGGCCATAATCGCCGCCAGAACGGCCAAAGATAAAACTTTCTTCATTGTGGGACTCCTTACATTCTTGATGTACATTTTATCATATAAAAAGGCCACTTTCAACTTTATTTTGACTATATTTTTTTATTTATCAGATATGCCAATGGCAAATATATCACTGCGAATCCGCCGATTGTAAACAGCATTGACAGCAATCCTGTGACCGGCACCATCCACAATCCAACGCCCATTATGACGGCCAGCCCACTGAATGCGGCAATGGCCACTATCGTGCGGCGTTCTGTGTGTATCAAGTTCCGTCGGCGACATGCACGCATCAACAGATAATTTTTCAAATAACCACTGACCACGACGCCAATTGGTATGGCCAAGTATCCAACAAAATGGAATGCCCCCAGATATATTGCAATTGCCACCGCCAGTGAAATTATGCTGGTTTTTACAGGGGTACGAACATCTTGGCTGGCGTACAGCGTTTTGCTGTATATCTGACTTATCATCATCGCGGGCAATGCGAATACTTGTATCATCATGGCCAACGCAACGGCATGTGTTGATTCGTGTGTCCATGCGCCGTATTCAAACAAGTACTGGATTATTGGTTCAGCCATCACAAACAACCCAACAACACACGGTATAATCAGCATCATTGATTGACGCATAGATGCGTTTTGTTGGATATACACACTGCGCATATTTTTTTCGGCCATTGCGTTGGAAATGGATGACATCAGCACTGTTCCAACAGACAACCCAATCAGTGCAAATGGAAATTGAATCATACGGTCAGAATAATACAACCATGATACGGCACCACTTTGGAAACTGGCAACCAATGTCCCGATAATGATTGTTATTTGATAAAATCCATTGCCAATAATACTGATACCCAGCCGTTTGAACATGCTTTTAATTGCCGGGGTCCACCGTGGTACAATCAGGCGTAATCCAAAGTGATTCCGACGTATTCTGTGCCACAGAATTGCAAATTGCACAACACCGGCCAATACGACGGTAAACGCCATTATATACAATACTGTTTCTGGTGCAAACAGTGATGCCACCAACAGCACACATATCAGCATAACGTTCAATAACACCGGCATGAACGCAACCAGCAAGAATCGTGAAAACGCATTTAATATTGCCGATAAAAACGCAGAACCACATATAAACACAACGTACCAGAACATAATTCGCGAAATTATGACCGTCAGGTCCATTTTACCCGGGTCATCGGCAAAGCCCGGCGCCAGAATCCATACGACCAGTGGCATAAATATTTCAAACAGAATCGTGATGAACAGCAATACGACCATCAGCCACGAAAAAACATTCTTTGCAAAATTTTCGTCTTTGTTTTTGCTGGTATACATCGGGATGAATATAGAAGACAGTGCACCTTCGCCCAATAAATCGCGGAACAGATTAGGTAACTTGAACGCCGCCAAAAATACGTCAGACAGACGCCCCGCGCCAAAAACATGCGCCACCAACAGGTCGCGTATAAATCCAAACAGGCGACTGATGCCCGTCATTAATCCGACCCCGAAAATATGTTTGCCTAGTTTCATGGTTTGGATTATACTCACGAATATAAAACAAAATCAAGGCAGGAATATGCACACAAAAAAAATATTTTTTGCGCTGGCGATAATCGGGCTGTTGTCTGGGTGCGCCGGCACAGATAACGAAATTGTCGCCGATCGTCCGTTGGCGGACATTTATGAATCTGCGTATGCAGAATTTAATGACGAAAACTATGAAACGGCCGCCACAGAATTTTTACAGGCGGAATCCCAATATCCGGCCAGTCAATGGGCCGCAGACGCGTTGGTCATGGCGGCATATTCACAATATATGGATGGTGACTTTGCTGGGGCAATTTTAACCGCTGACCGATTTATGCGTTTTCATCCGGGTCATCGTGATGTGCCATATATGTTGTACCTGCGTGGAATGTGCTATTATCGCCAGGTCAGTGATGTACGTCGCGAACCGGGGATGTCGGCATACGCATTGCAACAATTTCAACAACTGGTGGAACGTTTTCCGCGATCTGAATATGCAAAGAACGCCGAAAATAAAATCATGATTTTGAAAAATTATATCGCGGGCAAAATCATGTATTCTGCACGTTCTGATATGGCGAAACAAAATTGGCCCAGTGCGATTGCGCGCTTGCAATCGGTTGTGACCGATGCCCAAGAAACCGTCATGACACCCGAAGCGTTGTATCGCCTGACAGAATGCTATACGGCAATCGGATTGCCAGAACAGGCGTATGGATATGCGGAAATGCTGCGGTTGAATTTCCCAGATAACGAATGGACAAAAAAACTGGATTCGCGTCCATCAGACTTTGAATCTGGTTCCGAAAAATAAAAAACGGCGAAATGCCGTTTTTTATTTTTGTTTTTCCAGTATACGTTCAATTGGAATTATCGCTGCGGCCGTCGGACCCATTTGGCCGTTATAGTGACTGGTACGATTTTCATTGTATGGTTTGCGTGCACCGGTAAATTCTTCGTAATAAATTTGGCCAATGCGCATGTTGGGATATACGACTGTTGGATACAGCGTTTTGATTTCCAGTGTCCATTGACCACAAAATCCGTCGTCACCACGTCCAGCCGTGTGGTGATTCAGTATAAAATTTCGCCCCACAGACGATTTTCCATCAATGTACGGAAATAAATTATATGTTTCAGTATATTCAACCGTGTGCCCCAAATATCCGACATTTGGTGACAGTATTAACCCAGATTCTGGGATTTTAATATCAATTGTTTCATGTGATTTTTCACTGCACGGATCCAACAAATACTGTGGATTCATTGGATTGTATTTTAACGGACTGTTTATATAATCTATGTAATACGCCACGTGTTCAAACCAGTCTTGGATATTGTGTGATTCTGGGGCACCGCGATATTCAATTGCCGGTCGCATTCCATGCGGCAGTGTTGATTTATACACTTTCAACACATCCCCCAGATGCAGGTCATAACTGTTACTGCCCATGCATTTTTTATCAAATGGTGTAATAATTATATCAGGCTTGTTTTGTGGATTGCTGGGGTTCGGCATTTGCATGCGTCGCATAATTTCGGGCCCGGTCAGTTGCATAATGAATCCTTTATGGTGCCTCTCCGTCGTGGATTCTACAATACAATCACACGTTTGCAAGATTTTTATTCACTTTTACATTTGGTGTGCTATTGTATCGTGTATGGAAAAGACATATTCTGGATTTGTGGCCATTGTTGGGCCAACAAACGCGGGGAAAAGCACCCTGATTAATCAAATTATGGGACGCAAAGTATCCATCGTTTCGCACAAAGTGCAAACGACACGAACAAACCTGCGCGCGGTTAAAATGGTGGGTAATCGGCAATTGATATTTGTTGATACGCCCGGAATTTTTCGTCCGTCGCGCCGATTGGATCGGGCAATGGTTGGCGCGGCAATGGATGCGACATCTGATGCAGATGCCATATTGTTGGTGATTGATGCACAAAAGGGTATTACCGATACGGTGCGCGGATTGGTTGAAAAAATACGCGACCATAAAAATCTGTTTGTTGCATTGAACAAGGTTGATTCCGTACCCAAGCCCGAATTATTGCCATTAACCGCCGAAATAAATGAATTGGCGCACCCGCGCGATATATTTATGATTTCCGCGCTGAAAAACGACGGTGTGGATGAAATGTTACGCGCGTTGGCGGACGTTATGCCGGTGGGGCCATACTTGTTTGATGCGCACGACGCAACAGACGTGCCGGATAAATTATATCTGGCGGAATTAACGCGTGAAAAGATTTATAAATATATTCACCAAGAATTGCCGTATCACATCAACGTCGTAACAGAACAAGTGGATGTTGACGACGACGGTGTTCTGGATATATATCAAAAAATCGCTGTGCGCAGTGATGCGCACAAAAAGATAGTAATCGGGCGCGCGGGCGCACAGTTAAAGAAAATCGGCACCGCCGCCCGCCATGATATTCAAGACCAATGGGGTGTAAATGCGCGTCTGCATCTGTTTGTACGTGTTGAACCAAATTGGGAAGATGTATCTGAAAATTACGAAGACCAAGGATTAGAATTCAAAAAATGAAAGTAAAAAACAAAATACTTATGACGGTTGCATCTGGTGTGCCATTTTTGATGGGATGTAATGCGCCCTATGTGGATTTAACCGAATATGTCGTTGTGGCCAAGGGTGATAACAACATCGCATTTCGTTATTTGAAACCGTCGGCGACGCACGACAACCAAGTACGTATCATGCAATTTGATGAAAAATATCCAGATGTTATGGAATATTATAATGTTATCAAGGTTGGCGACACGCTGAATTTTAATTCCGCCCTGGATTCGCGCAAACTTATATGGAATGCTCACATACTGGATAAATATGGCGCACGTTCCCGGATTTATTATATAAATGGAAAACGTTTGTCGTACATAAAACAGATGGCCGTTCGCGACAGTATTATGCAAAAAATGCAAAAGACAAAATAACAATGTTGCACACATCCGATTTTGATTTTGAATTGCCGCCTGAATTGATTGCGTCGCACCCACTGCAACAACGCGACGCATCACGCATGTTGGTGGTAAATGGGAATACTTTGGCCGATAAACACATTCGGGATTTTGTGGATTATCTGCAACCGGGTGACGTCGTGGTGTTTAATAACTCGCGTGTAATTCCGGCGCGTTTTAATGCGACTGATGCAAATGGTCGGGTGTATGAAATAACATTGCATACGGCGTTAAAGAATAATTTATGGTGGGGGCTGTGCAAGAAATTTAATCGTCTGCATGTTGGGGATATCATTACCATGGAAGATGGCACCCAAATCAAAATTGTATCGCGGCGCGTGGACAGCGGTTTGAAAATGGAATTTTTATGTGATGATTTGTTTGCTGTTCTGGACCGCGTGGGAAAAATGCCATTGCCACCGTATATGAAGCGCGACGCCGAAACTGCGGATCGTGAACGGTACCAAACGGTATATGCCGAACCACTGGGGTCAATGGCGGCCCCGACTGCGGGGTTGCACTTTACACCAGAACTGATGGATGAAATTGAACGCCGTGGTGCCCGGGTGGTAAAGATAACATTGCATGTTGGTGCGGGTACGTGGATGCCGGTAAAGACAGAAAATCTGGACGAACATAAAATGCACAGTGAATGGTGTTGTATAACGCCCAGCCAGGCCGATATAATAAACGCGGCAAAACGCGTAATCGCGGTTGGAACAACATCAATGCGCACACTGGAAAGTGCGGCAACAGACAACAGTAAATTGCCAGATGGCAAACGTTATGCGCGCGTTGCCCCAATTTGTCGCAGCACCAGTATCTTTATTACGCCGGGATATAAATTTCGCGCAGTTGACGTGTTGCTGACGAATTTTCATTTGCCAAAATCAACACTGTTTATGTTGGTGTCGGCGTTTTCTGGACTGGATGAAATGAAGAACGCATACGCGCACGCTGTGGCGGAAAAATATCGCTTTTTCTCGTACGGGGATTGCTGTTTATTATTCAAAAAGGGTAACGCAGAATGAAGTTTGAACCGCAATTACATAAATTGCCAAATGGACTGACGGTTATTCTGGATCCGATGGATGCAGCAACGACCAAGGTACTGGTTGCCTTTGATACCGGCAGCCGTGATGAAAGCCCAAACGAATACGGAATTACGCATTTTTGTGAACATATGTTGTGCAAGGGCACGTCCCGTTTCCCCAGTTATAATGCCCTGGACGATTATATCGGTGATAATTCCGGTGGTTGGAATGCCAGCACGTCTAATACGACCCTGAGATTATACGGGCGTATTTGTTACGAAAATACGGATGTTTTATTGGCTGTATTTAGTGATATGCTGCAAAATTCATTATTTGATACGAATGTTATTGAAAATGAACGTAGAATAATACTGGATGAATTAAGACGCAGCCAGGATAATCAGGACGCTAAATTTAGGGAATTCCTAAATAAATCTTTGTTATCGGGCCAATGGCCGGAATATCGTACACTGGGAACGGCAGAAAACATAAAATCTTTTACGCGAAATCAGTTACAGGATTGGGTGGCAACCAGAATGTCTGCTAAAAACTGTGTAATATGCGTGTCTGGCCGTATTGAATCCCCGGAAAAGTTGTTAAAAAAGATACGTATGAAATATGCATTTATGCCGACGACGGATGTGACCCATGATACGACAAAATTTAATTATACACCGGGCGCGGCACATATGGATATCCCAGACAGGCAAAATATCAGTGTAACAGTATTAGTTCCCGAATTGTGGCAATTTAATAAAGACAATATATACAAAAGAATGTGCGTCGCAATATTTAATACCTGGTTGCGGCAACAACTGTATGATGTTTTACGCCAAGAAAAGGGGTTAGTTTACGGGGTAAGGGCATTTAATTATGGACCAAATGAACTGGCCCTGATGGGGATTCAAACAACCGCCGTGCCGTCTAATTTGGCGGATGTTGTTGCCACAACCGCCCGTGTGGTCAATAAAGTATACACAGAAAACCCCGTAACAGATGAATTTATAAAACGATATAACAGCAGATGCAAATTGGGTGACGCGGATTTCTTGGAATCTAATGAGGCCCGCGCAGACCGCTTGGTTCGCAGATATTTTGATACGGGCGAATTATATGATTTTGAATCAACTATCAAGGAAGCAGAATCTATAAGTGTCGGGGATATTATCAAATATACAAATGGATATGTTAGTAAGCCTGTTTCAATAATCACCAGTGGCGCACAGCATAATATTGACCTGATGAAAATATGGAATGAAAACATAGGCGATTTGAATAAAAGCAATTTGATAAATATGGTACAGGATACAAAATGTCGTTAAAATTTACATTATTGGCAACGGATGGTAACGCGCGACGTGGTGCGGTGGAAACTGCGCATGGGACTTTTCAAACGCCTGCATTTATGGCGGTTGGAACCGCCGCCACGGTCAAGGCATTAACCATGGATATGGTTGCCGCCACGGGAACCCAGGTTATTTTGGGTAATACATATCATTTAATGATGCGCCCCGGTGGCGATTTGGTTGAAAAAATGGGCGGACTGCATAAATTCAGCGGTTGGCACGGACCCATATTAACCGACAGTGGCGGATTCCAGGTTATGTCATTGTCTAATCTGGTTAAAATGCGCGAGGACGGTGTAGAATTTACGTCACACATAGACGGCGGAATAAAACACTTTCTGCGTCCCGAAGATTCCATACATATTCAACATCAACTGGATTCAAATATAACGATGGCGTTGGATGAATGTTTGCATTTGCCGGCACCACGCGATCGTGTTGAAAAAAATGTGGATATGGTTGCCCGTTGGGCGCAACGCAGCCACGATGCATTTATTGACCGTCCGGGCTATGGTATTTTTGGCATTGTCCAAGGGGCTGATTTTGCGGATTTACGTAAAAAGTCCGCAAAACAATTAACCGATATTGGATTTGATGGATACGCGGTTGGCGGTCTGGCCGTGGGTGAACCCCAGGACGTAATGTTTGATATGATTGCAACAACAACGCCATTATTGCCAACTGACAAGCCGCGCTATTTAATGGGTGTGGGAACGCCATTGGATATACTGGGCGCGGTTGAACGCGGTATTGACATGTTTGATTGTGTAATGCCAACGCGTGCTGGCCGCACGGCCCAGGCATTTACCCGTCATGGTACAATGAATATGCGTAATGCGCGTTTTCGTGATGATGCCGCGCCATTGGATGATAAATGCGGATGTCCGGCGTGCAAATTGTCACGTGCATATATACATCATTTGATAAAGTGTAACGAAATTCTGGGCGCAACATTATTAACGCAACACAACCTGTGGTTTTACCAGGATTTAATGCGCGACATTCGTGTATCCATAGAGCAGGGACGCTTTACCCAATTCAAGCAAGAATTTATATCAAAATATACAGGTGAAGAATAATGGACGATATCAAGACAAAAACAATAAACACAACTCCAAAAATGCCACGTGTGATATTAAGTGCAAATGATAAATTGTACCTGGCCACGGCGGTAAAGTCTGTGGACAAGTTGACATTTATTTATACATTGGCATGTCTGCGTCGTGGCAATCAGTATGAATTGAACCCGACAACAGAAATTGCAGCATTTGATAATGCGCATGATGCGATGATTTATCATAAAACAGTACGCCAGGTTATGGATTTCCAGCAAAAAATGGTTGGTCCCCAAAAAATCAAAGAAATCTTGGCCGATGATATTGCAGCGTTCAATCAAAACGTGCGATAAAAATGGTTGAAATAAATCCGATTGATTTACTAAACTGAATTTGTCATCAAAAGGAGGTAATCATGCCCAGAAAGAAAAAGGAAATCGCGGTCATTGAACAAAATGGTGCCAAGACCGTCAAAAAGAAAAAATCATTCGTAACCCGTGTAAAGATTATCTTTGCTGTTATATCGGTCATATGGGTTGCGGCGGTGATATCGGTGCCATTGTGGGTAAAAAATACATATTCCCAGCCGATAAAGAAATCAATTGTTGTATCAATGTTCTTTGACCTGCAACGTAATATTGTTGAACAGTATGAACGTCTGCTGGATGGTATCAAAGACGCCATAAATCTGGAAGAACCGGTCGCGTTTGCTGTGGACAAGGTTCGTATGGTGGGCGATGCGGTTGATGTTGTAACCGACACCACGGCCAAGGCCAAGGATGTTACTGCTGATGCGCAACAGGCCACAGATAAAGTTTCTGAAACAACGACCAAGGTTGGAAAATTAACTGGTTTGGCAAATATGTTCGGAATTAATACCAGTGGTATTGATAATGCATTGGATGAAGTAAACAAAGGCGTTGACCAAGTAAATACCGGCATTGATAAAGCAAACGAAACAATCGCGCGTGTTGATAATACCGCAGAAATGGTGAACGAAAAACTGGACGAAATAGAAACGCAATTGACCAGTGTTCTGCAAATTCAGATAGATGAAATGATTGATGGGGTCATAAAATCTCAGCTGGATAAAAATACTGGTGGTTTGGGCACAACGCTGTTAACAAATTATGGTATTGAACATGTGTACCCATGGCGTCCATCATCGTGGCCGGTTGCGACCCAGATTTATGATGATTTGGTGCAATCTGATGTTGATGTTATTACGGTCATCACGGATACAGTTGACGATTACTTTGATTATGTTGCATGGGGATTGGTGATTGCCGTATGGGTACTGGGGCTGTGGATATGGCATGCGATGTTCAAGAAGACAAAGTCTGTGATTGCGCCGTTTGTCGTATGCCCACGTTGTGGCCATACATTCGCGGACAAGCGCACAGCGTACGGATTCTTGCAGATATTACAACCATGGAAGTGGCTGTAAATGGTGTGGGAATCGTGCAAGGTTTCTGGTGATGCTGTTGGCAATCCGGTCAAAGTAAAAATGACCGGATTGCGATACGCTGTGATTGCGCTGGGGGCGATTACATTATCATGGGCGACATGTGAAATTGCCGGTGCAATGAAAACAGCAAATGAATTAAAGCGTCAAGAACTGGAAATACAAAAACAGCGTTTGGATTTGGCACGACGTCAATATACGCTGGATTCATTACAATATATTGCGTCCCAAAAACAGCGATAAAAAATTACTTGCAATGTATAAAAAGATATGTCAAAATACCCCCACAGTGCGAGCGTAGCTCAGTTGGCTAGAGCGCAACCTTGCCAAGGTTGAGGTCGAGGGTTCGAGCCCCTTTGCTCGCACCAAAGTTTTATAAAGGAAGTTTTGAAGGCACATTGTTTATGAAAATTGTATTGAAATTTTTTTGTTGACGCAGTGCGACCATCAAAGAATTGACGGACGCACTTTTACTGCGTCCGTTTTTTATAACAAAAAACGATAAAAGGAAAAAACATGTCTGACAACGCAAACAACACAACAACGTTATCAACAAACGAATTACAGGCACGTCTGCAAAAAGCAGAAAACATTCGTGCACGCGACGGTGTTGTTTGGAAAGACAAATATGAACGCACACATACAATTGCCGCGGCACGCGAATTACCAGATGGTACACATGTGCGCCTGGCCGGGCGCGTCACAGCATTGCGTTGGTTGGGCAAATTAATGTTTGGTCGCATATACGACATTAATGGTGAAATCCAGTTTTCTATGTCGCGCGAAGAAATTGGCGAAGAAGACTATAAGTTTATGAAATCCAATGTTGATATGGGTGATTTTATCGGTGTTGATGGCGAATTATATCATACAACAGCGGGTGAATTGACAGTGCGGGTAAAGCATTATGATATTTTAGCCAAGGCATTGCGCCCGTTACCAGAAAAATTCCATGGTTTAACCGATATGGAAACAAAATATCGCCAACGTTATCTGGATATTATATCTAATCCTGAAACGCGTCGGGCGTTGCTGGGGCGGTTCCAGATGACACAATATTGGCGTGATTTTATGAATGAACACGGTTTTCTGGAAATAGAAACGCCAATTATGCAAAATATCGCCAGTGGTGCGGCGGCGCGTCCTTTTACAACGCATCATAATGCACTGAACACAGATTTCCAATTGCGTATTTCACCGGAATTATTCTTAAAGGAAGCAATTGGTGCCGGATTTGACCGCGTATACGAAGTGGCCAAGGATTTCCGAAACGAAGGCATGGATGCAATGCATTTGCAAGAATTCACAATGGTTGAATGGTATGCGGCATATTGGGATTTCCACAAGAATATTCAATTTACATGGGATTTAATCCAATATCTGTTACAAAAATGCCGTGGAACTTTACAAATTGAATACCAGGGAACAAAACTGGACTTTTCAAAATATGAAATGATTGACTATACCGCCAAGATGAATGAATTTTTTGGCTGTAATATATTAGATTTTGAAAATGTGGACGAATTGCGTAATAAATTGGTGTCAGCAGGAATGTTCCCAGAATCCGAATTAGAAGATTTGAAATCTTTGCCGGCATTGGTTGATTATGTGTACAAGCGTAAAATACGTGACAGTATCGTAAATCCGACATTCTTGTATAATTATCCGGCGTATATGGTGCCACTGGCGCGTCGTAATGATGACGACGAACGTCGCATTGATATGTATCAATTATTGGTATGTGGCGCCGAATTATGCAAGGGATATTCAGAACTGGTTAACCCAATCCAACAGTTGGCTGCATTTGAAGAACAGGCAAAAAATATTGCTGATGGTGATGAAGAAGCATTTAATCCTGATAACGATTTCGTGCGTGCAATGGAACATGGATTTCCGCCAATTTCAGGTGTCGGCATGGGGGTTGACCGGTTGGCCAGCATAATCTTTGACCAACCAACGTTGCGTGATGTGGTTCTGTTCCCGATAATGAAATAACAAATGGAAAAATGGGGGTGGCGTGATGACATCTTCGTATTCAGAAAGTGATGCGGCAAATCTATCCGCGGATAATGACAGAAAAAACCTGGGTATCATAGAAAACGCCCGTGTTGCGGGGCGTATTAATGCCGAAGCGGCCGCATATCTGTCAGAATTATATTCGGACAGTATTTTGTGGTTCCGCGAAGTATTTTATTTTTTGGGTAAATGCTTTGGTGCGCCCAAGGCGCCGGTTATGCGATACGATTACGCCACCGACAGTGCAATTGATGAACCAATAAAACTGTCTGATATAAATCCATTAACGCCATATATTGTACATCATCGTTTGGATGCGGATCCGATGCGTAATCAATTTTTTACCAGTGGCGCCGGGCATAAAATTGATTTGGCGGTGTCGTCAATCGTCACGGTTATTGTTGGTTCCCAAAAAAATATTAATCGTGCATTGGACAAGGTTACCGGTAAGTATTATCAGACATATGTTAACGACGTCGCAGAAACTGTTTATCGTGTAATTGCGTCACATGATCGTGAAGCGTCTGCACGTGCGATTTCGGATAAAATACGTGCCAAATTAAATGAAAAATACATATCAACACCGTCTGAAACAGCGCTGGCGATAATTGGTTCTGGGCATGAAAATATTGCGGTGGAATTGGTTCGCGAATTGGATAAAATTCCGCGTCCACGTATGCGTCTGCAAGATGTTTGGCGTGTAAAATGCCTGTTTGATTTAATCCCCCAGGCCCGAACGTTTATTGAACGTGTTCGTGATATGATGCCAGATCGTATTTTGTCTGTGCGTGATAATTTTTACGATATGAAAAATCCGCGTAATTATCGTGACGCTAAATTGATAATAGATATCGGTAAAAATGGCCATGTTGTTCCGATGGAAATTATATGCCAGGTGCGAACATTTTTTGAATTTGAACGCCAAACACATGGTAATTATGAAGTTTCGCGGCGCACCGAAACAAGACGCAGTGTCAAAGACGCGGCAAAAAACGTAGAATTGGGCGCCAAAGAACATGAACAGGGTGTAAAAGAATATAACCTGATGATATGCCAGTGTCTGGAAGATTTATTTGACCGTGTTGGGTGGAATATTTTGTACAGCCAGGGCAACGGTGTATCAATGTTTGATGGGTTCCCAAAGCCGTGTAAATTATATTACCCACAAAAAATCTTAGATACCATATCATCTAAACTGGATGATGCGATTGAAAATGAAGTCTTTCGTATCACAGATGCGCCCGCTGAACTGACCCAGGCACAACAAAATGAAATTTTCCATTTTATGGCGCGATTTATTTTGGTTGCTGCGATGCCGTATGTCCAGCGTGATTGGGCGGTGCCGTCTGACACCATGGCGGGAAAATTATTTAATTTTGTAATGAATGAAGTCCAGCGGTATTATAAAAAATAACATAAATACAATCATGTGATTTCAATCCGATTGTATGCAGGCGTTTTTACTTGCTTTACGTTTGCTTATCAGCAACAATGAATACAGGTTCACTGTTTTTTGGGAACCATAACAAGCATAAGAAAGGAAGGTACATTATGCGTCAAGGTAAAGTAAAATGGTACAATGGTAAAAAATGTTTTGGTTTTATCACACCTGATACACCAAATGCAGACGGTAACACAGATGATGTTTTTGTTCATTCCAGTGCATTAAAGGCTGCGGGCATCAGATTTTTGAACGAAAACGATATTGTTGAATTTGATGAAGAAGTACGTAATGATAAACTGTCTGTCACCGAATTAAGATTAATCCAGCGTGATGAAGAATCTGCGCGCAGATTCCAAGAACGTCGTGCTGAACGTCGGCGTGCCGCCGAAGATCGCAAACAACGCGAAGAGAAATCAGAACGTCGCAGTGGATTCGCATTTTGGAAAAAATAAAGTTTACGGGGCATTTGCCCCGTTTTTGTTATAAACAATCACAATCATTTGCTTTTATAAAAACATTGTTATAAAATGCACCAGAAATAAAAATCTAAAAAGGGGTTAAATATGTGGATTGCCATTGCTGTTATTGCTGTTATTTTGTTGTACTTTATTGCTGTGTACAATGGGTTGATTGCCCGTAAGAACCAGGTTCGTGAGGCATGGTCCACAATTGATACACAATTAAAGCGTCGTTATGATTTAATCCCAAATTTGATTGAAACTGTGCGTGGCGCGGCAAAGCATGAACGTGAAACATTGGAATCTGTAACACGTGCGCGTGATGCGGCCATGGCGGCAAATGGCGCCGACCGCGCAGACGCTGAAAATAAACTGACCGAAACATTAAAGAACTTGTTTGCGATATCTGAAAATTACCCGACATTGCGTGCAAATGAAAACTTTTTGGAATTACAGCGCGAATTGACAGATACTGAAACAAAGATCCAGGCATCACGTCAATTCTATAACAATGTTGTAATGGGGCTGAATACCCAAATTCAACAATTTCCATCAAATATCGTGGCCCGCATGTTTAATATTACCGAAGAAGACATGTTTGAAATGGATGAAACGGAAAAGAAAGCCCCGCGGGTTAAATTTTAATCTATAAAATGCTTGATTTTTCGCAAAAAACAATATAGAATTAGCCCCGCTGGATAACCAGAACTGAATAAGCAATATGTATTTTGGTCATATTGACGATAAGGATTCTGTGAAACGTCCGGCACCATAAAAAACCAAAAATAAAAGGATACGATTATGGCAAGAGCAGGCGCAAAGCGCAGTACACGTAAATTAAAAATCGGCCGCAGTTTGGGGGTAAACCTGTGGGGCCAGGCAAAATCACCGTTTAATAAACGCAAGTACAAACCGGGGCAACACGGCCCAACATCGCGTGGCGGAAATTCGTCTGATTACGCAAAACAGATGCGCGCAAAACAGACATTAAAGGGTTACTATGGCAACATCGGCGAAAAGAAATTCCGTGCCTATTATTTGGAAGCGTCCAATATGCGTGGCGACACCCCAGATAACTTAATCGGATTACTGGAACGTCGTTTGGATGCGGTTGTTTATCGTGCAAAATTGGCGCCGACTGTCTTTTCGGCACGCCAGTTGGTCAGCCACGGTCACATCTATGTCAATGATAAACGCGTTAAAATTGCGTCGTACCAGGTAAAACCAGGCGATGTAATCACCGTCAGTGAAAAGGCCAAACAAATGCCGTTGGTTGTGTTGGCATTGGAATCTGCTGAACGTCAATGGCCTGACTATATCAATGTGGACAGTGCGAACTTTACCGCAACATTTACGCGTGTACCGTTATTCGCAGATGTTCCATATCCTGTTCAAATGTTCCCAGAATTGGTTGTTGAATTCTATTCACGTTAAAAATAATGCGAACAGATTAATCCCACCAGTTCTGGTGGGATTTCTTTTTACTGGCAAAAGAAAATTAAACAATATATTATTACACACAAAAGGATTGAAAATGTCGGAACAAATTGTGTTAACGGGCATAAAGCCAACCGGCACCCCGCATTTGGGGAACTATGTTGCCGCGTTGAAACCGTTGATTGAAATGGCAAAAACAAACAAAACATTTGTGTTTATTGCCGATTTGCACGCATTAAATATAATTCATGACCCGAAACTGATTCGGCAACACACGTATGAAATTGCCGCTATTTTGGTGGCGTTGGGGTTAAATCTGGAAAACGCGGTGCTGTTCCGGCAATCTGACGTGGTGCAAGTTTCTCAATTAACCACCATGTTGATGAATGTCACGCCAAAGGGGCTGATGAATCGCGCCCATTCGTACAAGGCGGCGGTTGACAAGAATACTGCCGCGGGTGTTGATATTGATGCGGGCGTTAATATGGGCTTGTACACATATCCGATATTAATGGCGGCGGATATATTGCTGTATAATTCTGATGTTGTGCCGGTTGGCGCAGATCAAAAGCAGCATGTTGAATTTGCGCGCGATATTGCGGGATATTTCAATCATATATATGGCGAAACGTTCAAATTGCCAGAACCAATGATTGGCGCGGATACAGGCATTATCCCGGGATTAGATGGACGAAAGATGAGTAAATCTTATGATAATGTTATTCCATTATTTGCGCCTGAATCAGAATTGAAAAAGAAAATTATGCGCATAATCACCGACAGCAAATTGCCCGCAGAACCGAAAAATCCGGATGAATCCACGATATTCCAATTGTATAAACATTTTGCAGATGAAAAAGAAATCGCGGATTTGCGTGCGCGCTTTGAAAACGGCGGCATGGGATACGGCGATGCGAAAAAGATATTATTTGAAAAAATAAATTCAGTATTGGCCGCGCCGCGGATGGAATACGAACGCTTGATGGCGAATACAGATGAATTGGATGCGGTTTTGGCCAATGGCGCGCCACGTGCGCGTGCGGTGGCTGAAAAAACATACGAACGCGTACGTCGCGCTATGTTGGGATAAAATATAAAACCAATGGGAAAGGAGAACAAAAATGAAAAATGCGTTAATTTGGACGGGCAGTGTAATTGGCGTTGGTGCCGTGTTGGCGCTGTTGTTTGGTGTATTGGATAAACCATCGCAAATCCGCGAAGTTGCGGTTGTCGGTGAATGTTTAACATCCGCACCTAAAGACAGAACAGCAATTACTTTACGCGTAACAACACTGGATAAATCAGCGGCCACATCCATGAAAATGGCCACCGCCAAGATTGCAGAAATTACAAATTTCTTGAAAACACAAAATGTCCAGATGCAGACAACTGAATTTAATTCATATGAACGCAGTGAATGGAATCGTGAATTGGAAAAGTCTGTTGTTCTGGGCACAGAAACAACCATTGCCATAGAAGTTTCGGCCGATAATATTGAAACAATTGAAAAAATATTAACTCAGTTTGCCGGCCAAGATGACGTTTATTCTGAAAATCTGCGTATGTATACCAGTGCCGAAGCAATGAAACCAATACTGGAAGATTGCCTGGGGGCGGCGGTTGAAAATGCGCGTGAACGTGCGAATGCATTGGTTGCGGGCGACGGTGATGTCGCCGGTAAATTGCTGCGCGTGACATACAACGTTGGTGGCACAGGAACAATCCAACCACGCGCGTCAAACTTTTTAACCACGGGCGCAAAAATGGCGGTGGCGGATGCCGAAGCGTTCAGTGCCGCTGGCAGTATTGTTGCCAAGGATACAGAAGTTTCCGTGACGGTAAATGCAACATTTGAAATAAAGTAGTCTTGATGAATGACGTCGTCGCCGAATTTTCAGAATATTTAACCAAAACCAAAAATTATTCTGGGCATACGGCGGCGGCGTACGATTCAGACATTCATGATTTTATCAAATTTTATGAAAACTTTAATGGTTCCGACATTTCGTTGGCGGATATGGCGAATGCGGACACAGTGTGCTTTCGTGCGTGGCTGGCCGACCGCCAGCGCCGTGGGCTGTCACACACATCAACGGCGCGCGCGCTGTCGTCGCTGCGCGGTTTTTTTCGTTATTTATCCAAGACGCATGATGTACATAATGACGCAATTGGATTAATTTCTTCGCCCAAGGTACCACGAAAGTTATCCAAGGCAATTGATGTAACAGATGTCGCAGATATGCACGATGCAATTCGCAGTATTGATAATGACGCGCCATGGATTGCGGCGCGTGATTGGGCGTTGGTTATGCTGATGTTTGGATGCGGATTGCGTATATCCGAAGCGCTGGCATTAAAAAATCGTGATATTATGGGGCGGCCGAATTCGTTGCGAATATTGGGCAAGGGCGCCAAAGAACGTATTGTTCCGGTGTTACCATCGGTAATGGATGCGATTGAAAAATACGTGCGCTTGCGCCCATTTGGTGCCGGACCAGATGATGCACTGTTTCGCAGTGTGCGCGGATTGCCGATGTCATCACGCATGGCGGAAAAAGTTATTGAAAAATTGCGCAATTATTTGCAATTGCCGGATTATGTAACCCCGCATGCATTGCGCCATACGTTTGCAACGGCGCTGTTATCGGGTGGTGTTGATTTGCGCAGTTTGCAAGAATTGTTGGGACATTCATCATTGTCAACGACGCAATTGTATACCCGTGTAAACATGTCGGAAATAATGAATATATACGAACACGCGCATCCACGTGCCCACGATGACGACCCGGAACAGTCTGAATAAGATAACGAAAAAAATCGCCCAAATGGGCGATTTTTATTTCTGTACAAAATGCACACTGTACTGTGGTTTTTTATCCGCCCCCAGTGACGCCCGAATAACCCTATTAGATGCCGATTGTACCGCACGAATCAAATTATTTTTATCCTTGCGTTCTGTTTTGGTCAGATTATTTATCGCATTTGTAATTTCAATTTGAATTTGGCGTTTCATAAATCCGGTTTCATCGGTTTCAAATATTCCGGCACTGGATACTTCGGGTGTTCCTTTCAAGAATCCGCGCTTGTCCACCGGCAACGTGACAAAAACTGCACCATTCGTGGCAATTTTCTTGCGGTTTTTGTACACTTGGTCATCAGCGCTGCGTTCTGTTTCGCCTTCCATAACGACAAAGCGTGTTTCAATTGTTTCCGCAACATATGGTGCTTCGCCATCGCTTAATGCGATCATTTCGCCATTGTGAACGACCATCATATACTTTGCGCCACCGCGTTCCATTGCCATTTTACCATTCAGCATTTCGTTTATATAATCGCCGTGCATTGGCACAGACACCTGGGGGTGAACCATATCATAGAATCGTTCAAATTCTGGGCGCCCGGCATGACCACTGGCGTGCAGGTGGTCCGTGTCATATATCGTGTGTGTTTTGATGCCCATTCTGGCCAATTTATTGTACAGATACGACACATCTTGTTCGCGTCCAGGGATGATAATCGCACTGAATAAAACAGTATCTGTGGGTTGTAATTTCATTTCTTTCACGTGCCCACGACACAGCCGGGTCAGCATTGCATATTGTTCACCCTGGGAACCGGTTAAAAATATCGCCTGTTTTTCCGCGGGCAAGTCTTTGATATCTGTGTGCAGATATACGTCATCTTCATTCAGATAACCAAACTCTATGCCGATTTTACGGAATTCTGGTAATCCGACAAACGGCACCGGGTTTGGATTACTGCGTTCCTTGATTGCGGCAACACGTCCCGCGGCATGTGCGGCTTCGGCAAACATTTTCAGACGTGCAATACTGCGTGAATATCCGGTAACCAGCACGCGTCCCGGGGCATTTTTCATAATTTCGGTTAATGTTTCACGAACCTGGATTTCGGTTGTTTGTGGTTCTTGGCGCGATGCAGATGTTGAATCACACATGCATGCCAATAATTTTGGATCAGAACCAATCTCGCGCAAACGGGCGTAATCTGTTGGTTCTTCTATTGGATTGTCGTCATTGAATGTCCAATCCCCAGTGTGCAGTACTTTGCCCGCTGGTGTTTTTATAATCAGCATCTGCGCTTCGGGTACAGAATGCGAAACATGAAATGTTTCCACCTGGAACGGTGATAAATCCAGTGTTGCGCCATGGTGGTCAAATACAACGATATCTGTTTCTGGGTTAAAATCTATTTCAACCCCGGTGAATGTTTGACGCAATATTTCTGCGGGGAAACGGGTGCAATAAATTGGCTTTCTGAATTTTGGCCATACGAATTTTAATGCCCCAATATGATCTTCGTGTCCATGGGTCAAAACGAACCCAACGACATCTTTTTTGCGTTTTTCCAGCCAAGTTGTATCGCAATACTGCACATCACCGGCGCCGATTTCTTCTTCCAAGAAACCCATTCCGCAATCAACGATTAAATATTTTCCTTTGTATTTATACACATACATATTTTGACCGACATGTTCCAGCCCGCCCAACGCCATAAAATACAATTTTTCATCGTTGTTATCGTTTTCGTGTTTGTTCATGCCCTTAATAGGCGCAGGGATATTATCCATTGAAACGTCTGTTTCCGTGGCTGTTTTTTTTGCTTTTACTTTTACCATAAAATAATCCTTTGTTTACGTTATACAATTGTGCATTGCCACAAAATTCATTACCAATAAAGACGAATTCTTTATTTGCAGTGAATCTTGGTGGCAATACGGTTTGCTTTCCATGCCCAGAATACGCGTATTTTATATGTAACAATAATCCGGGGGGAAAAGGTTCATCTCTCTGACCCATGTAATGTTAGTACATTTTGTCGTAAATGCAAGCAGTAAATAAAAATCCCCATATGAATGGGGATTTTGCTATTCTGCCATTGTTCCCACAGACATTGTGATGCGGCGAATACCACTGCTGATAGATTTTTCTTTGTTAATCCGTGCCCGAATGATTTCGCCCGTATGGTAAACATGTGTTCCGCCACACAATTCGCACGATACATCGCCCGCGGTAATGACCTTGACAGTGTCACCATATTTTTCATCAAACAGTGCGGTTGCGCCACGTTGCTTTGCCGCATCCAGCGACATTTCTTCGTGTGATACCGGCATATCAGCGTTAATCCATTTGTTTATCAAATCTTCGGTTGCGCGTTTTTCATCATCTGTCATTGCGCGACCAAACGAAAAGTCAAAACGCACAGAATCCGGCGATACCTTGGACCCGCGTTGATGAACGTCTTCGTTCAAGACATGTTGTAATGCGGCCTGTAACAAATGCGTTGCCGTATGCGCGCGTGCGGTCTGTTGGCGCGTGTTTTTATTGATGCGTGTAACCACTGTATCACCAACACTGATTTTTTCAGTCAATTGCCCACGATGAATAACGACATTTCCGACACGCGCTGCTTCTGTTACATTCATCAGTGTTGCGCCATTTGGATTTGCCAGTTCACCAGAATCGCCGACCTGGCCACCCTGGGTTCCATAAAAGTTTGTTTTATCCAATGCGACTTCAACATCGTCACCCGGATTTGCAGACGACACAAATTCGTCATTATGTAAAATTGCCAATACGCGTGATTCCAGTTTATCGTCTGGGGCATATTTATAACTGTCATCGGTTGGCACCAGTTCTGTTTGTGATTCCCACAGGGTTCTTGTTCCTTTGGTGTTGGCGCGGCTGCGTTCTTTTTGTTCTTGCATCGCGCGTTCAAATCCGGCCACATCAACATCAATATTATGTTCGCGCAGAATAATTTGGGTTAAATCCAACGGAAAACCGTATGTATCAAATAACTTGAACGCGACATCGCCACTTAATATACCGTTTTGCACATTTGGAATTTCGTTATCCAGTAACTTTATTCCATTTTGTAACATTTCAGAAAAGGCGTTTTCTTCATTCTGGATTATTTCAACAACGCGTTTTTCTTCACGTGCCAATTCTGGATACGCATCACCCATTTCTGTTACCAATTGCGGATACAGTTTTGACAACAATGCGCCACGATGACCCAAAATTTGCCCATATCGCATGGCGCGCCGCAGTATACGGCGAATTACGTATCCGCGATCTGTATTGCTGGGGATAACGCCGTCGGCGATTGCGAAACCAACCGCACGCATATGGTCAACAATTACCTTGAACGCAGAAACATTTTCATCTGTTTTTTTTACGCCAACGATATCTTCGGTTGCGTGAATCAGATTTTGAAATAAATCTGTGTCATAGTTATCTGTTTTTCCCTGTAACAGGGCGACCCAGCGTTCCAGCCCAGCGCCCGTATCAACATTTTGTTTTGGCAACGGGCTCAGATTTCCGTTTGCATCACGGTCGTATTGCATGAAAACATCGTTCCATATTTCAACCCAGCGGTCATCTTCGTTTTGAAAGTCTTCGCCAAAATCATAGAATATTTCGGTACATGGTCCGCATGGCCCGGTATCACCCGCCGACCACCAATTATCTTTATCGCCCAAACGAATGGCATCTTTACCGGCGACGCGCCGCCATATTTCTGTTGATTCATCGTCACTGATGTGTGTTGTGACACGCATACGTTTTGGGTCCAATTTTAATACTTTGGTTAACAGTTCCCACGACATTTCTATGGCGCCTTCTTTGAAATAATCGCCAAAAGACCAATTTCCCAGCATTTCAAAGAACGTATGATGCCGACCATCAAATCCAACTTCGTCCAAATCGTTATGCTTGCCACCGGCGCGTATGCATTTCTGAACATCTGCAACGCGTGGTGCGAATGCGGGTTCTGTACCTTGTAAAATACCCTTCCATGGTACCATGCCGGCAACCGTAAACAGCAACGTCGGGTCATTTGGTATTAATGACGCAGACGGCACAATTACGTGATTTTTTTCTTTGAAGAAATCCAAGAATGTTTTGCGAACGTCGTTATATTTCATGGCTGTAATCCTTTAATTATTGTTGCAATTTTATACGCAACACTGCGTATTTTCAATCAGATATTTTTAATTACATGAAAAAAGTTTAAGTATCTATCGCATCAGCCCCGCAGGGCCGCAGCATCCAGTGCAGAATTCAAAATTGCGGTATATTTTGCAATTGCACGGCGATAATGTTCGTCGGGATTACGAACCGGCCGCGCCAAACGACCATATTTCATGCGTGCGGTATCCAGTTCGTTTTTTATGTACCCAATCTTGTCCATGTATATTGGGGCAGAATTTTGATTAACATGCTTGGCATATATATTTACAAATGCCCACATAATTGCATCTGTTGGTGGCATGTATTCCAGACTGTCGTCAATTTGCAAAATCGCATCAGATATATTCTGTAAAATACGATTCAGCCCGAACATCACCGTCCCACGTATTATGTTTCCGGCAAATCCGATATTTGGTCGCATAAATATAATATTTTCACCATCTGGGTCAATGTCAGTCGGACTGTCCATTGCGCGCAACATGTCGCCCATGCGATGACGAATTGCAATTGCATTTTGAATGACAGCGAAATTTTCATTTGATACGTCGGGCATATCAATATTAACCAATATGTCATCATCATCACAGAAAATAAACCAGTCCGGATTGATGCCGATATTACGTATTTCTTGGACAATTGCCATTCGCGAACGCATCAGTCCAACGTTCTGGGTACTGTTTATAATATGCAAATCGCCACAGTATCCCATTCGGCGAATTTGACGCCGTGATACGGTTGTAACTGGATTGTCATTATGAATGACCAGCGTAAATTTCTGGGCAAATTTACCCAGTGCTGGCACAGAAATACGCAACATTTCATTGTTAAATGTTGTCAGTCCAATTACCAAGTTTGCTTTCTTGCGTATCATGTGGGTGATTGTAAATAAAAGTTTATAAAATTGCAATTATTTAGTTGTTTATGATATAATAAATTGACATCAATTCAATGGGGGAATAAATGAAACCAACAATGTTGTTTGCAATTGTGGCATTGACGGCAATAATAATTGTTTCGTCGTTTGGGTTACAGTTGGCGCCAAATGACGCAATCCAGGTTGCGCCCGATGTCGCGGCAAACACATTGTATATCTGTCCGGTGACCAGTTCGTTTTGGGACGGATTTGCCGCGGCGTTGCGACCGTTTTCACAGTATATGCTGATTGGATTGTTTTTTGTAATTATATTGCTGTTGTTCAGTTGGGGGTGGGCGCTGTACCAAAATTTATTGCAAGATTCGTTCAAGCGCGACAGTTTTGCAAAACCATGGCAAATGACAAAGTTTTTGTTCTGGGTATGTGTTATTGTATTGATGTTTGCGGTGACCCCGAATTATTTCAGAACAGTTCATGTTGATGGATTGGCGGGTGAATGGGTATTATGCGAAGATTCGTCGCCAAATGCGCGTGCTGTTCGGGCGGATGCGATTCATAACTGACCGATATTTATGTAATTTGTCAACAAATCAAAAAATACCAAAATATTAAATATGCTCTTGACTTAAACGCCCGAATTCTCTACGATTCGTATAAGCAGGACGGGCAATGTCTATGAAATGCAAAGCGTTGCGGGTGTGGAATTGTTAAACATGCTGCAAATATTGGGTTTTGATTTCATTGGCATTGCCTTGGGACTGCCGGACACCTTGTATAAATTTATATGAAAGGAGAAAACACATGAACAAACAGCAATTGATTGAAGCAATCGCAAATGAAGTTGAAGTTACCAAGGCAACTGCGGCGGCATGCTTGGATGCTTTCATCAACACAGTTACAAAAGTTTTGAAAAAGAAGGGCGAAGTTCGTTTGGTCGGCTTTGGCACATTTGCCACCGCAAAGCGCAAGGCAACAACTGGTCGTAACCCACAAACTGGTGCTGCGATAAAGATTCCTGCGTCAACACAGCCAAAGTTCAAACCGGGCAAAGCATTGAAAGATGCATTGAACTAAACCCACAGTTTTATAAAAATTGTGATAAAAAGTCCTGCCGATTGGTGGGATTTTTTATTATAATTTTTTGGTATTTTAAGAATTTTTACTTTACTTGATTTTTAATATTGAATACAATCAACATGCTTGAAAGAAAAAAGGAATAAAAATGCCATCAAAATCTGTAAAAAAGCCAACTACTAAAACAACAGCGAAAAAGACTGTGGCGGCCAATGCGAAAAAGCCGGCTGCAAAAAAAGCACCTGCCAAGGCGACAGTTAAAAAAACTGCACCCAAAAAAGCAGATGTTAAAAAAGTTGTTTCGCCAGATGTGGTACAAAATAATATCCCAACACCGGAAACAAATGAATGTAAATGTGGTCACAACTGTGAATGCGGCGCGGATTGCAAGTGTGCGCGCAGTGGTGGATCACGTTTTGGTCGTTTCATGTTAAAACTGATAATGATTTTAATCGTTTTTGCATTGGGATTCGGTGCGGCAAAATTACTGGATTGCCAAAATGCGCGTTGCCCACGTGCAGATTTTGATAATGGATGTCTGGATGTGTCGTCTGTAAAATGTCCGCGTTTACAGAATGCGTTACCGGCGATGGATGCAAATGGCGATGGTTGCATCACACGCGAAGAATATCGCACTGTGGTTCGCGATTTGCGCCGCGCGGCAAATTAATTTGACTGCGTATAAAAAAAACACCCACAATTTACGGGTGTTTTTTTTATTTGTTGTGCATTTTTCTCATATTACGTGCCGCCTTGATATATTCACGCCAAAACGCATTGACCGCACGTTTCCATTCTGGGATTGATTGGTTTAACAATTTGATTGTTTTTTGCGTGCTGATATATTCAGACATTTTATTAAATGTAAAATTTGGATTTTCATAATTCACAACGATATGATGCGCGCAATTCATAATTTCACCCATATCATAATTGCGTAACCAGTTTTTTCGTATGTGTGGCACAAAATGCGTATTACGTAATATAAATCGTGCACGGTTATAATCAGATTCTGTAATTTGACTTTTTATAAAATGTTCTTGCTGAATTTGCATCACTGCGCACTAGCCCTTTAATATGCGTGATTTATTCTTTTCCCATTCGCGGCGTTTAATTGTTTCGCGTTTGTCCGCCTTGTTTTTTCCATATCCAACGCCCAACAAGACCTTTAATTTTCCGCGATTGTTAAAGTATAACTTTAACGGAACAATTGTTGCGCCACGTTCTTGCAACTTGCCAATCAGTCTGTTTATTTGTGCACGATGCAACAGCAATTGCCGTGGTCGCCGTTCGTCAAAATTAACGATACGTGCAGCCGTGGGTAATTTTTGAATTTCTATTCCTGCCAAGTACAAATCACGTCCGCGCCGTTGAACAAACCCGTCCACGATTGTGACCAATCCATAACGCACAGATTTTAATTCTGCGCCAGTCAGTGAAATCCCGGCCTCAATAGTATCTTCAACAGAATAATTATATCGCGCTTTACGATTTTCAGATACTTGACCAAATTTTATAATACTGCGTTGCATAATATGGGTATTCTAGATGAAAATTACGATAAAATCAAATTATATTGATATTTTCGGATACAGACGTCGCGTATTGTCCATTAATACAGGTTCTAATTCATCCAGTGTAATTTTGTGAATGTCGGCCAATACGCGCGCCGTTTCAATTACAAAGGCCGGTTCGCACACTTTGCCACGATGTGGCACCGGGGCACAATATGGACTGTCTGTTTCAATAACAATGCGGTCAATTGGGATTTTTGCAAACGTATCACGAATTTCTGTTGCGTTTTTGAATGTCAAAATGCCACTGGCGGAAAAATAGAACCCGCGGTCCAACATTGTACGTGCCAGTTCCCATGAACTGGTAAAACAGTGCATAACACCACGTATATCACCGTGTAAAATTGCAGCGGTATCATCTTCGGCATCGCGTGTATGTATTGCCACGGGCAATGCGTGCGTGCGCGCCAGTTCCAGTTGCTGTTCAAACAGTTTAATTTGTGCCGCACGATTATCATTGCGTTCATGATAATCCAGACCGATTTCACCAACCCCGACCACACGTGGATGGGATAAAATTTCGTCTGTTAAATATTGTGATGCATCAATCCCGGCGTATTCTGGGTGAATTCCAATGGTTGCATAGATGTTATTATATTTTTCCGAAATGCTTATCGCAGATGGTATATCATCTGGATCCGCGGTCGGACATATTATCAATCCGACACCCGCCGTCGTCGCGCGCATAATAATATTATCAAGATTATCAGAAATATAACTGTCTGTTAAATGACAGTGTGTGTCTGCAAACATTTTTTTATATCCATGATTATTTTGAACAATCCTGTTTCAGGTTCTAAATTTACCCGCGTAATATCGGCAATTGCCCGCACCGTTGTAGGATACAGTTCGGCCATGCCCAGTGATGCAATTGCGTCCAACAAGATATTATATAATTCTGGCATTGGGGCCAATTTTTTTGCAATCGCCATAACATCTGCACTGGATGCCCGGGGATTGTTCAGGCATTCCATTAATTCGTCGTAAATTACATCGCCGCCCATGCTTTTCAGATTTGCAATTTGACCAAAACTGCCATTCGCCAGACGTAACATTTCATCACTGATATTGGCATCTGGAATAAATCGGTCGCACAATGTGCGCAATTGCGCCATGGTCAGTGGACGCATTTTTTCAACGCGTGCGCGCGAACGTATGGTCGGTAAAACATTTGCCAATTGATGCACAATCAACAAAAACAGTGTTTTTTCGGGCGGTTCTTCTAATAACTTTAACAGCGCATTTGATGAATCTGTATTCAAATCGTCCACAGAATCTATTAATATAACCCGCCAATTGCCAGACATAGATGACATATGCATGCGTTCAATCAACGCGCGTACAGTGTATATAGATATAGATTTTCCGTCTGGCTTTGGATTATTATTTTTATCAATATTGTTTTCCAGATTCAGTATAAAAAAATCACCAACATTGCCATATACGTGCCGTGCAATTTTGTACGCCAGTGTTGCTTTGCCAATGCCACGCGGACCAACCAACATCCACACGGGGTGTATTGGATATTCTTCGCGTGTGTTCCATGCACGCATAAATTCATTTAATATATCGTCGTGACCGACCAAAAAATCGTTATCTATTGGTTTTGGAAAATTACAGCAATTTGTTGATTTTTTTGTTGCCATTTTATTCCAACCCCAACATAACCATTACATTGCGTACAGCACGTCCAAACAGAATAGTCTTTTTCACTGTGTCCTTGGCAACCAGTGGTGCGCGCGCAATAATTTGCCCGTCTTTTTCGGCAATAATTTCACCAACTTTATCGCCCTGATTAATTGGTGCCGGCAACGGATCGTCATATCGCGCCAACACACGCACGCCATTTAATCCGTCTGATTTTGGCGTTGTTATAACGAACGGCTTTTCAACGGTGGCGACGACATGCGAATCACGCCCATACCACACAGGAATTTCTGTGATTGCGTCACCCGCATTATAAAATGTTTTATTGGTGGTATTTGTATAACCATAATTCAGCATTCGTTTCATTTCAGCCGCCAATGCATCATGGTTTTTTGCATTATATCCATTGATGACACCGATTAAGCGCCGACCACCGATTTTTGCACTGGCGACCATGCCATATCCGCCATCTTCGGTATGTCCTGTTTTTAATCCGTCGGCACCCGGCATAATGAACAACAGTTTATTATAGTTGTTTGTATGTGTTTTTCCCCATTCACGGCACCAATCACTCTGGTAATCCTTGAATTCAAAACGCTTGGTTGCGAACAACGGATATATTTCCGGATAATCAGATATTATATGTTGTGCCAGCGTGGCTAATTCACGACTGGTCATCAAATTATTTGGATTAGGCAATCCACTGGCATTTCCAAATATTGATTGTGGCATACCGATTTCGCGTGCCTTTTGTTGCATTTTTTCTGTGAACGCAGATTCCGACCCCGCCAACGCTTCGGCAACAACGACACTGGCGTCGCCGCCCGACATCACAATCAGTCCCATTATTGCGTCGCGCACACTGACAGTTTGACCGGCAACCAAACAAATCTTGCTGGCCGGGTACCATATTGGGTTTTCATAGTCTGCGTTTTCACTGACGGTCAATCGGTCGTCCAGTGTTATCGCACCGGATTTCAGTTCATCAAACAACACCGCCAACGTCATCAGTTTCAGCATTGAAGACGGTGGCATCAATGTATCGGCGTTTTTGGCGACAATTTCCGCCCCGGAATCATAGTCAATTAAAAATGCAGACTTTGCACCCGTAGAAAAATCCGCGTGTGCACTGGTTGTTATCAGTAACAACAATAATGTAAATATTTTCTTTTTCATGGCATCTGGATATTAGCAAGTATAAAACGTCTTGCCAATAAATTTTTTATTTAATATTTGCAACAAACATATCATCCAGAATTCCTGTTAATTCTGTGTCACATATTGTCTTTGGGGCGATGCGCAATCCGTTTATTTTTACAGGTATGTCATGTGGGGTGCGGGCGATATTGTTTTCTTCAACCAATACTGGAACACATTGCCCAATATGCGTGTTCATAAATTCTGTACGTATTGCATCGGCCAGTGCGGTAATTTCATGAACGCGGGCCTTGGCAATATTGCGATTTATTTGATTGGGCATATCGGCGGCGACTGTACCCGGGCGCGGTGAAAACGGAAATGCATGAATTTTTATTGGGCGTGTTTGGCGAACCAGATTCAATGTTTCACAGAACAGGGCGTCTGTTTCACCAGGAAAACCACAGATAATATCCCAACTGAATGTGACATTGGGACCGGCGTATTCTGTGATTTTACGAACCGTTTCTGATGTATGACGGCGCCCCATCGCACGCAGAATTGCGTCAGATCCTGATTGCATAGACAGGTGCATATGCGGCATCATTCGTGGTTCAGAATGTATCAAATCAATAATCTTGAACACTTGGGGTGATGCCGGGTCAAAAGACGATATTCGTAAACGTTTAATTTCTGGTACATCACGCAACAGACCCGAACACACATCAGAAATCAACATGCCGTCATTCGCATAACTGGCGGTATCAACGCCTGTTAAAATAATTTCGCCAAAACCATTCTGGACGGCGCAACGTGCATCACCCAGAATTTTATCATATGGCACAGATGTTGATTTTCCGCGTAACAATCGTGTTACACAGTACGTACAACTGTGGTTGCATCCATTTTGTACTTGGATATATTGTTTAGACATTCGTGGCACCGGATGATTAAATTTTACAATTTTTGGCGTATCAAAATTGCACGGGGCATTTGCGATTGCATCTGTGTATGCATTTGGGTTCATTTTGTCGCGATTATGAATTACCAACGCATTTGGTATTCTGTCAAATAATTCTGGGTTGCGCGTTGCGGCACATCCAGTTACAAAAATTGGTATATTATGATTTTCGCGTGATATTCTGCGAACCGCTTGCCCAGATTGACGTTCTGCTTCGCCGGTGACAGCACATGTATTAATAACGATTGCGGTATCAACGATACTTTGCAACATTTTTTGAATTTTTTCTGATTCCAGTGCGTTCAAACGGCATCCGAATGACATCGCGTATATATTATTTTTTTTATTTTCTGCTTGCATTTTTACCATCCTTGGGGCATTATAACGTGGTTAAAAACGTTTTCAACAAAGGATTTTATGATGGCACGTACAACAAATTCAGACACTTTACCGTATGTAGAAAGCCGTTATGAACTGGGGATGTTGGCAACGCAGCGTGTTCGTGATTTGAACGGCGGGGCTGAACCGGTGGTTGACAAGAAAAATGATAAATTGACAGTTGTCGCACTGCGCGAAATTGCCACGGGCAAGGTTGATATGGACAATCTGCGCCATGAATTTGTTCAATCATATAAAGAAACCCCAACAATCACAGATGATGAAGAATCATTGGAAATCGCCACAAGTGAAGATCCAAAGTTACGTGAAATTGACGCCGAATTGGAAAATGCATTGATTGGTGATGCCGTTGAACCATCAGAATCCGAAGAAATTGCCGATTTATCCGCAGAATAATTGATTTTGCTTTGAATTACGGAGACGTCGCATAGTTGGTCTAGTGCGCTACATTGGAAATGTAGTATACCCGCAAGGGTATCAAGGGTTCGAATCCCTTCGTCTCCGCCACAATAACCGATTGTTTTTACTTAATTTTTTTAATAAAAACGCCCATAAAAACGGGGCGTTTTTTAATCGATTTTAAGGGGCAAAATCTGGCTTTTGTGGGGTTAAAAATAAAATGGCGAAAGATGAGTAAAAAAGCATAAAAACGGGTATCAAGGGCACGAAATGCGCCAAAACCGCCAGGAATACAAAAAATTCAAAAAAATTATATAAAGTCCCACAAACCCACCGGTTTCTGGGACTTTTTTAGTGCGTTGTTGCTCTGGTATGTCTTTACTTTTCCAAAATCCACCATTTTACCCACTATGACATACTTCGCCCAAATAAACAGCGTCACAAGTTGGTTAAAAAAATTTACTAAATATAAATTTTTTTATTGCATTTGGTGAGGGGATGTGTTAATTTTTTTGCCGAAATGGGAATGCACCATTTCATGCTCCATAAGAACCAGTTTGGTTGGGCATATAATGCCTGGGATAACTTTATGTTATCATAACAATTTGGGGTACTATATGTGTGCATCAATAAATGTACATGTATCGTCCGCAAACCGCAACGCGGAGCAACACGCGTTGCAAAGCAAAAAAGGAAGACAGACCGCGCATACTGCATACGTACTCGTTTCTATGGTTAGGAGCAAACCCGTGCAATGGGGCACGAGGTAACCAAAGGGAGGCGACAATGAAAGTGCGTAGAAAAAACAAACTTGTTGAAAAAGTTGTTCGTATATGTGTGCGTTTTTTACGATTTGTCTTAGTTAGGCTTATTCTACGTGGAATAGAAAGTCTAGCTAACGGCGAGTTGTAAATTATTCCTTTAAAAGCTCTTTTTTGTATAGGAGTTTATTATGCTAAATGAAGCACTGAGATTAATTAGAATTTTTCATGATATGACCGCAAAACAATTAGCGGAAAAGCTCGGTATATCTGAAGCGATGTTGTCAAAAATAGAAAAAAATAAGTCACAACCATCAATTAAGTTATTAAGACGATATGCAGAAGTGTTCAACACAACTGAATCCGCCTTGTTAATGTTTGCAGACAATTTGGACGAAAAAAAGCAAAGGAGTCCATTTAAATTAAAAATAAGGAACAAATTATTCGCGCTTTTACAAGCTCTTGAAGGGTTATCATATGAGTCAAAAACATCCAATAAATCAAAGTAAATTATATAAATTATACTCTAAATCAGAATTAGCTAATATTTTGGGCTGTAGTACAAATTTTATAACGCATTTTAACAGTGATCGTTCTTTTTATTTGAATAGATATGAAATAAAAAAATGTGGGAGAGGTAAACGCGAAATTAATAATCCAGGAAAAGATCTGAAAGTTATTCATAGACGTTTATTAAATGTTTTTCGTAAAATAGAAACACCTGAGTATTTAAAGTCTGGCATTAAGGGGCTATCGGTTGTTGATATAGCTAAGGCACACATAATGTCGAATTATATGTTATGTTTGGATATAACAAAGTGTTATCAGTCAGCAAGAATAGCATACGTTAGGAATATGTTTATTACTGATTTTAAAATGGCTAATAATTTAGCAGATTTTTTAGCAAAGTTGGTCACAATCCCGTCTGAAGATGGGAAAGTACGATATATACCAACAGGATCGCCAATAAGTCAAATGATGATGTTTTGGACATATAAAAGAGCTTTTGATGATATTGCAGCAGAAGCTAAAAAAAGAAAAATGGTGTTTTCGTTATATGTTGATGATATGACATTTTCGTCTAGGTGTTCAATAGGTAGTTCGTTTGAACAGTTGGTTATAAAACGATTAAAATCAGTTGGATTAACAATAAAAGAAGAAAAAACGAAAAGATATAATGATACGGAAGACAAAACGACTGTCGGTGTAAAATTAACAACTGATCATAATGTGAAAATTACAGATAAAAATCGGCACAAGATAATTTCTTTTATGAGAGGGGCTGGACGGATATCCCTATGGTCTGAAAAAATGTTGCGTAAGTGTCGCGGAATGATCATTTCGGCACAACAAAAAGAACCAGATTTTATGCAGACTACTAAAAGGCGTTTAGATGCAGAAATAAAAAAGCTTCCTAAGAAAGTGTTTAGGAAGCGAAGAAAGACAGTTCCTAAGAAACAGATAAAAATAAAAAAACTTACAAAATATCCTGCACGATAGAATCTTTGTTAAGGAATTTTTCTTGATTGCTAAAATCTGCATAAGTGTATGCGTGTTCTAATAAGTTATGTAATGAAACCACGTTGACCCCCTTTAAAAGAATATTTATTATTTTAGGTGATAAGTATGCAATCCCCAGATATTTGTAAATTGTACGTGGTGTGGAACCAACTTTTCTTGCGACTGTATCCACATCACCGCATTCTTCGTACATTTCACGATATCGCCACGCCGTTGCAAACGCCTTGATAATAAGGTTGTTGTTTTCTGATACAGTTAAAATCGTATCATTGCCTTTGTTAAATCTTGTGTTTGCAAATGGGCGTAATATAACCGGAACTGTAATAATTACCTGATTCCCAGAAACTATATAATCAACAGTATTCGACGTGTTTTGATTTATATATTCGGCAGACATAAAACCAGCCAAGTCATCGGGATTAGTGTTCAAATAAAACGTAAGTTGATTTTTAGTGTAAATGATTCTGGTTACAAATGCGCCGATAAATTCTTTTTTGTGCGTGTAGTCCATATCACAGAAGTTTATGGATTTTAAAGCATTGACATTTTGTGTCGGCAGATTTTTCATATCGCTGTTCAAAAAGTTGCATATAGTATCAATGCCAATCTTGTCCAGTTTTACTGCTGGTAAATAGAATCCCTTAATTGCGTAATAGAACAGGTTTTGATTGCTTCTTTGGTTGTAAAACCTTTCACCAGATGCTGAAAACACCTTGCTTGAAAATATGTTTGGTGATGGGCTTGTCTTTTCACGGGTGTTTTTTCTGGATTTTATGATTTCTTGGACTTGGTTAAACAACTCTTCTGATATAATCGGACTATGTTCGCCACGAACGGCGGTGCCCAGTTTCTTATGCGTAATTAGTCCGATATAAATTTTGTTGGTTAGAATTAAGTGCAAATTATACGGTTTTAACGGTCGCCCGCCCATAGGTTTATTTTTTATTGTATGCCAGTGTTTTGTTGTTATGCCAATTCGTCTGGCATAAGTCGCCGTATCAACAAATGACTGCAACTCCAAATACTTTTCAAACAGTTGTTTTACTTGCTGGGCTTCTGCCTCGTTTACAACTAACTTTTTGTCTTTTATATCATACCCAAGTGGCGGATTACCACCCATCCATAAACCCTTGGCTTTACTGGCGCGTATTTTATCGCGCACACGTTCGCTGGCAACTTCACGTTCAAACTGTGCAAATGATAATAACATATTCAATGTTAATTTACCCATAGAAGTACTGGTATCAAATGCCTGGGTAATAGACACAAAGTTGCAGTTATGCTTATCAAAGTACTTCATCATATTATGGAAGTCCAATATAGAACGCGACAGTCGGTCAACCTTATACACAACAACAGTGTTTATCAACCCTTTGGAAATATCATCTAACATCTGTTTTAGGGCGGGTCGTTCCATAGTTCCACCAGAAATCGCCGCATCAGTATAAGTACGAACATATTCCCAGTTGTTAAATGCTTGAGACGCAATGTAGGCCTTGCAAGATTCATCCTGGTTTAACAGGGAATTAAACTCTTGCTCCAACCCATGTTCTGTTGACTTACGGACATACACCGCACATTTAATCACCGACATTTACTTTCCTTTTATCCAGTTCAAAAAAGTGTGGACCCGATGTCTTGGCAGCACAAATATCAGACGCAATAGCGGACAAAGAGCGATACTGCTTTCCGTTATATAAAAACGTATTGTCATAATTGACCAAGACTTTATGTTCTATATTCCGAAAGTGCCTAATGATAGTTGTTCCGGGCGCAATGTTATATCTATGCTTCAACACACGGTTTACGCATTCGGCGGGGTTGTCTTTATACTTTTTGATTTTCTTGATGAACTTTGGCTCAATACGCAGATTTAATCGTTCGCATTGGATATAGTACCACAGTGGTCGCATTTGTCGCTTAAAAGGGTGTGGTGAATACCGTGCCCATAAATGCGCAGGCTCATCTTGTGATAACGCTTTCAACTCTTCAAATGTTTTTGGTAAAATGTCTTTAACTTTCCGTTGCATTACTGGTTCCCTTTTGTCGTAGCTGTTGCATAGCAATATCAACTAACGTACGTAGAATACGCAGGTTGTGATACAGGTCTTTGTTGGTAATTGCAGGCATACGCCCGAACGGATTACCAGATGTGCCGATATGAAATCTGGTCGTTTTGGGTGGATTTTTATATGGCATTATTCAACCTCAAACCATTTCATAACAGTGACAAGCAAGTGTGGATAATCGGCACTGGTTGCTTCAGTCAAGAATTCGGACCATTTATCTTCCTTGCCGGCTAAGGTCAGGGCATTTTTACACCGTGCAAGGATAGCAAAAGCATTACCATCACGATTGGTTAAATAAACCTTTATATCAGGATATTTAGGCATATTGGACTCCTTTGTATTTACTGTATTTTTAAGTTTGTCCAATTACTGCTTGGAAAGCACAGAAAGTCAAGTTAAATAGATTTTATTTTTTCTAAATTACTTGATTGATATTGGCTTTTTTATTAGCATTATATGGTATTATTATTTTTTTTAGGAAAGTTAAATGTACATAAGTAAAATTAAAATACGCAATTTTCGTAAATTAGAAAATGTAATTATAGATTTAGAAAAGGACACAACCCTTTTTGTAGGTGCAAACAATAGCGGAAAAACGAGTGCTATGACTGCCATGTCTTTGTTTTTAAATAAACAAAATTTTTCCCATTATGATATTCCTTTGCAAAATTATAAAAATATAAACGAACTATTTGAATCAGAAGAGATACCTAAAATAGAACAATTTGATGATATTTTTCCAACGATGGATTTGTGGTTTTTTGTAGAGTCAGACGAAGTTCATTATGTTGGAATGTTGTTGCCTACTTTAGATTGGACAGGGAACTTTTTAGGAATACGTTTACGCTATGAGATAAAAGATATAACGAAATTATATATTGATTATAGAAAAGCCCGAGACTTAGTAGCGTCTAGAAAAAATATGTTTCCTAAAAATATGATGGATTTTTTATCGAAACGTTTGTCTGACTATTTTGAAATGCGTGTTTATATATTGGATCCTTTGAAAATTGATATAAATCAAGATCAAAATGGTTTGGGAGACGCCTTAGAAGAAAATCCGTTAAAAAATCTTATAAAGATTGATGTGATCAATGCTCAGCGTGGAATGACTGATGAAGTTTATGATTCAGAACAATCAGAAAAGAGAAAATTAACAGAACTTATGACAAAATATTATTATGAACATCTTAATCCTAATAAGGGTGTCAGGTCTAAAGAAGATATAGATATTTTAGAAAAAATGGTTGAGTCTGCAGAGGTGTTTAGTGATAATATGAGAAGTAGTTTTGCGCCAGTTTTAAGTGAATTGTCTAAGATTGGTTATCCTCCGTTTGGGGCGCCAGCCATTACAATTAATCCAGAAATTAGACCTACGGAAACTATTAATCACAAGAATGCATTACAATATAAAGTTAGTGGTGAATTATGTTTGCCAGAAACATATAATGGGCTTGGATATCAAAATTTAATTTTTATCACGTTTAAATTAATTAGTTTTAGAGATCGTTGGATAAAGTATGGAAAAATGGGGGTGGATGAAGGCTCTTGTGTTCCAATACATATCGTCTTAATAGAAGAGCCAGAGGCTCATTTGCATCCACAGGCACAACAAGTTTTTATTCGTAAAGCATATGATATTTTAACGTCTAGGCAAGAGATTTCAGATGGAGCATTATCAACTCAACTAGTTGTTTCTACTCATTCCTCACATATTATGCATGAGTGCAAATTTAAACAATTAAGATATTTTAAAAGATATTTGGATAGTTCTAGCGCTTTCGTCAAAGCTGAAGTTGTAAATTTGACTGATGTTTTTGGAGCGGATAAAGAAACAGAACTTTTTGTTACTCGCTATATAAAAATTGAGCATTGCGATTTGTTTTTTGCAGATGCAGTTATTTTGATAGAAGGTGATGCAGAACGATTATTAATGCCACATTTTGTTCGTAAGTTTATAAACTTATCTCAGGCTTATTTGAGTGTTTTAACAATAGGGGGAAGACATGCGCATCGACTTAGACCTCTTATGGAGAAATTAGAAATACCGATGTTAATAATAACAGATTTGGATTCGGAGAAAAAATGTAAAAACAAAGGCAAGATAGTTTATAAAGTGGCCAAAACAAAAAGAGGAAAAGGATTGGTAACAGGAAATCCGGTTTTAAAAAATTGGCTACCTAATAAATGTTCTATTGACGATTTATTAAATGTGTCTGATGAAGAAAAAATATCTATGGAAAGTTTTCCTCTGTGTGTAGTCTATCAAACAAGAGAGGGAGAACGCACTTTTGAGGATGCGTTAAAAAATGAGAATAAAAAGTTAGTGGCCGGGGTAAAGGGGGATAAAGTAGGTTTCGTATTAAATTTGTTATACTTGGAAAATTTTGATGAGTTACAAGTTCCTAAATATATATATAAAGGTTTGGCATGGCTTGATGATATTGTGAAGAAAAGACTAAGCGGTAATATATCTGTGAATAATATAGAGAATGGTGAATAAAAAATGAATTTTGAAACAGAAGCTGATAGAATAATAGCTGAAGCTTTGGATTTGAATCTACCAAAAAGTTTTTTCTTATTTGCAGGTGCGGGAGCTGGTAAAACCCGTTCGTTGGTTAATGCTCTTCAATATATAAAAAATGAATTTGGTAAAATGTTGCAAATAAGGAACAAAAAAGTTGGTGTTATAACTTATACAAATGTTGCTGTTAAAGAAATATCTGAAAGAATAGAGCATGATTCATTATTTACAATTTCTACTATACATAGTTTTGCATGGAACTTAATCAAAGGATTTGATGTAGATATAAAAAGGTGTTTGTACGACATTTTGCAACAAAAAATAATAAAAAAAGAAAAAGATTATTTAAAAATCTTGGAAAGATTGGCTGCTCTTAGAGATGTAAAACATTTTATATATGATCCTGCTTCTGGTGCTGTTAATTCTGGGATAGATTCTTTAAGCCATTCAGAGGTCATACAAATTTGTTCCAAGTTATTATTAGAAAAGCCGCTAATGGCAAATATTCTTGTACAGCGTTTTCCAATTTTATTTATTGATGAGGCACAGGATACAGATAGAGAATTAATGGATGCGTTACTATTTGTACAAAAAAATAATAAGGAAGTGTTTTCTTTGGGGTTGTTTGGTGATACAAAACAGCGAATCTACTCGTCCGGTAAAGAAAACATGGGCACAATAAATTGGAAATCTTATGGTTTTGAGGTCCCAGAAAAATTAGAAAATCATCGTTCTGGAAGCAGAATAGTAGATTTAGCAAATAAAATTGGTAGATTGATAGACAATAATCCAGAACAAGAAAAAGTCGAGTCAAAAGGTACGGGAATTGTTCGTTTGTTCGTTGTTCCAACAGATGTAGATAAAAAATTAGTTGAATTAAAAATAAAAAAAAGAATGGCGGAAATAACGAATGATCCTTTGTGGAATAAAGATTCTTGGAGTGGGCAAGAGGGGGCGGTTTTAGTCCTTGAACATAGAATGGCTGCGGTGCGTTTAGGTTTTGTTGAAATGTTCGATGCGCTTAGAAAGTCAAAAGAATTTGATAATGTGAAAGCTGGGACTTCTTCAGAAATAAATTTTTTTGCTGATTTTATATTGCCTATAGTCATGGCAGAAAGCCCATTTGAAATAACTAATATAACAAGGAAATATAATAAAAAGCTGTTTGTCAATATAACACAAAATTTGTTGTTAAAAATAAAAAACAGTATAGATAAAATTAGAAACGCTTATTTTGATAATCCAAATATTACATTTGGGCAGATGTTACAAGTTATTAAACAAGGTGGGGTTTTTGATGTGCCTCGTAAATTTGAAGAAAATTATGAAGAGTTTAAGCCTTTTTTAGATACTAAATTTTCGCAGATTAGAAATTATTTTAACTATATACATGAGTTGTCTGATTTTAGAACTCATCATGGTGTTAAAGGTCAGGAGTTTGATAATGTTATGGTTGTTATAGATAATGATTCTAGATGGAATGCTTATAATCAAAAAGGCTTTTTCTTTAATGAAAATGTAAATTCAGGAACTTTAAGACTTTTGTATGTAGTTTGTACAAGAGCAAGAAAAAATTTAGCAATAGTGTTATATACAGATAAAATAAGAGATGAGCTTAATGGTGGGTGGTTTGATAAGGAAGAGATAATAGATGATATATACAAATAATATTTTTTGCTTTTGCTGTTAATGATGTGGCTATATTTATAGATAAAAGCAATTTTTTCTATAAGTTATTTTTAATGTGTGTTATTTTGTTAAACTGCTTGCGAATTTTTGCCTTATAACTTATCTTATTATACATGGTTAAAAAAGTTTTTACAAAATATTTAGTAGTTTTTGATGTGTATCAATAAGGGACTTATTATGTTATACAGAACAGCGATAAGATATGCTCTTAATCGTTTTATTAAAGAAGATTGTTATTTAATAGAACATGATGTAAACGAGCGATCACAAACTCATAAAATAGCTGAGTATTTGCAAGTTTTTTTCTCTTGTTATAATACGGATTGTGAGTATAACAAAAATTTGGATGACCATAAGGAGCTAGATTTCTCTGATATAGTCACTTCTATTAGAGATTTTATAGGACATCGTAGATCTAATAGCACATTGATTAACTATGATGATTTATATAACGCTCTTGAAGCATTGGAAGCAGAAATGCGGGAAGCGGTTCCTGTTGGGATGGGTGCTGAAGGGGAATACGAATATCTCTTGGTTATAAGGCAAGGCGCCTCTCAGAAAAAGTATATTAGAAGGGTTTTCCCAGATATAATTGTACATTGTCGCGGAACGAATATTAATAATAAAATAGTTATAGAAGCAAAAAAACACTCGAATAAAGATGCTGTGGCACGCTTATTTGATAGAATAAAATTAGGCTTATTTACAAAAAAAGGCGGAAAGTATAAGTATGATATTGGTTTTTTTATAGATATTCCGGATAGAGTTTCGTCGACGGCAAAAATTAGATTTGAAAAAGATAAATTAGTCAAAGGAAGTAATGTATTTCTTGTAACAATAAGTTAAGTTTTATGCTTTTTTTGAAGGTGCCCCTATATAAGGAAGTGCGCATTTATTTGGGTTAGTGTATCAAATACGTATATTTTTGTTTTTCTTATTTTTGTAGACCGCGGTCAGTTGCGTAATTTTGCGGTGCAGACGGCGTAACAGGATTCTGTCGCGACAGGGCAAGTTGCCGCCATTACGGCGTCTAATACGATGCTCCATTTTATTCAAAATGCGACAAGCACAATAATAAAGCATACTGCAGGTAGAAACATTGTTTGGCTTGATATCCTCATAAGATTTATACTTCATGCGACAACCTTTTTTTATTAGTTGTCGCATTTACGCTTACTTTTCCCAGAAAGTCAAGATATAGATTAGTCTACAGCCATGATGTTATCGGCCCACAATTCGCATTGTGTCATTATTACTTTAATTGCGTCTTCCTGATCTTTTGGTGGATAGTTATGCTTTTTTAGCAATCTTTTTATTGTCATGCGCATTGCAGCACGAGCGTTTTCTTTTTGGCGCCAATCGACTGTTTTATTTTTTCGCAAAGCTTCCGTAAGTTCTTTTGTAATTGCTATTAATTCTTCGTTTTCGTAAAAATCTTTTACGGCTTGCGGTTTGGTTAATGCATCATAAAAAGCCAACTCTTCTTGCGTTAGGCCTAAGTCATCGCCTGCTTGTTGTGCAATAGATATTTGCTTTGCTAAGTTTAACAATTCTTCTATCACTTCTTCATTAGTCAGCATGCCGTTCAAGTATTTATTCATCACGGTTTGTATAATTTCGCTGAACTTTTCAGATTTTACTACGTTTGTTCTTTTATATATGCGAATTTGTTCGTTTATAAGTTTTTTAAGAATTTCAACGGCTATATTTTTTTCTTTCATCTTGGAAATTTCGTCCAAGAATTTAGGATCAAACAAAGAAAAGCCTTCGGTGGTATCTGTAGAGAACAGGTTTATAACGCCTTCGCTTTTTATACTTTGTTTTAATAATTCATTAATTTTATCGTTCAGTTCTTTAAGGGATAGTTTGTTTCCACCAGATCCAGCAAACATCAAGCGTTGTAATAATACACGAACCGTTTCAAAAAAAGCCGCTTCAAAACGTAGATTTTTTTCTACGATAGAAGAGCACAAAGACAGTGCTTGATGCAACAGCAAGGCTTCTTTGCGGAACGATTCCCTGTTATCATTTTTTGATATATCTAATATAAAGTTCAATGCACCGCTGATTGTTGTGGCTCTTTCTAAATCGGTTCCTGTTAAAAATTTGGAATAATCATAGCCGTGCATCAAAGAACGACACACATCCAATTTTTCCAAGAATTTAGGATATGCCACAGTCGCAATATCAGGGTCGCCATAGCGTTTTTTGTCACGTGTTGTGTAATCGTTCATTGCTTGTTTTAATGCTGACGCAATACCGATATAGTCAACAACCAGACCGCCTTCTTTATCTTGGAATACACGATTTACGCGTGCGATTGCTTGCATTAAATTATGGCCTGTCATTGGCTTATAAACATACATAGTTGCCAATGAAGGAACGTCAAAACCAGTCAGCCACATGTCAACGACGATGGCAATTTTTAATGGACTGTCATTATCTTTGAACTTAGCTGCCAATTCTTCGCGATAAGATTTGTTCCCAATAATTTTTCGCCATTCTTCAGGGTCTTTGTTTGATTCTGTCATAACTAAAGCAACTTTTTCTGTCCAGTCCGGGCGAAGTTCCAAAATGCGTTCATATATTTTCATTGCGATTGGGCGAGAATATGCAACTATCATCGCTTTGCCGGTCAGCAAATGTTCGCGGTTGTTTTCATAGTGATCCAGGATATCTGTTACCAAAGAATTGATAGTGTTATCGTTGCCTAAAACAGCATCCAGTTTGCCTATTTGCTTTTTACTTTGTTCTAAAACTTCAGAATCCACGGCCTCTGCTAATTCATCGTATTGTTCATCAATTTCTTTTATTACTTTTTCGTCCAGTTTTAGCTTAATTACGCGGCTTTCATAATAAACAGGACGTGTTGCACCGTCTTCTACGGCTTGGGTCATGTCGTAAATATCTATATAATCGCCAAATACTTCACGAGTATTTCTGTCTTTTGCAGATATTGGTGTGCCTGTAAAGCCAATATAAGTTGCATTTGGTAAAGCATTTCTGATTATACGTGCAGCCCCGACAATACGTTTTGCGACATCATTGCCGTTTTCGTCTTTTGTCATTTTGAATTTTTCGGCCAATCCGTATTGACTGCGGTGCGCTTCATCTGCCATTACAATGATATTTGTTCTTTCGGATAATGGCTCTTCGGATTCTTCAAATTTCTGCATAGTAGTAAATATAATTCCGTTTGCCACACGTCCGTCCAACCAGTCTTTTAATCCAATGTCTGTATCAGAAGAATTTGGACCACGCTTTCTGCATGTAGCTTGTACCGGCACCTGACGCAAGAAGTCTTGGCACTTTACAAATTGTCCATATAGTTGGTCGTCTAAATCGTTTCTGTCTGTAATTACAACAATTGTTGGGCTGGTCAATGCCGATTGTAATAACTTGGCATAAAATACCATGGATAAGGATTTGCCACTGCCTTGGGTGTGCCAGAAAACACCGGCTTTGCCATCTGTGCCGACTGCATTTTCTGTGGACGCAATAGCTTTGCGAACAGCAAAATATTGGTGGTATGCGGCAAGTATTTTTACATCCTGTTTAGATTCTTTAGAAAAACATATAAAGTTTTTCAATATATCTAAAAATCTTTCTTGTTCAAACATACCCATAAAGAAAGTATCAAATTGTGCGAACTTGGTATTTTCATAAGTCCCATCTGTTGTTTTCCATTCCATAAAGCGATCTTCGCCGGCGGTAATAGTTCCTGCTTTGGATGTTAGTTGATCGCTCATCACGCAGAACGCATTGTATATAAACATAGAAGGAATTTCTTGCATGTAATTGCGCAGTTGGCGGTATGCTTCGGACACTTCTGTTTCTGCCCTGGATGGCGATTTTAATTCCATAACAACGACAGGAATTCCATTTAGAAAAACGATTAAATCGGGTCTTTTTTCGCTGTTTTCAATAAAAGTCCATTGGTTAGCAATAATAAAAGAATTATTTTCAATATGTTTATAATCAACCAGATAAACGATTTCGGAACGTTGTTCGCCATTTTCAACATAAGAAACTTCAATTCCATTTTGCAGAAAATCAGTAAACAGTTCATTTTTATGAATTAAATCTGCATTTTCAAAGAACTTTATTTTATTAAAGGCAATATCTAACAATGCGTCAGACGTAAAAGGATTCAGTTGTTTTAACTTGTCTTTCAAAACGCTTTCATACAAAGGGCTGGTATAATCACGTTCAACAGCAGGACCATAAACATGTTGATAACCCAAGTTTTGAAAAAGTTCAATAATAGAAAGTTCATAACTGTTTTCTGTGTATGACATACAATTTGCCTTTTAATGTTTTATTTCTGTTAAATAGTTGACAACCTATATTTTTTATGACACTATAATATCAGAGGTTCGGCTGAGGAGTTGCTAATGGTGGCTCTGACTGCATTACCTCTTCTTTTTTGTTTGATAAGGTTTTTTATGAAGTTTTATACTTTCAATTCGAACTTTTTTACCGTTTATGACCTTGTTATAAGTATATTGTAATTTTTGGATTTTATTTTCATATCTATCTTGAATTTCTTTACGTGCGGCTGCGGTCATTCCATGGGATTTTCTGTATCCTGTATTTATTATATAAATACATACATCCGCAACTTGAATTAAGTAATTTATATCAGATTCTATAAACAAAGGTTCTGGTACGATCCAATTTGCGTGTTTTTGTCCAGATATAGTTTTTGAAAAATAATTTGTAAGCTGTCTTTTAAATTTTTTATCGTATTCTTTTTCACATTGGTCCATAATTAACAGACCGTCTTCCCGTTGCTTTTCCAAAAAACTTGCAAAGATTTCCATCAAAGAAACATGGTCTTTTCGCAAATAATCTTCAAATTCAAAATCTTCCGGTTTTTTTATACCTTTTTCAATCAAGCAAGCAAAAATTTTTGCTTTATATTTAACTAATAAAGAAATTATTGCATCTGCCATTTTCAGAGATGCCTGTCCAAAAGCGGTAAAATCTTGTTTGGCTGGGCTTCTATGCTCCAGATGTGCGGTTAGAAAACGTCTGCAGCCTTTTTGCCTTTCTTCATCTGATAACGTCGGACCTTGGGTTGCCCACTTAAACCGTTCCTTGCCAAGCAGCTTAGAGCCTTTTATTTCTGTCTTAAATTCTGACAGTTTACATCCAAATATTTTTTCTTCAGAGCATTGTATGTCTTTTAGCAAATTAAAAACGTTTACGGTTGCGATTGAAACACCGCCACGAACTTCATAGTTCATGTTTTTGTGGTCGTGTCCGCTTTCATCCATAAACAACAAATAACTCAATTAAAATACTCCTTTAAGACAGGATTATATTAAAAAATATAATAAAATCAAAGAAAATAAACCTACGTATAATAAATACATCAAGCTTTGCCTAATAACGCCTTTGCTTCGATAAGCCGTTGTTTGTTATCTCGAATCAAGATACAAAATAACATTAGTTGATATAATTCATCATAGCATCGTTCTAAATCTTGATTTGACATGTTTTTAATCAAATCCTTGCCCATGTTATTATGACGAATATTTAAATTATTTAATAAACCACGTGCAGTTTTAAAATAATCAGAAAAGCCTTCTATTGGTTTTTTGAACAATTCTTCATATTCATTTGCAATGGACTGTAATAATCTACGCTTTTCTTCCAATTGTCCTTTTAAAGAAGCGTGATTGTATTTTAATATTGCAAAGGCAACATCTTTTGGGGCTATTTCTGCCACCGCAGTTGCAGCAGGGTCTTTGGGTAACAGCAGAATTTTTTCTTCCTCCTTGATAATATGTTTCATAAAGTTCATATGTTCCAGTAACAGATCTATATTATTTTGTAGCAATGGCAAGTTATTGTTGAATTCATAACCTGCTGATGCTGGCAACCATTTTGTTACAAAAATATTTAAAATATTCACATAGTATTCCAAACATAGGATAATATTTTCTGGTGTGGTTTCGGAGAGTTTTGTTATTGTGTTGATATTGAGTTCTTGTCGCATGTCCGCACAATTTATACAACCGCCACGCGCCTTCCATTCATGAAAAACACCATTTGCGGCACTTTCTATAGGGTAACCGTATCCCATGTTATGCATGATGTTGCTGTTAAACAGGTTTGTTATTTTCTTGAACTCTTTATTAAAATCATACTTTTCTTCTAAAATTTCAAAAATGGATTTTCTTGCCATGCCAATTTTCCCTTGCTAATTTTTCTTCATATGTTTTCTTAATACACATATCTTCATATTCTTTACGTCTTATTTCTTCAAGTCTTTTCATTTCATCCAAATAATTGTTAAAATTCTCAGATGTGCTTATTTTTCGTCCTTTTAAATATTTATGTATAATTTTTTGCCTGTCTTTATCCAAAGTCCAAACCATATAACAAAGTTCGTCCAATAACTCTCCCTGGGCATATTTGGGGATTTTTTTATGATGATAACCTAAATTAGTTTGAATTAGATACGAACTGTCAACAATATCCTCAAAACCCATAAAATCCTGTAAATATTGTTCTGCTATTTGTTTGTATGTGGATAAAAATTTTTTTATGGGGTTGCGACCATTTTCTGCATCTTTATGATAAATAAGGAAGGTAACAGGTTCTTCTGAATACGGCAGTATTTTTATTGGTTGTGGCAGCCCCAAATGCAGCTGTATTCTGAATTTATGGTAACTTTTTAATCCAAAAGTTAAATAAGCGCTTTTTATATACAGTGTTTCAGAGGAAAGATTTTTAATAAAAAACACCACATGTGGATTTCGAATTTCGTCTAAATTTGGTTCTCTGATTTCTGGAATCCTTGCTTTAATAGAAAATTTTGGAAAGCGTCTTATATAATCGCGTAGCGGAAAAAATAAAGCAACTAGGACAGCTAAAAATGTAGCAACAACGCCAGCAATTTCCCAAGTGCTGGTTTGTGACATACTATCTAGTCTATTAAGTAATTCATAATATTCACTTTGAGAAAAATTCATAAACTGGAATCCTTGTTATTAATAATTTGTTCTATATCTACCTTTGACACGTCAATTTCACCCGACATTAACTTTGGTAACAAAGAATCCCGTATTTCCGAAAGTCTTTGGTTTTCGTTATTGTTCTTTATAAATAGATTAAATAATGGCTGAATGATTACATCAAATTCGGATAAAATATTTTTGGTGGGTATATTTATAGGAATAGACTTTAAGTTTGCTTGATTTATTTTAGGCTGTACCGCACCCGTGACAAAGCCTTTTATATTGGTTTGTTTGAAGAACAGGTATAAAAATTCTACGCTAAATCCATTTTTTCCAGATATAACATGTGCGTGATTATTCGCCCAAAATTTTCCATAGACATACTGCAGAACAGGACGGTCATTTTTATCTATAACAGTCCCATCTTCTGCCAAGAGTAAAAACTTTCCATCAAATATATAATTGTCTACGAAATCCATAATAGATGTTGCACCATAATATGGGTACCTTTTTTCCATGTTCATTCTTTGATTACTAGATAAAGGAATTCTTTGAGAGTCGTGCAACGCTATTGCTTTTTCTACATTTGCAGGTTCCCAATCGTTGGGCATTTTACCGCCAAATGGTTCAAAGTCTATAAACCAAGATTTAAACAAAGCTTGGGCTTGTTGTTCCAGGTTAGAATTTATCTGATTGTTTAATTCAATCTTGTCATCCAGTGCGGACAACACCCCCGCAATCTTCTTCTGAACGTCAATATCTTCCGGAATGCGAAATGTTAAATTCTTTACTTGGGAACCAGAAATTTCCGCAAATGTTGAGCCAGAAGACATACTGATAATATATTCAATGTTATTTTTTAATAAATAGAAAAAGAATAAAGGATCAAAACCTTGTTTTAGAACGATGCTCTTAAAACCTTGGTTCGTGCATAATGAAGTGCTCGAAATTGCAAGATAACCGATAGGTGCTCTACTGGTTAATAATATAGTATTTTTTGGTAATAACCGTGAGCTACTACTATTCAAACCTTCTAATGTTATATTTCGTTCTCCTTCTGATATATATCGCTTGTTATAGCCTGATAAGTCTTTGGGGGTAAGCCACGGTATCTCACCACCCCAGAAACTGGAATTTTTAGTGCTCGGTGTGCCCCCGCCGATAACATCTGCTATTTCACCCAATTTGATTTCTTTCCAAGTTGTCATATTTGTTACTCTGATAGTTTATGAAGTTTAATGGTTGATACCTATAAAGAAATACTTTATTTCATCATCTTTTTTGCCCATACTTTTTAAAATATTTATATGGTTGTATAGTGATATTTTTGAAAATATAGGAAGTGTTTTAGATTTCTTTATTATGCCATACCAAATGTGTCTTGTTTCTGGTAAATCTATACCTGTTACTTCATGAAATTTCTTTTTATATTTTGGGTGTTGTATATTTGCAACTTGCTCAGAAACAACACCTTGTGACCACAAATGACTTAGAGATGCAGAACTTTCAGCCCTTTTTATATGTATAAATCTGTTGTTTGGTTTGTCGTATATATCGCATATTTCTACTGAACCTCGGCTTTCTATTCTTGGACAGTTCTTGTCAAACAAAAACAACGTATCATTATTTGTCACCCTTTGGTTATATTCACCTTCTTTTTCTTCTTCATTTGCATTGGGCAAGTAGTTGTTGGCTTTAAAGTCGACCAAAAAGTTGTTCACAACGGTTAAAAAATCTCGTTCTATTTCATAAACAGTGCCTTTTGATAGGAAGAAATTTTCATGATCAAATACTAAGCATTTATATAAATTCCATTGTATCGGATTATGGTCGTCCATATCTCTAAGAACAGAAATTCGCATTGAATTTAATTTTTCTATGGATAGGTCTTGATCTAAATTTAAATTTTCAATACATAAATCATAAAAAATATTATCTCCGAATTTGTAAGCATAAAAATCAGATGGATCCAAAATTTCCAAATCTGCCATATAAATATCGGAATAATCTCGATGATTTAATTTATCGAGCAAAATCGAATTTACTTGCGTGACGTTTGTTTGTGTTGCTTTACTTATTTTATTTATATTTTTTAGATTTGGATCATTTAAATAATCTTTTGACGAAAAACGTTCTAATAATTTATCAGAAATGTTCTTTAAGTCTTCTTTGGTTGATTTTGAATTAATAGAAAGACTATCTGTGCCAGTTGGATTTGTAAAAAGTTCTTTAAATTCTTCCTTTATTACCCCAGATATTCTTTGGATTAAGTCTTCGTTGTCATTGAAGTCATATTCATAAATATTTGATAAAATTGAAGAAACTACCCTTTTTTGTTTTGTGTTACTAGCCGGGCTATAAGCATCTATGGATTTTAATTTCTGCCCGTCCAAAGAATTCAGAGTTACAAGGAAACCGAAATTTTCTTCAAAGCATTCGGAACGTAATTTATTATGGGCAAATCCAAAGGTGTATACAAATATTCTGCCACTTGTGTTAACGGTTAAGATTGCAGAGTTGGTGGTGTTTAATAGTTCGTTTTGAATGCCCAAATAGTCTTTCCACCAAGGTGCGTTCTTGGTTCCTGAAATCAAATAAACCCTAAAAGTTTGGTCTTGGGAAATGGGTTGTAAATTATTAAAATCGTCTTTATAGGAATCTTGAAAACTTAAATTTTCTTTCAATAGTCTTACACTTAGTTTTCGTGATTTTGTCATCGTCAAATCCTCCACCCGATTGCTGCCAGGTTCTTTTTTATTTCTTCTTGTAATTCATCCGATTTTGTAAACATTTCGCCCAGTTCTTTGGTCAGACGCGACATTTTTTCTTCAAATGGTTCGCTGTCTTCTTCTTGGTCGGCAATGCCAACATATCTGCCAGGGGTTAATATGTAATCTTGTTTTGCTATATCTGCGGTTGTTGCAACTGCACAAAAGCCTTTTTCAGCTGTCAATGTGCCATTTTGAAATGCTTCAAATGTATCTGATAACTTTTTAATGTCTTCGTCCGAAAAGTCACGGTGCTTTCTGTCAACCATATGACCCATTTTGCGCGCATCTATGAACAAAGTTTTCCCTTTTTGTGGTTTGTTTTTGGAAATAAACCACAAAGTGACAGGTATTGTCACGCTATAAAATAACTGTGTCGGCATTGCGATAATGCCTTCTACTAAGTCTGCTTCTATAATTCTTTGCCTGATATCGCCTTCGCCACCAGTTTGGCTGGACAATGCACCATTTGCTAAAACCAGGCCAATTTTTCCATTGGGTGCCAAGTGGTGTATCATATGTTGAATCCATGCATAGTTGGCATTTCCTGCCGGTGGAATTCCGTATTGCCATCTGACATCGTCTTGTAATTTTTCTTGGCCCCAATTTGACAAGTTAAATGGTGGGTTTGCCATTATTATGTCTGCACGCAATGACTTGTGCAGATCGTTCATAAATGTATCTTCGTGATGTTCGCCCAAGTTGGCATTTATTCCACGAATTGCCATATTGATTTTTGCCATCTTCCATGTGTCGGAATTTGATTCTTGACCAAATACACTGATGTTATCACGATTTTGGCTGTGTTCTGACAAGAATTTAACAGACTGAACGAACATTCCCCCCGAACCACAACACGGGTCATATACACGACAACCAGCGTATGGCTTCAAAATTGAAACTAATGTTTTTACTATACTTGATGGGGTATAAAATTCACCGCCTTTGGTGCCTTCGTATTCGGCAAATTTTGCAATACAATATTCATAAGTGCGACCCAACAAGTCTTTGTCTTCTTGTACGTCGTCCATATGAATTTCGTTCGTGAACAGGTCAACAACTTCGCCTAAAACACGTTTGTTCAATGCTTGGTCAGAATAAATTTTGGGTAATACATTTTTTAATGACTTGTTTTGTGCTTCTATTGCACGCATTGCATTATCTAAAACAATTCCGATTTCTGGGGTGTGGGCCTGGGCAGCGATTTTGTCCCAACGGGCTTCTTCTGGAACATAAAAGACATTTACTTCGGTATATGCGTCTTTATCGTTTTCAAAACCTTCGCCTTGGGCAAGCAGTTCTTTATATCTTTTGTCAAAAGCGCATGATATATAACGTAAAAAAATCAAACCTATAATAACTTTGCGATAGTCTGCAGCTGGGATATGCCCCCATAAAACACAAGCCGCGTTCCATATCTGTTTTTCAAACCCAATATTAGTGTTGTTTGCTTTTGCCATGACTAGCCCCCACATAATAAATAATCTTTTGACAAGATTAGCAATAAAATCACTTAAAAGCAAGGGCGTAAGCCACAGTGCAATAATCTTTTGAACATTTGGTTTTATTATTGCAGAGCAACGATTGCTGGACTAAGATGTAAAGAAATCCAATAAATAGAAACATACGAGGTAAAATATGTCAGGACAATCGTTTGAAAATGAAGAGCTGTTTTTAGAAAACTTGGCAAAAGCATACACAGAATATGATGCAAAATATATTTTGCCGTTTTTGGCAGATGATTTTAAATATTCCTCATTTTGGGTTGCAACACCTGATCTGAGTAAGGAAAAATACGCCGATTACATTGTTGCTAAACTGGCGACAATGAAAAGACTAAATACAATAAATCGCTTTTTTATGATGTATGAACAAGGAACCGGTAAACCATTTTTATTGGTTGGCTCTAAAACTCCAGAAGGAGGATTTGGATGTTTTGATGTAAAGACAAACCAAGATGGAAAAATAAAATCATTAGCTATCATGCCATCTTCTTTTTATCATTTGGGATATAAAAACAAGGAAGAATTCGACAAATTCTTAAAATCATTGTAATCTATAGCACTGCTATGGCAATTTGTTTATTTATATTCTCAGCTGGACATCTTTTTGATATGATGTTTCCTGTTTGTTGCTACTCAGGCTGGGATAAGATTGCTTTTGCTGTTATATTGTGTCATAATGCCCGTGTAAGCGCTCAAAAGGTTTGCTTATGTCAGACGCAGAATTTTTTGAAAAAGCAATAAAAGAAAAACTTTGTTTACTAAAGGATATTCTGTTAAAAGATGAAAGTAGTTGTGATCCCAAAATCATTTTTCAAGAAGTTTTTATGGTTGTATTCCAAAAACTTTATAAAATTGCATATTTTTTAGAATACAGACCGAAAAAGTTTTATCTGCCGCTTCTGCCGTATACTACTTTGAAGTTCCAACGCTTTTTGTCGCGAATTGAAAAGTGGGGCTTGTCAGAATCTATTATCAGGACTTTTTTACCAATCCAAATACGAAAATAGCGGGCTTGGATGTGATTTATTTTAACTCTTTTGTTAGTCCTGCTTTCAGTGCCGTCGGTATATTCTATTTCGCTGCTTTGGCCAAGACCATATTTGTTGTTATCAAAGTCCAGACCATATTCGTTAAATATTTTTTTAATTTCAGCCATAGCTAGTTCCTTAGTTATATATAAACTATCACAGACATACCGCAATGTCAAAGTTTGGTAATGTTGGCACGCCTTGGTTTATTTCGGGTGGGGTGGGGGCTGAAATAAAGTCCCCTGTTGTTCGCTGATAATTCCCTGTTATGTTTCAAAAAATCCCTGTTATTTTTGTAGGGAATTTTTGCGCAGAGCAGGGTGAAAATCCCGAAAATCTGCGGACGTGTTCTATCGTAGGTTGTGTAAAAATTGCCCCAAAATGCCATTTTTTTTTGCAAAAATTCCCTGTTTTTTCCTGTTTTTGACCATTTTGTTCGTGTGTCGGGCGCAGGTTTTTCATAAGCCAAAGGTAAAATGTTTCTTGCACCGCCAGGAATAAATAAATCCCCACTAATTTCTTGTGGGGTTTATTTTTGCCCCGCTTTCTGGGACTTTTTTAATCTTCTATTACCAGTGTATATCTTATCGTTCCTTAAATGTCCCATTTTCCGCATGCTTGCATACTTTGCGAAAAACTGCGATGCCAGTTTATATTGATTTTTATGCGTATTTATGGTATAATTACCTGTGAAATATAGGACGGCAGGTGTCGTATTTTTTATCCCGCGATTGCGGGATTTTTTATTGCAATAAAAGGAAGATAAATGAAAATACCAAATTTTTTACGCGAATTAATAAATAGCAATGAATATGCAGATAAGAACAGTGATACATATGTGCGCGCTACAAAATATATGAACTTGTTATATCCCGGTCAGGCCGAATTTGACAGTACGGGTAAAATGACCGAGCCGCCGTATGATATGACATATGAATAGTTTTTGGAAGCGCAAAAGAAATTAAAAGAAGATATAGAAAATGCGATTCAAGAAGCAGAGGAAGAGACAGAAGAGGAAAAAGGACTGTCTGTCGATTATTCAGAATTTATAGAAACAGAAGAAACGATAGATGTTCGTGTCTTAATGCCTTCGGGATATATATATACAATAAAAAGCTTGTTGTTTATACTTTAAATATTCCAGAAGAATCGCATCCAGATAATCCGCAAGTGAAAAAGATTTGGGTTTGGCATAGTGAGTCCGATGAGTTTATTTGTGAGGACTGTGCCGCACATGATGGCGAACTATTTGAAAATACTGATGAGATACCGGAACTTCCTGTTCATCCGAATTGTCGTTGCTGGGTGGAAGAACAGGAACTAGATGATAATAATAAAACTGTTTTCAGCAGAGTATATAAAGGTTACAAAAAAGAAAATAAAACAAGTGAAGCAAGCAATATGAAAATCAGCGATAATGGTATAAATATGTTAAAACGATTTGAAGGCAGTGTTAAAATCGGTGCCCGGCATGTTATCTATGATGATAAAACAGGAAGACCTGTAAATTCAGATAAAGAATTACCCGCTGGTGCAACAATTGGTTATGGTCATTTGATAAAATCGGATGAAGACTT